>CAIOZW010000388.1 GCA_903862855.1 uncultured Acidobacteriota bacterium
TCGATATCACCCGATGGACGTTATCTGGTCTATATCAGCCATGAGCAGAGCCTCTTCAATATCTGGGTTCGAGATCTCGAGACGAGCAAGGAGCGGAAGCTTCTGCGACCGAGTCGAAACGGCTATCTGTGGCCAACGATCTCTCCAGACAGTCGCCATATCTATGTCTCAAGGATCAATGTACTCGGTTCGGTAAAGCTGGGAAATCAGTTGATCCGGATCAACCTCGAGACCGGCCAGGTCGAAGAGCTGCAGGAAGGTGTCGACAGCCCGGTCAGTTTCTCTCCGGACGGGTTGAGGATCACCTATGCTACGGAGAAGAAGGGGGAGGGTGAGAGTGGCAGCTATGTGATGGTCTCGGATCGCGATGGCCTCGATATCCGGACAATCAAAATACGAAAAACACCAGAATTTTATACGCTTGATGGCCCGGTCTGGTCGCCTGATGGAAAGACAATCGCCGTGACAGCTGGAACAACGACGAAACCACTCTACTATAACGTCGTTGGCCTCGATGTGCAGAGTGGGGTTGAGCGTCCGCTGACCAATCGCCAGTGGGGGCATGTGCTGGGACTGGAATGGTTGGACGATAGCGTGGGAATGATCATCTCGGCAAAGATTCGGGGGACGGCACCGAATCACCACCTGCACTATCTTGACACAAGCACTGGTGAGGATCGACAGATCACCTCAGATGACCACGACTATTTTGGCAAGCCGACCCTTTCTCGTCAGACAAAAGCTCTGAAGAGCCGCGCGACGCGTCTGGTGACGATCCGACGGCAGATCCAGACCTCCTTCTGGTTCAATACGCGTGAGAATCCGGATGAGTTCGAGAGCTATTCGACGCAGGTTATGCAGGATGGTTATGATGGCATGGGACTTCTTGACGATGGGAAGGTCCTCTACTCTTCGCGGTTGGAGGATGACGAGAACATCTGGATGGCCGATCTGAAGGGAATGAAGTGGAAGTTGACCAATAATCGGGAGAGTAACCGTGATCCGGTGATCACTCCGGACGGGAGATCGATCATCTTCAGTTCGAGCCTCTCGGGCAACCCGCGCATTCACCGAATCGATATCGATGGAAAGAACCAGCGCACCCTGACATCGGGGAGGCTCGACAAGGAGCCTGAGATATCTCCCGATGGAAAGTGGGTGATCTACACGGCAGAGAATTCGCGAAAGAGAACGATCTGGCGGGTTCCGCTCGCAGGAGGAGAGGAAGAGCAATTGACCACACTGGCGACGGAATCTCCAACGATATCGCCCGACGGAGACTGGATCGCCTGTCTTTATAATGAAGACAAGGTACCGGGGAAGGTGGCGATAATGCCCGCCGAGGGAGGAGAACCGGTCAGATATCTGATCCTGCCGCGGCCCAATTATCCTCGGTACAACTATTTTCGATGGAGTCCGGACGGAAAGAGTCTCGACTATATCTCATTGCAGGACAATGCCGCCAACATTTGGCGGCAGCCGCTCAATGGTGATTCCCCGTTCAAGCTGACCAACTTTACCGGCAGCCTGATCAGCGATTTTGAGTGGTCGGATGACGGGCGGCAGCTCTACTGTGTGAGGTGTACGACGGTCTACGAGGTGGTCTGGATGGATCAGTGAGCGGGTGAAAGTCAATGCGGCAGACGGACCGGCCGGTAAACCAGGAATGGAGACCGGTCGGTCTTTTTCATGGCTGAAGGTGACTGAATATTGAGGCACGGTCTGACGATCAACGAATGGGACCATTGGGGCTGTTTTTGTTGCTCTGCCGGGATTTTGGCAGCAAAATTGGCTGGTGGAAGATGTAAGATGGGTTCGAAAATGCGAAGTTCCTTCTGGTCA
>CAIOZW010000389.1 GCA_903862855.1 uncultured Acidobacteriota bacterium
ACGGAGGCTTGGCCGAAAAATCATTATGCGGGGATCTTTACCCCGGGGTTGCACCCCGGGGTAGTATGCGGCGCCCCGTTGGGGCGCGGAAGAAATAATTGGTATCCACTTACCCAGGGTTTCACCCTGGGCTGGTATGCGGCGCCCCGTTGGGGCGCTAAAACAAATCGACGTTTCATTCAGCTGCGGGCCAGAGGCCCACGCCCCCAGTATCTGAGCAACGCCAATTTCAACCACGCCTGAGAAACCGCACGATCCAACGGGCGATTGCCAGTTCATGGGTCGGGTTGGAGAGGACAGCAAGGGCGGCGTCGACCTTCGCGTCACCGATCAGAGGGCGACGGTCTTCGAGCACCGCGGCCAGATATGGACGCGACAGCTCGGGGTGGGCCTGAATACAGAGGATCTGCTGATCGATGCGGTAGATGGCGACCGGGCAATGGTCGCTGTGGCCAAGGTTGACCGCGCCGGGTGGCAGCTCGACCACCTGGTCCTGGTGGAGATAGAGCAGCCCCGGCGTCGGCTCGAACGGCTCCATCCACTCTTCGCGGCAGTCGACCGTCACCGGATGAACCCCGACTCCCCAGCCAGTCGTGGCCTTTGCGACCCGCCCGCCAAGGGCTTCCGCGATCACCTGGTGGCCGAAGCAGATGCCGATGAGCGGGATGCCCGATCGGTAGAGAACGCGAATAAATTGCTTCAGCCTGATGATCCAGTCACGCGCCTCGTAGGCCGAGGCGCGTGAACCAGTCGTCATATAAGCATCACACTCGTCAATCACGGCCGGAAACTCGCCCGCACTGACTTCGTAGATACGCCATTCAACCGCGGTCCCGATCCGGGCAAAGAGCGCCGGAAAGATGGCCGGGTAGTCACCATCGAGATGCTGGAAACGGTCGGCGACGTGATCACAGACCAGCAGTCCCATGACGATCTTTCTACTCATCAGAAGCTCGTCCGGAGATGGAACGACTTCAGCCGGGTGAAGGGCTGGAAGCCGCGCTGCGAAAGGGTGACGCCGCGCCCCGAGTCGCGCACGCCGACCCAGGCGAGTGCCGGATCCAGATAATCACAGCGGTTCTGGTAGACCGTTCCCGTCTCGATCCGGTCACCGATCGCAAGCGCTGCCGCCGTATCCGCGGTCCAGATCGAGGCGGTCAGACCGTAGTGGCTGTCGTTCATGAGCCGGATCGCCTCTTCATCATCGGCGACCGGCATGATGCCGACGACCGGGCCGAAGGTCTCCTCGGTCATGAGCGCCATGGTGTGATCGACATCGACCAGCACCTGCGGTGCAAGGTAGGGCGAGCCGGCGCGGCTCGCCGCGAACTCCGCCGGGTCGATCAGGGTGCGGGCTCCCTTCGCCACAGCGGCAGCAATCTGCTCGCGCACCTTCTCGGCCGCCTCCGTCCGGACTAGCGGCCCGAGGGTCGTCGCCGGATCGAGCGGATCACCCAACCGGTACTGCCGCGTCAGCTCGACATAGGCCTCGACAAAGCGTGCGTAGAGATCACGATGGACATAGATCCGCTCGACCGCACAGCAGGACTGGCCGGAGTTGAACATCGCCCCATCGACCAGATTCTCGACCGCCGCATCGAATGGCGCATCGGCCCGGACATAGGCCGGGTCCTTGCCGCCCAGCTCAAGCCCGGTGGCGATGAAACGACTGGCCGCCGCGCGCTGCACGGCGTGCCCACCGGCGACCGAGCCGGTGAAGGCGACAAAGCCAACTCGCCCATCACCAATCACCTCCGCGACCTGATCGTGATCGATGTGCAGATACTGGAAGACTCCCTCTGGCAGGCCGGCCTCGCGAAAAGCCTCGGCGTAGCGTTCAGCGACCAGCGGCGTCTGCGGCGCCATCTTCAGTACGACGCTGTTGCCGGCGAGGATCGCCGGGACGACCGCATTGACCGAGGCCAGCCACGGGTAGTTCCACGGCGCGAGCACCAGCACCACCCCGACCGGCTCCTGGCGGATGAAGCGCTGGAACTTCTCCTTCGGCTCGACCGCAATATCGGCCAGCTCCGCTTCAGCAATGTCGGCCATGTACTGGACACGCTCGTTGAACCCACGGCGCAGCTCGAAGGGGCTGTAGGCGATCGGCCGCCCGATCTGGCGCGTCAGCTCGTCACCAAGCTGGTCGGCATTGGCAACGCACCATTCTGCCATGCGGCGGCAGATCGCGACGCGCTCCGTCACCGGCACCTGTCGCCAGGACGACTGCGCGGCCACGCCACTCGCGAGAGTCCGTTCAATCTGCATCGATGAGGCGAGAGGACGCTCGAGATAGAGTGTCCCGTCGAGCGGTGATATCGTCGTTTGAATGCGTGTCGTCATCTCCTACTCCGGTGTGACATAGGCCGCGGTAATGCCGCCATCGACGACAAAGTCGGTTCCGGTGATGAACGACGACTCGGCAGAGGCCAGGAAGAGCGCCGCCTGCGCGATCTCGCTCGCCTCACCAAAACGGCCCATCGGAATATGGACCAGTCGGCGCTGCTTCTTCTCATCCGTATTCAGGTAGCTCATCAACAGCTCGGTCCGCAGCGGCCCCGGGCAGAGCGAGTTGACGCGAATATTCTCGCGGGCGTGAATCACCGCCAGCTCACGCGTCATCGCCAGGACTGCCCCCTTGCTTGCCGTGTAGGCGACCTGCGGCGTCGCCGCACCCATCAACGCCACAAACGACGCCGTGTTGATGATCGATCCACCACCCGCCCGGCGCAATGCCGGAATCCCGTACTTGCAGCCAAGAAAGACCCCGCGCGCGTTGATGTTCATCGTCAGATCCCAGATCGACTCCTCGGTCGTCACCGCATTGTCATCGGAATGGTGCATAATCCCGGCATTGTTGAAGAGGATGTCGAGTCGACCAAACTTCTTCTCCGCTGTCTTGACCATCCTTTCGCAATCATCGGCGCGCGAGACATCGGCGGCCACAAAGACGGCCTCTCCACCCGCTGCCTTGACCAGCTTGACCGTCTGCTTGCCGGTCTTCTCGGTCAGATCGACGACGACCACCTTTGCCCCTTCGCGCGCGAAGAGAAGCGCCGACTCACGGCCAATCCCGCCACCGGCGCCAGTGATCAGCGCCACTTTTCCTTCCAGTCTGCTCATTGCTCAAATCCTCTCGAAGTAACGTCTCCGCTCCCAGTCGGTGACCGTCTGATTGAAGGCCGCCTGTTCCGTGCGGAAGAAATGGGTATAGTGATCGACGACCTCGTCGCCGAAGGCACGGCGTGCAAAGTCGCTCGCCGCAAACTTGTCGGTCGCCTCCGCCAACGTGTACGGAACGCGTGGCAGATGGCGGGCTGCGTAGATGTCGCCGGTGAAGATCTCCGGCGGTTCGATTCCCCGGGCAATCCCCTCGAGCCCGGAGGCGAGTGAGGCCGCCAGCGCCAGGTAGGGATTGGCGTCCGCTCCCGGAATCCGGCACTCGATCCGCAGACTCGCCCCGCTCCCAACAACCCGGAAACCGGCCGTCCGGTTGTCATAGCTCCACGCCAGCCGCGTCGGCGCCCACGAGGCATCGACAAACCGCTTGTATGAATTTATCGTCGGGGCGTAGAAAGGCATGACATCCGGCACATGCGCAATCCATCCCCCCAGAAAGTGGCGAAAGATCGGTGAAGACCTGACCGGTCCAATTTGCTCTTCACCAACAAAAGCATTCTGTCCATCCTTCCAGAGACTGAGATGGATATGGCAGCTCGAACCGGCCCGATCCGGGGCGAACTTGGCCATGAAGGTCACACTGATCCCCATCTGGTCGGCGATCTCCTTCAGGCATTGCTTGTAGACGACGTGCCGGTCGGCCATCGTCAGCGTCCCGGCATAGCGAATATTCAGTTCGTGCTGACCGAGCCCCCACTCCCCCTTCGAGTTCTCGACCGGAACCCCGGAATACTTGAGATGGCGGCGCGCCGCAGCATGAAAGCCCTCCGTCCGCGTCCCCTGCAGGATCTGGTAGTCCTCCAGATACCAGCCCGCCGGCTTCAACTTCAGATAGTCGGCTTCGTGCGCTTCACGATAGTCGCTCTCAAAGATGTAATACTCCAGCTCGGTTGCCGCCATTGTCTGGTAGCCCAGCTTGTCTCCGGCATCGATCTGACGGCGGAGGATCGAGCGTGGGGCAATACTCACCCGCTCGTGGGTCTTGTCATTCACCAGATCGCAGATAACCAGCGCTGTCCGCTCCAGCCAGGTGGCCTGACGGAGAGTCGAGAGATCCGGAACAAGGTGAAAATCGCCATAGCCCAGCTCCCAGTTCGCAAACTTGTATCCCGGCACCGGCTCCATCTCGACATCGGTCGTCAGCAGATAATCACAACCATGGGTTCCACTCTGCCAGATCTCATCGACAAACATCTCGGCGTCATAACGCTTCCCGGCCAGTCGTCCATAATGGTCGGTAAAGGCTACGATCACCGTCTCGATCATCTCCTCGGCCACCAGCTCCCGCAGATCCTCGAGCGTCAACATTCCACGCAACTGTCCACCTCTCTCCATGGCTCACTCTCCCTCTCCAGAAGCTTTTCCCATCCAGTGCGGGCCACTGAAATGGTGCCGCTCCCGCAATAGATACCATAGTCCCAACACAATCAGAACCCCCAGAATCGACTTGCCGGTCCGGTAACCATCCGGAATGCTGAGCACGAGACATAGAAAGACGACCCAGAAAATGGCGAGCAGATTGACCAGCCGGCTCCAGCGCCCGAGATGCCACGGCCCCGGCACGAGCTGGCGCGACGTTCCTCGCGCCCGCCAGTGGAGCCAGACCGGGATGATGTAGGACAGATAGAGCCCGATCGTGCTGATCGAGGTGATCACCGCATAAGCACCACTGTAGACCGCCGCCAGAAATCCCAGCACCACACAGAGCCAGATCGCCGGCGCCGGCGTCTGATGCCCGGCATGAACCTGCCGCCAGAACTTCGATCCCGGCAAGCCGCCATCACGCGCGAAGGCATAGATGATGCGCGAGGACCAGGTCACCGCCGAGAGCCCGCAGAACCACATCGCCATCGCCGCCAGCGCCGAGAAGAGCCCGCCGGCCCGCTCACCCAATGCCGCCGTCAGTACCGCAATCACTGCCGGAACCTCATTCCCGCCGGCATCCCGCGCACTCAGCACCGCTGACAGGTCTCCAATCGAGACGGTCAACGCAAAGAGCAGAAGATAACCGACCACGGCCGAGACGACCACCGCCAGTACCATTCCCCACGGCGCCCGCCGCCGCGGATCGATCGTCTCCTCCGAGACGCTCGCCGAGGCATCGTATCCCGTAAAGGTCCACATCGCCTGGAGCAATCCCAGAATGAAGGCCCACTCGTAGGACCATCCATCGGTGTTGCTCGTCACCCGGCTGAAGAAGAACCCGACCGGCTGCTGCGGCGCAAAGAGCAACAACGCCCCGACAATCACAACTACCCCGACAATGTGGACTGTCACACTGAAATCGTTCAGCCACGAAACAAGACTGATGCCAAAATGGTTGATCAGCGCGTGCGAGAGCAGAATCGCACCATAGACCAGCAGCAGGTTTGTCGTCGTCGACTCGATGCCCAGCAACGGGGTCAGAAAGAGTGCACAACCGTAATCGATCCCGGCGATCGCCGCAATCTGCCCGACGATGTTGAGCCAGGCCGTCAACCATCCCCACCCCTTCCCGCCCAGCTGCGCCGACCAGTGGTACATCGCCCCCGAGGTCGGCAGGGACGAGGCCAGCTCGGCCATGCTCATGACCACCATCAGCGTAAAGAAGGCAACCAGCGGCCATCCCCACGCCATCTGCGCCGGACCGCCCATCTTCAGACCATAACCATAGAGCGTTACCGCCCCGGTCAGGATCGAGATGATCGAGAACGAGATGGCAAAGTTTGAAAAACCACCCATCGATCGGAAAAGCTCCTGCGCGTAGCCGAGTCGGCTCAGATCCTGATCATCCTCTCCCACTACCGGATTCCTGGGTTGATTCATGCCCTCTCTCCTGTTATCTGGTCATCTGGACTTAGCTGGCCTTTTGAACTTTAGCTGCTTCATCTTCAGGCTGCCTCTCAAGAATGCGTTTTTAGGGTTTAATGTTGATATCCGCAAATGTCAAGGATTGCTGACCACCACTGACAGGCAGATCATAAGTCTGACCTTATCCACCAGTCACGCACCCAGAAATCGTAATACTCGGCCCCGAACTGGTCAGGGGTGTTTTTCGGCCTCAAGCTGCTCCGGAAAAAAAGAGCGGCACCACCAAGATCACCTCAAGGCGTGCCGCGCGCAAATCTCACACATTTTCGGAAGCGCCTGCTTCCACATCTATAGACGTCTGCCGATCACCATTTTTGTTAACCAAACAAATTTTTTATGACTCTTCATATGTTCTCGATGCTGATCCGGAAAGTCACGGTATAGATCGGTGAAACCCAAACAAAAATGATGATACTCTCCA
>CAIOZW010000390.1 GCA_903862855.1 uncultured Acidobacteriota bacterium
CGCTGAGTGGCTGCAACTGCGAACGAAGCGTCTCCGGTGTCTGGTGCGCGGCGCCATAGACTGCGACGGTATTCTGCGAAGTCAGGGAACTGATCGCGCCCACTCCGTAGCAGCCGAAGGCGGCAAACGTCTTTATATCGGCGAGGATACCGGCCCCGCCGGAGGGATCATAACCGGCAATTGAGAGGACTGTAATCATTGGTAAATACCTGCAAGCAAGATGATGGATAAATTGGGCAACAACCTGACCGTTGGCCCATCGGTCACGAGACTGATGATGAGTGATTGGAGGGCCGCTAAATGTTGCTGAGAGCCCTGCAAGGTTCTGCATAAAATGGAATATAACACTCGATATGGCCATTCACTAACATTTTGGCGTACATTTTCCACGCAATAATGGCTGCGCCAGCAGGGCAATCGCATTATAAAGGGACTTGACAAATAAGAGACGATGAAGCGGCCAATCGCCAGTAATTCCAGGACTTTGGGATGGATTGTCTTGTCTCTCAACTCGATTGATGAAATATGAGTAGATTGGTAGTAAGCCGAAAATGTCATCTGTCAAAGGCAAGGGCAAAGACAAAGATGTTACTCACCAGAAGGTTTGCTGATTTGACGGGCAAAGTTATTGCATCAGGTTGGGAGAAGGAGATGGTTCCTGCGTCCCAACGGGGCGCTTCAAAAAGTGCAAGTGCAGATCCTGAGGGATAATGCGTTTGCCCTGTGCGCCAGGATCTTTTCCAATCTCCCAACCCCGGTTTCTCTCCGGGGGCCGCATGCTCCGGGTTGGATTTTCGTCCCTGTGCTGTGTAATATGGGAATCGCCATTGCCCCGGCATCAAGTGGTGCTCAGCTCAAATGGGATACAGGCTCTCTTTCATCTCGCTGACTCCGTCGTCACCTGATTGGTCCGATGCTTCAAGAGTCAAACAGACTGGCAGTTATTGAACTTAATCTGTTGAATTGATCTGCATATATGCCCAGAATCGGAATCGAACTGAACAACGTCTGCAATCTTGACTGTACCCACTGTTTTCGAAGCATCTATCGGGGCGGGGCAGAGAACAATCACGACCTGTTTCTTCCTCTCGAGGTCCTCGACAAGATCCTGATCGAGGCCAAGCCACTCGGGTATCATCACGTCGCGATTACCGGCGGTGAGCCGCCAATGCATCCACGCTTTGGGGAGTGCCTCGACCTGATTGCCGGGCATGGATTCACCTACCATTTCCTGACCAATGCGAGGAACTTCAACAAGACCCTCAAGGCGATCATGCCTCCGAATCGGCGGGCCAGACTGGGTGGGATCTCATTCAGTCTCGATGGAGCAACCGAGGCGACTCACGACAAGATTCGCGGAAAAGGCTCTTACCGTGAGGTGGTGACGGCAATTGCCATGTGTCAGGCGGTAGGAATCGAGACTTCGATCATTACGACCATCAATCGTGTCAACCGCCACGAGATCGATCAATTTGCCCTTCTTGGTGCTCATCTCAGGGTGAAGCGGCACATCTTCGGCCACCAGAACCCGACCGAGCATAACATGGGTGAAGACCTGATCATCCCGCTGAGCGAGTGGCGTGCCGTGGAGCGCGATGTCGCCCGGGTCATGACCGAGTTTCGCCATGAAATATCCATGGCCGTCGGATTCTACACCGACTACTACCTGCCACGCTGTGCCCCACTCTCGCTGGATGATCTGAATATCGATTATCGTGGCCGCCTGACGCTCTGCTGCCAGCTCTCAAACTATCGTGATGCAGAGGGAGACGGTGAGGATGTCGTCGGTGACCTGAAGAAGATCGGCCTCTCCGAGGCGCTTGGAAATCTGATGGGCCTGGTCAGAACCGTTCATCGCGAGCGGCTCGTGATGGCGGCCGATCCTGAAGAGCGTGAGAAGCTCCACTATCCCTGCCTCGTCTGCGTCGAACGATTCCAGAAGACTGGTGAGGAGCCAATGCTCGTCCAGCTTACCAGAGCCTGAGCACATTCATCAGGGGGTAACCTCCAGTTCCAGATCGAATACCAACTCCGGTACGCTCGGGCTGTCGGTGGTCATCGTCACAGTCTGACGGTGAATACCGACTGGCAGATCGAGCTGACTGCGAATCATCAGAGTGTATCGTTTTCCAACCCCAAGCACATTTAATTTGACCGACATGGCACTCGAGGAATGGCGGATCTCGCGAATTCGGATCAGCTCATTCGAGCGGTTGGAAAGGCTCATCAACCCGACAACGCTCATGCCTTGTTTGGTCGATCCTTTCCAGTGGATCGATGGTGAAATGAAGAATGGTCCGATCTGGCGATCGGTCGGAGTCTGATCGTCGATTACGTTCAATCTGACGGTCAGGGCAAACTTTTCGTGAGCCGGGTCGTTGGTCACCACCTCCGCGGTCTTGGTAATTGGGCCGGCGTAGGCGACAGTGCTGATCTTGAGAGTGATGAATCCCTCCCGACCGGGAGGGACGACTTTCGAGAAGTCGCTTGCTGCGCACCCTCAACTGGGGACGACCCGAAGAATCTCGAGATCAGCCTTTCCGGAGTTGCGAAAACGGAAGGTGTGGCTTGTATTGTCACTCTTCTTCACATCGCCGAGATCGTGCTCAATGGCATCGATGACCAGTCGCGGTCCGGAACCGGCGTGACGAACCGGTTCCTGCGCGGCGACATTGGTGATCAGGATCGCCGCCAGTAGAAAAACATATCTCATTGTACCTCCATTCGAAGTGGCCAGACTTGCCGGAAATACTCCAGCCAGGGGCGCTGGCCCGACACTTTTGGCGCGCCAGCGCTAGCGGGCCGGCTTGATCATCCGCGTCAGTTCACAGACCAGAATCTCCATGAGCATCTTCGGAGTAGCGAGTGAGGATTTTAACGCCAGATCGGTTTGGGCGACCAGCGAAATTCCACGGATCAGCCTCACCTCGTCGATTCGTCGCGCCTTTTCGTTGAGATAGGTCACCGCATAGGGTGACATTCCCACGGCCTGGGCGATCTCGGCATTGGGCAGATTGAGACGCATGAGATCCCGGGCCGTCAGAAGGCGTCGCAGGTTGACAGCGATC
>CAIOZW010000391.1 GCA_903862855.1 uncultured Acidobacteriota bacterium
CCCGCTTGGCTCTTGGCTCGAAAGCTGGGTATACTTTACCCTGATTCAGGATTTGACAGGAGAAAGTATGCCAGAGATTGTCAGACAACGACCCGAGGTAGAGTTTGCCGAGGAGCTGGATGAGCTTGCGCGGGGCGATCATCGTCCTCGCCCACCGCACTGGAGACTCTCTCCTTCGGCAGTCCTCACCTATATCCTTGGCGGTCGTCTGGCAAATGGCTTCGAGGTCAGTCCGAAGTATATCGGCTCGCGTCGTCTCATCGAGATAGCCATTGCGACACTGGCCACTGATCGAGCACTGCTTCTGCTCGGGGTTCCCGGCACAGCCAAGACCTGGGTGGCCGAGCACCTTGCTGCGGCCATCTCGGGCGACTCGACTCTGCTGGTTCAGGGCACGGCCGGGACGACCGAGGAGACTCTGCGCTATGGTTGGAACTATGCGACGCTTCTTGCCCGTGGGCCGGTCGAGGAGGCCCTGGTGGCTGGTCCAGTTCTGCGGGCCATGCAGGAGGGGCGACTGGCCCGGGTCGAGGAGCTGACCCGCATCCCCGCCGATGTTGGTGATTCGCTGATCACGATCCTCTCTGAAAAGCAGCTGCCGATTCCCGAACAGCACCGGACTGTCGAGGCCTTGAAGGGCTTCAATCTGATCGCGACGGCCAACACCCGTGATCGTGGAGTCAATGAGATCTCGAGTGCCCTGCGCCGGCGCTTCAACACCGTCATTCTTCCTGTCCCCGCCTCGATCGAGGATGAGGTCGAGATCGTCCGGAGGCGCGTCTCCATGATCGGTCGCGCACTTGAACTGCCAGTCGAGACTCCTCCGGCGTCGGAACTGCGCCGTATCGTGACCATCTTTCGTGAACTTCGCGCTGGCGAGACGATCGATGGAGCAGTCCGCCTCAAGTCGCCCTCCGGCACCCTCAGCCCCGCCGAGGTTATCGCGGTGATCAATAACGGCCTCGCCCTTGCTGCCCACTTCGGCTCCGGAAGGATCGAGGCGAACGATCTGGCGGCAGGGATGATCGGGGCGGTCATCCGTGATCCGTTGAACGATCCGCCGATCTGGCGTGAATATCTCGAGAATGTGGTGCGGAGAAGGGAAGGCTGGGAGGATCTCTATGAGGCCTTTCGAGATGCCGATGTGACCCGGTGAGGATCGATGATGGGGATTCAGCTCTATGGCATCAGACATCACGGACCAGGATCGGCACGGGCTCTCCTCGCGGCACTGCGCAGTGATCAACCCGATCAGCCAAAGGCCGACCTGCTTCTTATCGAGGGCCCACCAGAGTCCGAACCGCTGCTCGATACGCTGCGCGACCCGCTCATCAAGCCTCCGGTTGCCATACTCCATTATGTCGAGCGCAACCCGGCACTTCACCTCTACTCTCCCTTCGCCATCTTCTCACCCGAGTGGCAGGCAATCCGCTTTGCGCAGGAGAATGACGTTCCGATCAGGATGTTCGATCTGCCGCTGCGCCATCAATTGGCTCTCGTCGACCGGTCCGAACTCTCGACTGCCGCGCCCTCTGCTGAACACGATGCAGATCCGCTGACCAAACTTGCGGCCCTGGCCGGTTTTGCTGATCCGGAGCTCTGGTGGGAGATGCTGATCGAGCACCGTTCATTCGATCGCCCGGTGCGTGAAGATCGGGAGGTCTTCGCGGCACTGCGCGAGGCCATGCACGCCCTGCGGGCGGCTGCGGCCGATCCACCTTCACGCCTCGAACTCCTGCGCGAAGCCTGGATGCGACGAGAACTTCGTCTCGCAACCGGTGCCTGCGAGGGGCAGCACATTGCTGTCGTCTGTGGAGCCTGGCATCTCCCCGCCCTCGATCCGGATGACCCCACGCTTCCCAGTGAGCTGGCCGATGAGGCACTTCTGACGGGACTTCCGGCAGTTGATGTCAGGTCGGTCTGGGTTCCCTGGAGCGATCGCCAGTTCAGCCGTCAGACTGGATATGCCGCCGGAATCTCCGCTCCCGGGTGGTCCACACACCTCTGGAACAACCCTGGCCACGATCAGGCCATCCGCTGGCTCAGCCAGGCGGCAGCCACTCTCCGGGACCACGGACTGGACATCTCCCCGGCACAGGTGATCGATGCGACGCGCCTCGCGGAGAGCCTTGCCGCATTACGTGGTCTTTGCCGCCCCGGTCTTGCCGAATTGAATGAGGCAATGATGGCGATCTTCTGTGCCGGAGATGCCCGGCACCTGCGGCCTGTCCAGGAAGAGATGGTCATCGGCAATGGTATTGGTAACATTCCAGATGATTCACCGGCTCCGCCACTGCTTCTCGACTGGCAGCGCCAGTGCCGGACACTCCGCCTCAAACCTGACGCCAGTGCCATCAACCTCGATCTGGATCTGCGTCGCCCGCTCGATCTCCGCCGCAGCCGTCTTCTTCACCAGCTTGCGCTGCTCGACGTCGGCTGGGGCACGCTCTCGACTCCGCACCAGACAGGAACTTTTCGCGAAACCTGGCGCCTCGTCTGGAAGCCGGAGGTTGCCCGGCGCCTCAAACTGGCTGGAGGCTTCGGACTGACTGTTGAGATGGCAGCCTTGACCCGGATTCACGAGATCCTTGACCAGTACCTCTCCAATTCGCCGCCCTCTTCCTCCCGCACGCTCACTTCGCTGCTCCAGACCTTCGCGGTGATCCTCCGCGCCGGCCTTGGTAATCGTCTTCTCGATGCTCCCGGGCCAGCGCTAACCCGCCGGCTCGCAATCCTGCTCGACCGCCTCGCGGCCGAAGAGAACGATCTTGAGACCCTGCTCGATTCCTTCCCGGGCCTCGTCAGCCTTGAAGAGTACGGCAGCCTCCAGGTGCAGTTCGACTCCCCGATCGATCTGCAGATCATCTCCACTCTTGTCGATCGGTCCATCAACCGGATCTCGATCGCGCTCACCCGCTACACCCGGCCTGGAGCGCTCACCCACTCTCCAAAAATGCTCGAGCTGCTCCTCACGGTCGATCAGGCAATGGCTCTGGCCGGTCGCCACCATCGCACCAACATCTGGAGCGTCACCCTGCGCGATCTGGTCCATTCCGCCTCGACACCTCCCGGACTCGCCGGACGCGCCGCTCTTCTCCTCTGGCAGTCGGCCAATATCTCTCCAGCCGAGCTCCAGATTGCCATTCGCCGGGCGACCTCCACGGCTCTTCCACCTCTCGCCGGTGCCGCCTGGATCGATGCCTTCTTTTCCCGGGCCGGAATTCTTCTGGTTCAGGATCAACAGCTTCGCCAGATCGTCGACGATTGGCTCGGCGGACTCGATGAACCAGAATTTATCGCCGTTCTTCCTCTCCTCCGGCGCACCTTCTCAACTTTTACTCCGGCTGAACGGCGAACCCTCGACCATCAGATCCGTCGCCAGACTCATCCCCATAATTTGCCGCTCCATTCCCGGCCCTCCCCGGGGCTCGACCAGAAGAGAGCCAGCCTCATGATCCCTACTCTCCGAAATCTTCTCGGATTGGACGTCCCTGCGGCTGATAACGAGCGAGGAGTGCAATGAATCGATCTGCTCAAGAGAGGCAACGACGCTGGCGACTTATCCTTGGCCCTTTGGTCTCGTCAAATCCATCGACAGAGAAAGGCGAGGTTTGGGATCAAGATGGTCTGGGCAGTGAAGAGGACCGGCGGATGGACCGGATCCTCGATCTACTGGACAGGGGAGACCGTGCAGGTGGCTTTGCCGAGTCGAGTCCGGCCATTATCGAGTGGTTCGAGGATGTTCGGCGCACCTTCCCCGAGGGGGTCTCACGTCTCATCCAGAGAGAAGCGATCGATCGAATCGGTCTGCAGAGGCTGCTCGACGAACCACCGCTTGTCGAGCATCTTTTTGCTGACGGTCACCTGCTTCCGGAACTGCTCCGCCTGTCCTCCTCACTGCCGTCAACATCGCGACTCGCGGCCCGAACAGCGGTGCGCCGTTTTGTCGACCAGGCTGTCGAGCAGCTGCGTCTGCCGGTTGAGCAGGCAGTCTACCGCCACCTGGCACGCACACGCCCACATTCTCCCCGCCACCATTCCGAGATCGACTGGCCACGGACCATTCGCGCCAACCTGCGCCATTACCAGCCCGAGTACCAGACGGTCATTCCCGTCAAGCGGTTAGCCCGCCCGGCAGGTCAGCTTCAACGGGCACTTCGTTCCATTACCATCTGTGTCGACCTGAGCCGTTCCATGGCCGGATCGACCATCCATTCAACCATCGTTGCCTCGATTCTCGCCAGGATCCCAAACCTTCGCACCCGGCTCGTCGCCTTCGATACCAGCGTTGTCGATCTGACCAGTCAACTCGCCGATCCGGTCGATCTTCTGCTGGGTCTCAATCTGGGCGGGGGAACCGACATCCGCCGTGCCCTCGAATACTGTCGTCAACTCCACGAGCAGGATTCCCGGGGCATCATCTTTTTGATCAGCGATCTACGTGATGGCTCATCCGATGATGAGTTGATCAGATCCTTCCAGCTTCTCATCTCCGCCGGGCAACGGGTTGTCCCTCTTCTCTCTCTCAATGATGATGGCCGCCAGTTTGACCAACCAGCCATAACCCGGCGTCTTGCCTCGATCGGCATCAGCACGATTGTTGCCTCGCCCGACAAATTTCCCGAACTACTTGCGACCACTCTCGATCAACTATAGAGATACTTTAAATTGAGGATCTGGAAAAACAGATACCACCTGTTGTATATTTATTGCGTGTGAATGCTGGCGTGCATTCCGAATCGCAGGCCATCACGAGCAGGCAATTTCGCTTCTCACCCGTCTGTCGATTCCGATTGCTACTGCCCGTCACGCCAGGTATTCACTGCTTGTCGTCTCTGATCGTCTCGAATCCAAATCGTAACAGGCAACATTGGGAGACTGCACGATGGAATCGCCGCGAATCAAGGGGTGACCAATTTTGCCCGTTACGATGTCGACTCTATTTATTCTGTTGAGAAAGGCTGGTCAGTCAGTGTTCCATTATTGATATCCGGAACAGGAGGTCTGGTAAGCGATGCTCTCTTCGCGCAAGGTTCTTCTTCTCAATGCCACCTACGAGCCGCTCAGTCTCGTCACCCCTCCGAAGGCCGTGACGCTGATCTGGAGGCGTGTCGCCGAATCGATTGAGATCGACCCTGGACAAATCCTGCGCTCCCCACGCTATGTCTTTGAAGTGCCATCGGTCATCCGGCTTACCCAGTACATCGATGTCCGGGCCCGTCAGAACCGCGTTACCAATCGCCACCGCATTCTCGCCCGTGACCACTACCGCTGCCAGTACTGCGGTCGGCGCGGAAGCGCTTTTGATCTCACCCTTGATCACATCATGCCCAAGTCACGCGGTGGGCGCACAGTTGCCGAGAACCTCGTCACCTCGTGTCGGGAATGCAATAACCGCAAGAGTGACCGTACTCCGGATGAGGCGCGCATGCCGCTCCTGACCAATCCATCCGCCCTCTATTACGGGCTCGAACGTGGCGAATTCCGCCGCGCAGCCGAGACACGCCCGGAATGGCGCAAGTATCTCTTCCTTGAAGACTGGGAAGAGCAGCAGGCCCGTGATCTTCAGTCTAACGCCGGCTGAGGGGGACATCCTGAATCTTCGGGGCAGCTCGATTATGCGTCGGTCATAAAACCAGTTCCTGCACTTGTCAGAGGAGGAACTTCGGACAGTTCCCTTGTGCGGGATTGGGAGAAGCATATTGGGCAAGGCCCGACACGACGAGATGAGGAGGGAGGGGATCGGGTGGAACTCTTTAACTCTTGGTGGCACTGTCAGTGACTTCGAAGTCAAACTTCGTCTCACAAGGATTTCCTTATACCCACTGGCAGATCGCCCGACCAAGTGAGATACTGAATATGTCTTTGGTTATTCTGGATGTTGTACTTATTGCCGGTCATGGTCGACTCCGCTGTGTGTCAACTCTTTGACAGCAAGGTTGGATTTATGCAGCTTCCGGGTTTTGTGTAGGTGCGCCCCCCCCCCGTCTCAGCAAAAGAATCGAGCATTCGGCCAAATTCAATGCAATCGTCGGGGACTCCCATTTGCCTGCCATTAGTTGCGGTAATTGCATTCACCCAGAACAGGGGCAGGCACAAGGCCTGCCCCTGCAGTTTATGCAATGCGTGTAATCGGGGGTGGCCTGCGAGGGGAGATACAAACAAAAGTACTAAGGCCAGTATTTATCTATTTCAGAGTTTATGTACAAAGAGTTCAAAGTTGAAGCAGGCTCTCCAGTCAAGGCGTGGATAGATGGACTTCCACTCGAGGATAAGGCGTTTGCACAGCTCAGTAACATCGCCAGGCTGCCTTTCATCTTTAAGTGGGTCGCAGCCATGCCGGATGTGCACGTCGGGATCGGGTCGACTGTCGGTAGTGTGATTCCGACGAGAGGGGCGATTGTTCCAGCGGCCGTTGGTGTCGACATTGGTTGTGGAATGATGGCTGTTCAGACAACCCTCAAGGGGAGTAACCTCCCAGATAACCTTCGTCATATTCGCCGTGCCATCGAAAAGGCCGTTCCACATGGTCGCACCGACCACGGTGGGCGCAACGACCGTGGAGCATGGAAGGATGTCCCCCGTCGGCAGACCAACGTCTGGAAACAACTCAAAGCGGGATACGACGAGATACTCGAACGTCATCCCCGCCTTGCCCACCCAACTCACCTAACTCAGCTCGGTACACTTGGCACGGGTAACCACTTCATCGAGATCTGTCTAGATGAGGTAGATGACGTCTGGATCATACTTCACAGTGGCTCACGTGGAGTTGGCAATCGCATCGGAACCTTCTTTATTGAAAAGGCCAAGAAAGATCTCCGCGATGTCATTGGGCAGCTTCCCGATCAGGATCTCGCCTACTTTACCGAGGGAACAGCAAACTTTGAAGACTATGTTCGTGCTGTCTCTTGGGCGCAGGATTATGCCGCATGGAATCGCAAATTGATGATGGAGCAGATTGTCGATGCGTTGAACGGATCCGATGATCTCCCGGATTTCAGCCTGACCCGACAGGTGATCGATTGCCACCATAACTATGTCGAACGGGAAGTCCATTTTGGCGAAGAGATTCTTGTCACGCGCAAGGGGGCGGTCAGGGCTGGGCTCGGCGATCTTGGTATTATTCCCGGATCTATGGGGGCACGCTCATTCATTGTTAAGGGGAAGGGAAGTCTTGAGAGTTTCCAGTCTTGCAGCCACGGTGCTGGCCGCGCAATGTCACGTGAGGAGGCCAAACGCCGCTTCACCACTGCAGATCACGAAAGGGCTACTGCCGGAATCGAATGTCGCAAGGATGAGGCGGTGATCGATGAAACACCAATGGCATACAAGGATGTCGACGTCGTCATGAGGGCTCAGCGTGACCTGGTCGAGATTGTTCACACACTAAAGCAGGTCGTCTGCGTCAAGGGATAGTCAGTAAGTATACTGAAGTTACCAGGCCGCACGATTATGGAGTGATGATGATCTGCCTTGTAATAGAGGAGGATTGATGATTGTGGCTAGATATATCCTCATCAGAAATCTACTTTTTCTGATTGTTGTCGTCTTATTCAATCCCGCCTTGAGCCAGGCCCAGAATGGCAATCAAAGCGAAAAAATGGGCTTTGAATTCAAAGAGGCTAAGACTAAATTGGTACTTGGCTATTTGATAAGGATGTTGAAACTTGACGTGGAATTTGACGAAACCGTCCAAAACAAGCCTCTTACAATGAGTGAAGATGAAATTACAGTTCGTGATTTTATTGAGCTTGTGATGAAACAGATGAGATTGGTGGCGAGAATGAAGAATGAGAAGACTATTCTGATCTTTGCTGACACAACTCAAAATCTGGAAAAGTATCAGCATCTGCCAGAATGGACAAAGACATAAGCTCTCTTCGTCAGGTCAATCAGGGGATGAGGCCAGGGCAATCGCATTATGAGGAGACTTGACAAAACAGTAGTTGCTGGAACCGCTATTCGCCACTAATTCAACAACTTTGGGGTGGAGTCTCAGCTCGATCCTTAAAATGTGAGTTGATTGGAATTATTCCGAGAATGGCATCTATGCTTCATTGGGGAAAGGCAGATGGTTCCTGCGCCCCAAAGGGGCGCCGCATACCAGCCCAGGGTGGCCCAGGGTGAAAACCTGGGTCTGGACTTTGGACATTCCGTGCCATAAATGCAGATTTCCTTCAGCGCCCCGTTGGGGCGCTTCGAACCGCGCTCGTGCAGATCCTGAGGGATAATGCGATTGCTCCAGTGGGAGAGGAGCAGGGCGATCGCATTTACCTTCGAGCTATCTCATTGGCTCATTGGCTCCTTGGCTCCTTGTGAGATCTCTCTGACTGGAGGGTTCCTGGTGGCCTCACGCGAAGACGCAAAGGCGCGAAGGAGGGGCGGGTCTCGATCCGCCCCGACATTCATTTTGTTTCGATGTGGCCTGTGATCGCCTCAATGTGTCGAGGTTATTTGTGGCTTGTTTAAATTTTCCCAGGGCCTTGCCTTGGGATGGAATGCTGCGCACTGTTGGGGAGCTTCAAAACGCGCTGGTGCAGATTGATAGACAATGCGATTGCCCTGGGGATGAGGCGGCCTGAGAATCAGGAGACGATTGAGTCGATAAAACTCTGGAATGTGGAGAAGTCACCCAAACCCTGCTGAGCTTTCGGGTTGCTTCTGCAATTACGGCAATTCAAAAGTTGGTGAAGTCTATTGACAGGATGGGTCTCAAGTGGTATTTTCGCAAACTTGTTGGGAACAGGTTTGAAGGCTCGTAGCTCAGGGGTAGAGCACTACCTTGACACGGTAGGGGTCAGCGGTTCAAATCCGCTCGAGCCTATTGTTTTTTGGCACACGCCAATTGTTCAACGTCAGCTCCGGAAGTGTTGCCGATCGGTCGACGGGTTCAAGACCTGAAAGCCGATTGCGAATGCGGTCAGTAGCGCCTTGCTCTGAACCGGACGGGCATCCAGCCCCTTCGCAGGTGACCGCTGGCGTAGGATCTTACCAGATCACCTTTTCGGACTATCCGTTCTTGCTTCTAATGGCAGGTTGCGGTATTCCCCAGGATCGCCATTCTGGAAATGTAGTAAGTTTTCATCACCCTGGCGCCGTTCCGGCATCTTGACCGGGTTTCGCCAATGATGATCGCTAATGATGAACGGAGAGAATACCCGGTGTTCACCGATCGGGTACGGTATCTGGACTCTACTTTCCTGAACTTCTGAAGGGCGAGCCGCGCATCGATCAAGGATTTACGCCGTGAGCGAGAGAGAAGAGACAATCGGACAGCATCAATCACCGTCTGGCCTTTCGGCCATGGAGTCCCTGAAACAGCAGAATCGCGATGAAGCGAAGCGTGCTCTTGCCGCTCGTCTCTTTCGTGATGGTGTGCAGGTTGAAGACCCGGTCGACCTCGGCTATCACCTTGGAGATGGAGAACGGGTCGAGCCGGTCGTTCCTGAGTCACCCGAGGCGCTCGAGATATATCGCCACTCGACGGCCCACCTGCTTGCCGCGGCAGTCCTCGATCTCTACCCGGGAACACGTCTCGGTGTCGGCCCGGCTCTTCTCAACGATCCCAAGGGCGGTTTCTACTACGATTTTCAGCGCATAGATGGTTCACGCTTCACTCCCGAGGACCTCCCGAAGATCGAGAAGCGCATGCGTGATCTCATCAAGCGTAACCTCGAGTATCGCCGGGTCGAGATGACCAGGCAGGAGGCCGAGGCGAAGTTTGCGAGCATGGAAGAGCCGCTCAAATGTGAGCTGATCTCCGAGAAGGGTGGGGCGACGGTCAGCTGCTACACGATCGAAGGTACGCCCTTTGTCGACTTCTGTCTGGGCCCGCACGTCCCCTCGACCGGCAAGATCAAGGCGATCAAGCTCCTCTCGATTGCCGGCGCCCACTGGAAGGGCGACGAGAAGCGCGAGCAGATGCAGCGCATCTACGGTACCGCCTTCTTCTCCCAGGAGGAGCTCGACGAGTGGATCAGACAGAAAGAGGAGGCTGAACGCCGGGATCACCGCAAGGTCGGCCCTGAACTCGACCTCTTCAGCTTCAGCGAAGCGATCGGCTCCGGCCTCGTCCTCTGGCATCCAAATGGTGCCATGATCCGCAAGCTGATCGAGAACTTCCTCAACGAAGAGCTCTACCGTCGTGGCTACGATTTTGTCTACACCCCACACGTCACCCAGTCCGAGCTCTTCAAGATCTCCGGCCACCTTGAACACTATCAGGATGTCCTCTATCCGGGCATGGTCGACTCCGAGAACGAGGCCCTTCAGTACCGGCTCAAGCCGATGAACTGCCCCTTTCATATTCAGATCTACAGTTCCCGTCAGCGCTCCTACCGTGACCTGCCGCAGCGTTATGCCGAATATGGAACCGTCTACCGTTACGAGCGCTCCGGCGTCTCTCATGGTCTGATGCGGGCGCGCGGCTTCACCCAGGACGATGCCCATATCTTCTGTACACCTGATCAGCTCAAGTCGGAGATCTTTGGCTGTCTCGACCTCGTCGATCTGATCTTCCGTGCCTTTGGATTCGAGTACAAGGCTGAACTCTCGGTTCGCCACGCGACCGATCGTGAGAAGTACCTCGGCTCTGACGAGATCTGGGACCTCGCCGAGGGGGCGCTTTCCGAGGCACTCAGTGAGCGCGGACTTCCTTATCAGCGCATGGAGGATGAAGCAGCCTTCTATGGCCCGAAGATAGATTTCAAGGTCGTCGATGCGATCAAGCGGACCTGGCAGCTCTCGACCATCCAGGTCGACTTCAATCTTCCCCAGCGCTTTGGGATCGAGTTTGTCGGAAACGACAACAAACCGCACCAGCCGATCATGGTTCATCGGGCAATTCTCGGCTCCTTTGAGCGTTTCTTCGGGATCCTTGTCGAGCATTACGCTGGCGCTTTTCCCGTCTGGCTCGCTCCGCTCCAGGCGATCGTCCTGCCGATCTCGGATCGTTTCAACGACCAGGCCCGCGCGGTCGAGCAGGCCCTTCGTGCCGATGGAGCCCGCGTCGAGGCCGACCTGCGGAGTGAGAAGATTGGCGCCAAGATCCGTGACGCTCAATTGAAGAAGATTCCATTCATGCTTGTGATTGGTGAGCGCGAGGCTGAATCAGGCACCGTGGCCGTCCGTGATCGCGTCAAGGGCGATACAGGCGCGATTCCGGTAGCCGAGTTCAGTGCCCGTCTCAGGAGTCTGGTCGATTCGCGGGCACTGCAGACCTGAAGATCACCAACTCTTTGTTCAACCCAACTATCGCGGAGGTAGAGTTATTAACACTGGTTCTTCTGGAGGCGGCTTTCGAGGCGGGATGCGGCGCGACACGCGTGCCCCGCAGGTTCGTGTCAATGAGCGCATTCGCTCCCGTGAAGTGCGCGTCATCGATGAAGAGGGGCAGCAACTCGGGATCATGACTCCGCAGCAGGCGATCGACCTTGCCCGCCAGCGTGGATACGATCTTGTCGAGGTCGCCCCCCAGGCGGTTCCCCCCGTCTGCCGGATCATCGATTTTGGCAAGTACCTCTATGAGCAGAAGAAGCGTGCTCACGAAGCCAAGAAGAAGCAGGCGGTCATCGAGGTCAAGGAGATCAAGTTCCGTCCGATGACCGATGACCACGACTACAATTTCAAGATGAAGCATGCGCGGGAGATCCTCGAGGACGGAAACAAGGTCAAGGCGACCATTCGTTTTCGTGGTCGAGAGATAACCCACAAGGAGCTTGGTTTTCAGCTCCTCGAGCGGCTCGAGACAGATCTGGCCGACAAGGGAGTGCCGGAATCACGCCCGCGTCACGAGGGGATGCAGATCATCGTCATCTTTGGCCCGAAGCGCTAGACCGTGTGTGGGCTGAGTGTTTTGTGGACAAAGATTCATTCAGGATGACGACGACAGCGCTCATCAGGCAACCGATTACAGTAATTCAAGTCGAAGGAAAGGGAAGTTATGCCAAAACTTAAAACGCACAAAGGCGCGGCCAAACGGTTTCGCACCACCGCGACCGGAAAGATCAAGCGTGGTCATTCGCACGCCCGCCACATTCTGACCAAGAAGTCGACCAAGCGGAAACGCCAGCTGGATATCGATGTTCTCGTAGCCGTGGCCGACCAGGATCGTGTCGAGGCGATGCTGCCTTACGGCCGGAAGTAGATCCGGTTCGCTGACTTGACTGGTTGGGTAATCAACATTTCATACCGTTTGTGAGGAGGAAGACATGCCGCGAGCTAAACGTGGGAGCAAGCGCCTGGATAAGCGCAAAAAACTGCAGAAACTGTCGAAGGGCTTTCGTGGTACAAAGAGTAAGCTCTATCGATCCATGAAGGAGTCGGTCGAGCGGGCGCTCAAGTTTGCCTATGTTGGCCGGAAGATCAAGAAGCGTGACTATCGTTCACTCTGGATCGTTCGTATCGGTGCAGCGGCCCGGATCAATGGACTGAACTACAGCCAGTTCATGCATGGGTTGAAGGTTGCCGGGATCGATCTCGATCGCAAGATTCTTGCCGACCTGGCGGTCAACCAGCCGGAAGCCTTTGCCGACCTCGTCGGATCGGCGAAGAAGGCGTTGCAGGCAAAGGCCGCCTGACGCTTCAGGCCTGTTTTGACCGACATCATTGTGTTAAATCCGACCCAGGGCTTGCAGGTCTCTTCCGAAGTCCTGGGTCTTCTGGTATGACCGGGGATGCGGGAGCGAGGTTCCATACCGATCCGCAGTTTGCCCCGCAAGGCAGCCGGGATGGGAATTGTCATTCACGGTCTCTCCTGGTCAGGCCACTTCAGGAAAGATTGCCATGTCAGATCGAATCGACCAGCTTCGAGAGGACTTCCGCCGCGAGAGTGGAGAGGTCACTGGAGAGCAGGAGGCGACGGCGCTTCGTGATCGCTGGGTTGGCCGCAAGAGCGGGCTGCTGACCGCGGAGATGAAGACTCTCGGACGACTCTCACCGGAGGATCGTCGTCTGACCGGTCAGCTGCTCAATCACCTGAAAGAGGAGATCGAGCAGGAGCTAGAGCTTCTCGAGTCCCGCTTTGCCGCCGCACGCGAGTTGGCGCAACTGGCATCGGAGCAGATCGATGTCACACTCCCTGGGCGTCACCTGCCAGCCGGCCATCTCCATCCAATCACACTCCTCCGCCAGCGTATCGAGGACATCTTTGTCTCGATGGGATATCACATCGAGGATGGCCCGGAGATCGAGACCGACTTCTACAACTTCGACGCCCTCAATATTCCGGCGATCCACCCGGCGCGGAGTAGGCAGGACACCTTTTATATTACCGGGAAGCTCGCCCTGCGTTCACAGACCTCCACCGTCCAGATCCATTCGATGCAGCGTCGCCAGCCACCCTTGCGGGTCATTGCCCCCGGCCGAGTCTTCCGGCGCGATACTCCCGACGCGACCCATAATCCGATGTTCTACCAGGTCGAAGGACTACTCGTCGAGCGTGGAATCACCCTTGGTGATCTGAAGGGGACGATCGAGGAGTTTGTCCGGCGGATGTTCGGACCGCAGACCAGGACGAGGTTTCGTCCCTCCTACTTCCCATTTGTCGAGCCGGGAGCCGAGATCGACTACAGTTGTTTCAAGTGTGGTGGAACCGGATGCCGGGTCTGCAAGGGCTCGGGATGGATCGAGATGGGTGGATCTGGAATGGTTCATCCCAATGTTCTGCGCGGAGTGGGGATCGACCCCGACGAGTACACGGGATTCGCCTTTGGCCTCGGACTCGATCGTCTCTGTGCATTGATGTACGGACTCGACGATATACGTCTGCTCTACGAGAACGATATTCGATTTCTGGAGCAGTTTCGCTGAATCCGTACCAGAGGAGCTGTGAGTGATGGTCTTCTGAGCTTTGCCTTGTTCACCATCATCTCCAATTTTCAGAACCGCCAGTCTGGAGCTGGCCCTGCTACGCTGCTTAACCGCTATGAAACGCAAGGTCTCTGAGTTCGCCTATGGTTTTGTTCTGACGCACGAGCTGGTCGGAGCACATGGCTGGCTGCGTGTCAGTGATGGGGAGAGTCCTGCCCGCCGTGGAGCGCGTCAGACAAAAAGAACGAGAAACGAACCCTCGCGCGGGTTTCCGATCTTCATCCAGTTCAAGGCTAGCGACTATCTCAAGCGGCGCAATGCCGGTGAATCGAAGCTGGTTGGACTGCCCTACTTTCGCTTTACAATTCACCGCAAGACCCAGTCACAGCAGCAGGAGCTGCTGATGGGACTCGAGAGGAAGGGGCAGCTCGTCTTCTATGCTACACCGAAGATTCACGAGGCGGTCAATCTGAACAGCGCCTTCTTTGACCGGCAGATTGTCGACGGATCGCTCTTTGTGCCGCCCGGCGAGATTGCCGAGCTGCCCGACAATGAGAACTACCGCGTTGTCTACAGCGGGCGGCATGAACGAGTCTACTTGTGCCCGGGAGGAAGAGAGCTCAAGGGGGCGATACACGGTGAGGATTTTGCGGCCAGGATAGGTGAGCTGCTCTCCGGAAGAGAGCCGGAACTTCTCGATGAGGCCTTCTACCTCCATCTGGCGACCGATATGCTCTCGCTCGTCTCGCCCAACCGGCGCATCTTTGATGAGCTTTCGCGGGGTAAGCTGGCAATGTCGGCGGCGACCTTTGCCGACTACCTCGCCAAGACCCTCTTTGATGCGGAATTGCTGATCATTCCCCACGCAGACGAGTCGACCGCCTAGCCAAGTTGCGGCGCAATCGGCTTCTGTTATTGATTGAAGATCGAGGAAGAGATCCGGCTGGATCCGACGGAAGAACAATGAAGATTAGTTACAACTGGTTGAAGGAGATAGTAGAGACGGATCTTGATCCGCGGGAGTTGGCTAGTCGATTGACGATGGCTGGCTTGGCGGTCGATGCAGTCGAGCCACACGGTGATGATCAGATACTGGAGTTCGATCTGACCTCGAACCGTCCCGATTGTCTGTCGCATCTGGGGATTGCACGGGAAGTGGCCGCGCTGAGCGGTCTTCAGGTGCGGATGCCGGAGGCAGAGATCAAACCGGTCGTAGAGCGGACTGGCGATGTGACCACGGTTGAGATCCGCGATGCCGACCTCTGTCCGCGATACACGGCACGGGTGATCCGTGGAGTAAAGATTGGCCCATCCCCCGACTGGCTGGTGCGCCGCCTCGAGGCGCTCGGGCAGCGCAGTGTCAACAATGTGGCCGACATCACCAACTACGTCATGCTCGAAACTGGTCAACCTCTCCACGCTTTCGACCTCGATCGGCTGCAGGGCAGGAGGATCATTGTCCGTCGGGCGGTAGATGGTGAGAAGATGACGACCCTCGACGGTGAAGAGCGCGAGCTGACCTCGTCGATGCTGGTCATCGCTGATGCTGAACGGGCCGTCGCGATTGGTGGAATCAAGGGTGGAGAGGACTCGGGGATAAGCGAGACCACGGTCGATGTACTGCTCGAGGCGGCCTGGTTCACACCAGTGCAGATCCGGCAGACCTCAAAGGCCCTTGCACTGAGCACCGAGGCCTCATACCGTTTCGAGCGTGGCACCGACCCGGGCATTGTCTCCTACGCCTCGGATCGCGCCTCCGCCCTGATTGCCAGGATCGCCGGCGGCGAGGTCCTCGATGGGCTGATCGATGCTTATCCGGGGCGTTCGGCGGTCGAGGCCAGTTTTCAGCCGATCCTCTTCAGAGAGTCACGTTACGAGGCGTTGACCGGGCTGCGGGTTGAACTTGCCGAGGCGGAGAGAATACTGACCGCGCTTGGTTGCCGGGTTCGCCAGGGCTCGTCCAGTTTGGCAAGTGGCACGTTGGAGGTTGTCTCTCCGACCTGGCGTATCGATGTCAGGATCGAGGAGGATCTGATCGAGGAGGTCGCCCGTATTGCCGGTTATGATCTACTCGAGACCTCGCTGCCGGGAAGCGCCGGCGCGGGGGCCTATTTGATTGGTGAGGACGATCGTCGGGCGACGCGCCGGCTCCTGACCAGTGCCGGTTTCCACGAGGCGGTCAGTTTCAGCTTTGTCAATGCCGGTCTCGATGCTCAAATGAGCAGTGCCGCAGAGGAGAGTCGGCTGGTGCTGCTCGACCCGATCGATGCCAGCCAGTCGCATATGCGGACGGCTCTCGCCGGTGGACTGCTGCGAGCACTCGAGCACAATCTCAACCATGGATCGCGCAATGTCCGTCTCTTCGAGATCGGGAAGTGTTTTCAGGCCAACCAGCTCGAACCGGATGGCCGGCCAACCGAGATCGAGCGGCTCGCCTTGATCGCGACCGGGGCACGCAACGAATTTGACTGGCAGGATGCCGGCTCACGTCTCGACTTTTATGACCTGAAGGGGATACTTGAAGCGTTGGCCGATCAGCTTGGTCTGGCTGCGCTTCGCTTCGATCCCGGCGCAGAGATCCCCTGGCTTCATCCAGGGCGGGCGGCAATGGTCAGTCTCGCGAATGGCGACCCACTTGGGTCGGTTGGTCAGCTTCACCCGCGACTTGTTGCCGGCTTCAAGGTCCGTCAGCCAATACTTCTGGCCGAGATCGATTTCCAGCGGCTGCTCGCCGCCGCCAGAGTCGAAGCCCGTTACAATCAACTACCCAAGTTTCCAACGGTTGTCCGTGATCTCGCCCTGCTCATCGAGACATCCGTCACATGGCAATCGATCGACGAGACCATTCGCTCGCTCAATCTTACCCATCTCGTCGATCTGCGGATCTTTGATATCTACCGCGGACGTGAACTCCCAGAAGGACGCCATTCGATCGCCCTCTCGCTGCGTTACCGGGCGGCCGATCGAACCCTCACTGATGAGGAGATCACCGCCGCCCAGGAGCAGGTCGTCAGGATTCTGACGATGCGTTTTGGTGCCGAATTGCGTTAAACTGACCGCCAGTCGGTCTCCAATCGTGCTCAACAATGACAGGAGAGCGCAATGAAGAGTGAAGTGAACCCGCAGACGGTCGACATTTCTTTTGCCCGGCTTGAGGAGCGAATCAGGCAGGTCACTGATCTCTGCCGTGATCTGCGCGTCGAACGGATACTCATGCAGAAGGAGATTGCCGGACTGCTTCTCCAGATTGAGACACTCACCGATGAGAAGCGCAAACTCGAACGGCGGATCGATTATCTGGTAGCCGATCGTCTTGAACTCCGCCAGCGTGTCGAGGAGATCCTCGATGCCGTAGCCACTCTTGAGATCGAGGCCGAGTCGGTCAACAAATAAGAGGCTCTCCTTGCTTCCACGTCGACAAACTGATGCTCTCGATCCTCGATCCAATCCCGACCCGGGTTGGTCGACATCCAGGCAGCAGATCGTCTCTCGAACCTTACCTAGTTGCCGGATCAGCCGGTCATCATGATTCCTTAATTTTTATCGGCCAGATATGGACAATAACAGTCAAATCGTCAGTGTGCGAATCTACAATCAGAGTTACAATATTCGGGCCAGTGATGGAAATGCGGCCCGGACACTCCGACTTGCCGAGATGGTCGACACGCGGATGAACGCAATTGCTGATGAGGCAAGCACGGCCGACTCACTGAAGCTGGCGATTCTCGCTGCCCTCCATCTGGCCGACCAGCTCGACCAGATGAAGCAGCGGTTCGAAGACTTGCTGCGTGATGTTGAACAGAAGAGCGACGACTGTGTCGTCAAGATCGAACAGGTGCTCGAGGAGAAGAGACCATAACCGTGGAGGTAGATTGAAAAGACAGCTACTCAATTTTGCGCTGTTGTTGGCGCTGTTCCTGGCTGGACCGGGTGGATGCCTGGTTCTGGCGCAGAATCCTGCGCCAAAGAAGGGTGAATTCGGTCCGGTCGAGGGGATCACTGCGGCGCAGCTTCGTGATTACCTCTACTTTGTCGCCTCGGATGAGATGGAGGGGAGAAACACTCCCTCGCGCGGCCTCGACCTGACGGCCAAGTTTCTTGCGCTCAATCTCTCGCGCTGGGGATTCAAACCGGCTGGTGATGACGGCACCTTCTTCCAGAAGATCCCGCTCCAGAACCGCAAGCTGATCGTCGATCAGACCAATGCTACGCTCAATGGTCGCAAGCTTGCTCTCGGAACCGACTTCATCGCCCGGGCCATTGATGGGACAGCGGGTGGTCAGATTGTCTTTGTCGGGCACGGATTGCAACTCAAAGCGAAAGGGATCGACCCTTACCAGGGAGTCGACGTTCGAGACAGAATACTGCTTGTCCTCGATGGTCTTCCGAAGGGAATGGCGAGAAACGAGCTGCGTGGCAAGGCCGGAGTAGATTACCAGACTGCCGAGACCTACGCCCGTCAGAATGGAGCAAGGGGAATCATTACACTTCCCGGCAATTTCTCCATTCGTTTCTGGGATCAGATCCACCAGCAGTCGATCTCTGCCTCCCGGCCGATGGTCGGAACGGGGCAATCAGGGGCATCGCTGCCGACGATCATCCTCTCTGAAAAGACGGCCCGCGAGCTGCTCGCCGACCAGAAGGTAGATTTTGATACCCTCCGGAAGCAGGCTGAGGAGGGACAGGTCGGCCCATCATTTGAGCTCGCCGCCAATCGCCAGTTGAGCTTCTCCGTCAAGGTCACTGGTGAGGAGATCTCAACGCAGAATGTCGTTGCCGTTCTCGAGGGCAGCGATCCGGTGTTGCGTAATGAATACGTTGCCGTCGGTGCACACTATGATCACGTCGGGATCGGCAACCCCGATCAGAATGGTGATCGCATCTTCAATGGTGCCGATGATGACGGCTCCGGGACGGTGGCCGTTCTGGCCATCGCCGAGGCCCTCACTCGTGGTCCAAAGCCGAAGAGGTCGATCCTACTTGTCTGGCACGCCGGAGAGGAGAAGGGGCTCTGGGGATCGGAGTGGTTCGTCGAACATCCGACCGTGCCTCTCAAACAGATCATCGCCCAACTCAATATCGATATGATCGGACGCAGCCGCAACGCGGATGATACCAATCCACGCAATGCCGGCCTCACCGGCCCCAATGAGATCTATGTCATCGGTTCACGGATGATGAGCAGTCAGCTTGCCACCCTCAGCGAAAAGGTCAACCAGTCTTATCTAAATTTGACCTTCAACTACAAATATGACGACCCGGAGGATAAGGAACGGCTCTTCTTCCGCAGCGACCACTACAATTATGCGAAGAAGGGAATTCCAATCATCTTCTATTTCGATGGCATCCATGAGGACTACCATCGCCAGTCGGATCACCCAGATAAGATCGACTATGTGAAGATGGAGAAGGTGACCAGAACCGTCTTCGCGAAGATGTGGCGGCTTGCCAACCAGGACGTCCGTCCGGTCGTCGATCGTCAGCTCCCATCCCAGCTCTCTGGAAACTGACAGTCCATTCCCGCAGAGAGAGGAGGAGTTGGATCATCAACTCCTCCTCTCCCGAGCAGCGTACCGCCTCTTCAACCATCAAACCACTCATCCCTGCACGCTTTCATCATTACCATAATTCTCGATGACCTTCTTCAATCGCCGAGTGAACGCCGAGGTGCGGTCTCCGGTCAGATGCAGCTCCCTGATTGCCCGGGTCATTGCGACATAGAGCAGCCTTGCCTCATCCTCGGGTTCCGCCTTTGAGTTCGGCAGAAATCCCAGCCCGGGAATGCAGACGACTGGAAATTCGAGCCCTTTACTTGAATGCATGGTCACCAGTTTGACGCTTTGGTGGGATGGGTCGTAACTCTGGCCGCCGCTGCCCTTATTGATCCACTCGACTGGAATCATCTCTTGCTGGAAATGACTCTGAATCTGCTCGGCCATGAAGTTGACACGATAGATGATGCCGATCTCGTTCCAGGGTGTCCCCAGCTCATTGGCCTGTCTGACATAGCGAGCCAGATGTTTGACCTCCTGACTGAAACTGGGAAGCATGACCAGCTGGGGAAGTGGTCCGTGCCTGCCAGCAGTCTCCGGACTGATCAGTACCGGCAGATCGTCGTCCCGGCCTTCGGTTGGTTTGAGCAGATCCTCTGCAAAACCGGAGGCGACTCTCAGAATCTCCTCGGTGTTGCGATAGTTGATCTTGAGAATGGTGGTTCGGCCCTGGGCCTTTACACCTACCCTCTTGAAACTGAAGCTCCGCCGACTCCTCTTCTCATAGATGCTCTGCGCATCATCATAAAGAACCAGCAGTGACTCTGTCTCCGGGTCGACCATCTGCACGACAAGCTGGTACCATTCCGGTTTGAAGTCATGCCCCTCATCGATCAGCACGGCACCATACTGACCAGCCGGAATCCGGCCATTGTTGACATTTTCGGAGACAAGCCGAATCATCCCCTCAAAGTAACTCTCGCCCCCCAATTCGTTCCCGCTAGCAGGCGGGATATTGTACCTGCGTAATAGATCCCGGCACCACTTGTGGATGTTGCGGATCTCTACCTTGTCTCCGACACCCTCGGCGTGGAGTCTCTGGCGCAGCATCGCCGCGAGCGAGACGTTATAACAGAGAACGAGGATTGGTCTCTGCATCGATTTTGCCAGATGGATGCACCGGTAGGTGAGGATCATCGTCTTGCCTGATCCGGCCACGCCGTGAATAACCCGATGCCCATCGCCAATGCTCCGCGCCAACTGCTCCTGCTGGATGTTCATGACGCGTAAGATATCGGGGATCTCGGGTTGATCAACAGGTTGACTGTCCATCGGTGGGTGATCAATCCTGATCTCCGGAAAGAGGTTCCACCTGATCCGATCGATCTGACTCGGCGTCAATGGTTCACCGAAATGATAGCTGGCCAGATTCCAGAGCCTTTCCTGAAACAACTCCGGATCAACCCCGGGAGCCATTTCGTCCTGACAGATGACCTGGTGGGGAGGAAGCAAGGTCTCGACGATCGGTTCGGAGATGGCGACCTTCTCCAGCGCCGCCCGACGTATGTTGGGGAAGACGACTCCGTAACTGTAGGGGAAGGCCAGCTTGTCCTTGAAATGGCCGCTATGTTGAACAAGCTGCCTGTCCCGCTGCAACTGATTGACGATCTCCATCAGATATTGACGGGCCTGGGTAAGAGGATTCCTCGCCTGAATCTCACCCTGTGGCATTAGTAAGGTGAAATTGTCGTGATTGATCTGCCGGATCTGCTCGAATGTCCAGTCCTTGACTTCGAGAACCATGATCCCACGCAGTGGGTGGAGGATGATGAAATCGGGATGGAGGTGTCTGATCCCGACCGGAATGTTGTACCAGAGAAGGTAGTCTTGTTCCAGCTTCTCCTGAAGCCGTTCGGCAAATCGCCGCTCACCCGGCGTCATTCTTCCGGAAACGGTCGAGAAGGCCGGAATCAGTGTGGCTCTGCAATGTTCATTTGATGTCATGGCCAGGATCTGATAAGTGGTAAAACCTTTCTTCCAAAGGTGTCGCCAGATTCGCGAGCGTGGTGCAGGGGGAGTTCAATAAGCCCGGGATGAGGCGACAGATCAAGAGGGGCGTCATAATTATGAAAATCCAATCACTCCAGGTATCTGGTAACAGATATCATCATCGCCAAAAAATACCAGATTGCAAGCAGGTCCGATCCTGGAGCCCCCATTCACCAGATCATAGCCGGGGCGGTCCTACTCTGGATGGAGTGGGATTCTCCACTTGCCAGCCGCGGCAGGTCGGCAGATTAACTGGCCAAAATTAACTGAGTAAATTTGGACACCGCCGACTCAGGCAGCTTCGTCTCATCATCGATGGCGCTCTGCCTCTCCTCTGAGCATTGCTGCTGCCTGCTCTGGATAACCTTCTCTTCGCACCTTCGTGTGAGTCCACCCGAACTCACCAGTCAGAGAGATCTCACCCGGAGCCAGGAAGGTCGCTGACATGAAAGTAGCTGGCAGGAAGATAGGATAGATAAGGATCAGGGCTGGTAAAGGACGCTGGACACATCTGCTCACGAAAAGTGGAAGTTCTCTGATCAGGTTGTCTGAACTCCGGCCAGCCGCCTGGAGGGATGAGGCCCTGAGGGCCGGTGCGGGGATTCAATTGAGCGACGCCGCAAGTCTCCCGCTGGTGATGAACTCCTCCTGATAGAGGGCGATACTCTGGGCAACGATCTCGATGGCCGAATCTCGATTTTGAAACTCTGAGACTTCGACATGCTTGTGCTCCAGCTTCTTGTAGTCTTCAAAAAAGCGGCGCAGTTCAAGCAGATAGTGTTCAGGCAGGCCATTGATGTCATCGTAATGCTTGACGCTCATATCACCAGAGGCGACAGCAATGATCTTATCGTCGTGTTTTCCCTGGTCAAGCATTCTCATCACCCCGATCGGCTTGCACTCGACTATGCACATCGGCACGAGTGAAAGTTGCGAGAGGACAAGGATATCGAGCGGATCACCGTCGTCGCAGAAGGTCTGCGGAATAAGTCCGTAATTGGCCGGATAATGGACCGAGGAGAAGAGAACCCTGTCCAGACGCAGAAGACCACTCTCTTTGTCGAGCTCATACTTGGCCTTCGATCCGCTCGGTATCTCGATCAGGGCGTTGACACATCCCGGGGCACTGTCACCATACGATACTGAATGGAAGGGGTTTGATGTTTTCATTGAATGACTCCAGGCTGTCCGGTCAGGTTATTGACTCAGTGAGGCCCCATTCGCGAACCGCCAAGGGGCAGATGGCGGAAGGCGCAGAGTATCACTGCCAGGTCGAAGGATGGCGTACCGCTCGATCCATTCACACCTTAACATAACTCACATTCACTATCCTCGACTATATTCACCCTTTTTCAACCCACCTGAAGTTGGATGATCTCTCCCATCCCCATCACTCGCGGCTGAATACACAGATCGCAGATAGAGGAGGATTCCGATCATTACCGCGGGTTTTTACCACTGACGATCGGCGCACCGGGAAGGCGGCTCCACTCGGTCATGGATCCATCGTAGAGCAGGACATCGTACCCAAGATACTTGAGCGTGAACCAGGTATGCGATGACTGCATCCCGGTATTACAATAGGTGGCGATCAGGCGGTCAGGAGTGACGCCAATCCCGAGGTACTCACGTCGCAGATCATCGATCGGACGCATCGTTCCCGTGCCGGCATCGAAGTGGTTCATCCAGTAGAGATTGACGGCTCCAGGAATGTGGCCGGTTCTCTTCTCGGCTGAGCCGGCATAGACATCGGCCGCGCGGGAGTCGATGATCGTCACCATGCCGTTGTCGATGCTTGTTGTCTGCCAGGAGAGATTCTGCATGGTCCGCTGATCGATGATCATGCCCGGATTGAGAGATGGCCGAAAGCTGGCTGGAGCAAAGACCGGTGTCTCTCTCTCGAGTGGCCTGTTCTCTGCTTTCCATCTCTCCAGACCTCCATCGAGGATTGCGCCACGCTCACCGTGACCGAGATACTCGAGGGTGAAGAGGGTTCGGGTTGCCGAGAGGGCATTCGGTTCACCGTAGATGATGATTCGACCTTTCCCACCAACACCGATTCGGGTGAAGAGCTTATGGAGGTCGGCCAGTGGCGGAAGTTCATTAGGCAGACCATCACGGGCGATGATGATCTCACCCAGTGCGACGAACCTCGCCCCGGGTACATGTCCTTTCTCATATGATTGTCGGTCTGGAGCGACGTGCAGAACCACCACTTCCTTCCGGCCAAGCTGCTTTGCCAGCCATTTGGTGCTCACCAGCAGCTCCCGGCGCGGCTTCGGTACCGTTCCAGCGTTCACGATTGCGCCGGAGAAGAGCACGAGGGTCATCAGGATGAGTAAAGGTTTGATTGGTGGTTTCACGGTTAATCTGATCCTCTTTCAATATGTTCTCGCTGTTTGCCTGACTGGTCTTGACCGCTGACCTGCCAGCCGGGTCTCTGCTCAATTTACCTCTTCGGTCGGTATGATCTGGCCTGGCCGGTCGATTCCTTTTCCAGCATACTGACACAGCTTACTGGTCATTGTTGACTTATTCGAGACGATGAAGCAAATTTAATGACCAGTCAATTTCATAATAACATTTTCTTGAATTGACAGTCTCTTGGCGGTGCTTCACACAAGAGCCAGTCAGGTCATGCTTGACACCGATGACCTCTTCTGTCCCAGATTGGCTGGTGTAAAGGATCTGTGGCCTCAGGAAGGGTTGAGTTTCCTGATGATGCGGCGCCGTATTATCACAGGGTCTAATAAATTGGCTGTACTGACCAACCCGACAAATCTGCCAAAGGGAGGATTCCACGTTGTTTTACCAACCATCTTCAGAGATTGAAATAGATGTATCCGGGCGAGGCCTTCAGATGGCTCCGGGTGGGTCAGGTATTCAGTCGACCTTTACCAGAGGTCGTCTGGCAAGGCTGATGATCTGGCTTCTGCTGATCCTCCCAGTCGCCAGTCTTGACAATACCATGGCGGGTGAAAGGCAAGGATTGAACGAGACTGGTAAAGTGCGCACTCGCGAACTGGGTCAGTCACCGATAATGGTGATCGGGGGAACAGCCCCACTCGATCGAACCGCTCAGGCAGCGGTGATCGACTCGCTGGCGCCGGCAAGGCTGATTGCCGGCGGCTCCGCAACGACGCTCACCGTTCGAGGCCGGTTCTTTGTCAATGGCGCCGTAGTCAGGATCAATGGCACTTCGCGAACCACCACATTTGTCAACAGTGGGGAACTGACGACCCTTCTCGCAACAAGTGACCTGCTGGCAGCCGGGACGCTGACGGTCACGGTGGCCAATCCCGGCAGTCCCGATTCGGTTTCAGTCTCGCTGCCGGTCTTCCGGCGGACCACCTCGGTCTCTGCCGCCAGCTATGCGGTCGGTGAGCAGGCCCGCGACTCGATTCTGGCCGCGTTTGGCACTGGGCTTGCCAGCGGTGTCGAGGTGAGCAGTTCCCGCCCTCTTCCGACAACTCTTCGTGGCACAAGAGTTGTAGTTACCGACAGTGCTGGCGTCTCTCGTGACCAGCCCCTCTTCTTTGTCTCACCAGGTCAGGTCAACTATCATCTCCACCCCGCGACGGCGGTCGGTGCGGCGACCGTGGCCATCTACCTCAACAGTGACATTGTCGCGCTCGGCGAGCTGCTTGTCGGTAACCTCGCCCCAGCCATCTTCACTCAGAATGCCTCA
>CAIOZW010000392.1 GCA_903862855.1 uncultured Acidobacteriota bacterium
GGAGGCATTCGCCGTCGCCGACGAGGCTCTCCAATTCTCGCTGAGCAGACTCTGTTTTGAGGGTCCGGAAGAGGATTTGAATCTGACGGCCAACACCCAGCCAGCGATCCTGACGGCTTCGGTTGCCTTGTACCAGGTCCTGAGTGAGCGTGGAATCAGACCAGACTATGTGGCGGGTCACAGCCTTGGCGAGTACTCCGCCCTGGTTGCCGCAGGCAGCCTGACCCTGAAAGACGCGGTCAGGCTGGTCAGGAAGCGCGGTGAGGCGATGCAGCAGGCCGTCCCGGTGGGAGTCGGGGCGATGGCCGCCATCCTCGGCCTTGGTGCGGATGAAGTGGTCAGTGCCTGTCAAAAGGTCGCAGGTGAAGAGGTCTGCCAGCCCGCCAATTTCAACTCCCCGGCGCAGGTGGTCATTGCCGGTCACCGCGAGGCAGTAGAGCGAGCGACGGTAGAGTGCAAGGCCCGTGGCGCACGCCAGACCCCGATTCTCAAGGTCAGTGCCCCATTCCACTCTCCACTGATGCAACCGGCTCAGGAGGCCATGACCGCACCACTTGCGGAGACAGGCTTTCTGAATCTGACGATCCCGCTTGTCAACAATATCGATGCGGCCCTGATCACCACTAGCGAGGCTGCCCGGGCCGGCCTGCTCCGCCAGATCTCGGGTCCGGTGCGCTGGACCGACTCCATTCGCCATCTGTTTGATCAGGGGGTGAACACCTTTGTCGAGGTTGGACCGGGTAAGGTCTTGATGGGGCTGGTCAAATCCATCGCCCGCGAGTCCGGCGTCGAGGTGACGCTGATCCACGGCGAAGATGAAGCCGCACTGCAGGCCGCTTTTGGCAATTGAAGAGAAGGGAGTATCAAACCCATGTTCAATCTGAATGGACAGATTGCCCTCGTCACGGGTGGTTCGCAAGGGATCGGACGCGCTGCGGCGCTGGCCCTTGCCGAACTGGGCGCCGATGTCGCAATCATGGCCCGCTCCGCCGAGAAATGTGAAGCAGTCGCCGAAGAGATTCGTGCCTTCGGTCGACGTGCCCTGGCCGTTCCGGGCGATATGAGCAATCCGGAAGAGATAAAATCTGTCGTCGAGAGAACTGCCTCCGGCCTGGGGCCGATCTCCATACTCGTCAACAATGCCGCAATCACTCGTGATGGACTCCTGCTGCGCATGAAGCGTGATGACTGGAATGAAGTGATCGATACCAACCTCACTGGAGTCTTTCTTCTCATCCAGCAGGTGTTGCCGATGATGACCAAAGCCCGCCGTGGGCGGATCATCAATCTCACCTCAGTCGTCGCCCAGTCTGGGAACGTCGGCCAGGCCAACTACATCGCCGCCAAGGCTGGTGTCATCGGCCTGACCAAGGCGGTAGCCCGTGAGTATGGCGCACGAAACATCACCGTCAATGCGATCGCCCCCGGCTATATCGAAACGCCAATGACCGCCGTCCTTCCCGAGGCGGTCAAACAGTCCATGCTCGATCAGATCCCCCTCAAACGGGCTGGTCTCGATCAGGATGTCGCTTCTGCAGTTGCTTTTCTGGCCTCGGATGAGGCAGGCTATATCACTGGTCAGGTAATCAATGTCAACGGTGGAATGTACATGTAACCGACAAGTCCACCATACTCTATACTGGAGGAAAAAATGTCAGAATCAATTGAGGACAAGATAAAACAGATTATCGTTGATGAGCTCGGAGTTGATGAGAGTGAAGTCACTGCCAATGCCCGCTTTATCGATGATCTCGGAGCAGACTCCCTGGATACGGTTGAACTCGTCATGCGATTCGAGGAGGAGTTTGGCATCGAAATACCGGACGAGGACGCCGAGAAGATTCAGAGCGTTCAGGACGCCTTCGCCTACATCAACGAGCACCGCAAGTAGGTTGGTGGCCATAAAACATCCGATACCGCAAAAAGACACAAGCCGCTTCCAGCCAGCTTGTGTCTTTTTGCGGTCGATTCAGTCTGACCTGCACAGGTCGTCAGGGAGTCACGGACTGCTCGCGCTGGCGCATTCCACAGCAGATGCGGCACTCCGGTAAGTGGCTTTTTTGAATCTCCTGAGGTTTTTGGAAGGACCTATATGAGTAAAAGAAGAGTGGTGGTCACCGGTGTTGGATTGGTCAGCCCCCTCGGAAACACCTCCGCAGACACCTGGGAGGGACTGATTGCCGGTCGGAGCGGCGTCGGCCCCATCACGCGCTTCGATACGAGCCAGCATCGGGTTCGCTTCGCGGCCGAGACCAGGAACTTTGACCCGCTCAATTTTGTTGAGAAGAAAGAGATGAAGAAGATGGACTTTTTCATCTTCTACGCCATTGCCGCCACACGGGAGGCGATGGCCGATTCCGGGCTTGCCATCACGCCTGAGAATGCCGAGATGATCGGCACATACATTGGCAGCGGGATTGGCGGGTTTGGAGTATTTGAGCGAGAGCACACCAAGCTGGTCGAGGGCGGTCCGAGCCGGATCTCTCCCTTCTTCATTCCGGCATCGATCGTCAACCTGGCCTCTGGCTATGTCTCGATCATCCATGGCACGAAAGGGCCCAACTCAGCGACGGCGACCGCCTGCAGTTCCGGCTCACATGCCATTGGTGACAGCTTCAAGATCATCCAGCGTGGTGATGCAGTCGCCATGATCTGCGGTGGAACAGAAGGGGCGATAACGCCGATGTCGGTTGGAGGCTTCGCGGCCATGCACGCTCTCTCGACGCGTAATGATGAGCCCCACCGGGCCTCCCGTCCATTCGACAAGGATCGTGACGGGTTCGTCATTGGAGAGGGCGCCGGGATCCTGATCCTTGAAGAGTACGAACATGCAAAAGCGCGCGGCGCGAAGATCTATGCCGAGATCGTTGGTTATGGAATGACAGCGGATGCCTTCCATATCACCTCTCCCTCAGAGGATGGTGATGGTGCCCGGCGTGTCATGCTCCGATCGATTCAGGATGCAGGAATCGATCCAACCCTGATCGACTACATCAATGTTCACGGGACATCTACTCCAGCCGGAGACGTCCTGGAGACGACGGCCATCAAACGGGCTTTTGGGGATCACGCATATCGGCTCGCGGCAAGTTCGACCAAGTCGATGACCGGCCATCTTCTTGGAGGGGCTGGCGGTCTCGAGGCCGGGATTACTGTGCTTGCCGTGAAGCACCAGATGCTGCCGCCGACGATCAATCTCGACAATCCCGATCCGAAATGCGACCTTGATTATGTTGCGCACACGGCGCGTCAGGCGCGGGTTCACTATGCACTCTCGAACAGTTTCGGGTTTGGTGGCACAAACGCGGCGCTCCTCTTCAAGACGATTGAATAGTGGGGGCTTGACCTGCAATTGGGCCGGAGGAAGATGATCAGTCACTTCCCCCGGCCTTTTGCTTTTTGGATTGGCGATCAGCATATTTCGCCGGGAAGAGCTGACGGAGAGCAGACTCCAGGATGACCAGGACGAGTGCGGCAAGGCTTGAGTTGACCAGGATATAGAGGCAGTAATTACCGATCAGGTCCTTCCAAGGGCCATAAGCGAAGTGCGCGACATTGACATTGGTCAAGGGGCCGGGGTCGGTCAGTAGACGCGTCAGCTGTTGCAGAACAAGAAAATAGAGGAGGGCCGGTGCCCAGTCGAGTCCGGTGACACGGAATCTTCGGAGAGCGACGAGCGCAACGAGCGCTCCACCGAGATGGGAGAGAATCGATACCGGAGTGATCAAACCAGTCATCGCCATATCGAGGGCCCACGGTGGCACCCCGACGATGATCCAGAGTGAGGCGATACGGATTGAACGCGGGTGAAGAGAGAGGAGTCCGACTCCGAGGATAAGGTTTGAGATGTGACAACACCAGAGGATCTGCTCAGGTGTGCGCGCTATCCAGACATACTCGATCAGCCGGGCAGCAAAGAAGATTAGCGGCAGAAGACCAAGCAGCCTCAAGGCCATACCGGTATGGCGCGGCCGGATGAACTGTTCAGTCACGCTTTCACGACCGTCACTGATCATCTCACTCCTGATCTGAAGTCTGTGAAGTCAGAAAGATTGCCCGGCAATTACTATCCACCAGCTGGGTGACAAAGGTCAGCCGACGACAGAATCCTTCCAACTGAAAACAGGCGATAAAGTGACACCCGGGGGCAGAGAGGTGACTCCAACCCGACCGTCTCGACGAGGCAGAGTCTCTGGATCTGCCTCGTCGAGACGGCTGTTGATCGATCGAACCAGCCTGTCCGGGTGGACATATCACGACAGGGACATATAATACCTCTTGTCGGTTTGACGCCACAACCAGGCGGCGGCAAGCGATCAAGTCTCTACAGGCAGATATACAGCAGGCCGGCGAGGGCAATCATCGATGGATCGATTGATCGAGTTATTATTCAAGTACAGGTGGCCTGTCTTTGCGAGGGGTGAGTTCAGCCTTGCCTACCGGCCCGCCTGGTGGGTGGTCCTACTGCTGGTCACGGGGATCATCGCCATTGTCTATTTGATCTACGTGCGACCCGGCGATCGGATTTCGCGATCAACCCGGTGGGGACTGACCGTGCTGCGTGGATCGCTGCTGCTCTTCCTTCTTCTCCTGCTCATGCGCCCGGTGATCACCGTACCGGCTATAATTCCGCTCCGCACAAGTCTGGCAATCCTGCTCGATGATTCTAAAAGCATGCAACTGCGTGACGAAGCAGGGCGATCACGGCTCGAGGCAGTCCGGGACCTGCTGACGCGCGAGCCCTCGCTGACAAGCCGGCTCGCCCGCCACTTTCGACTCCGCCCATACTCCTTCTCAGGCAGGATCTCGCCATTGCCAGTCGCGGCGGATGGAGCTGCCGCCGTCTTGCTGCGCGGCGAGGGGACAACGACCGATCCGGCCGGAGCGCTTGAAGAGGCGCGGCGAGAAACGAGTGGCGCCGAACTGGCTGCAATACTGATGA
>CAIOZW010000393.1 GCA_903862855.1 uncultured Acidobacteriota bacterium
TTCTCCATTCCCCATTCTCCATTCCCCATTCTCCATTCCCCATTCCCCATTCTCCATTCCCCATTCTCCATTCTCCATTCCCCATTCTCCATTCCCCATTCTCCATTCTCCATTCTCAATTCTCCATTCTCCATTATTAACAGTCCGAGCCCAGTGATTCAGACAATCACCAGGCTCGGACGATTCATAGGTCAGATTCAAGATCAGAGGGATCGCAGGTAGGTGATCAACTGCCCCTTCTGCCTGTTACCAAGCTGGTTGAACTTGGAGGCAGCCGAGGAGGCCTCCCCGCCGTGGCGGCGGATAGCCTCTTCAGCCGTCAGGGACTGTCCATCGTGCATGAAGCGATTCCGGGTTCGGAATCCCCAGAGTGGAGGAGTTCGCATTTTGAAGGCCGTCTCGCGCCCTCCGTTCTGGACTATGCCATCACCGGTCCCGACATTGTGGAGCAGGAAGTCCGAATAGGGATGGATGACCTTGTTGCCAAGCGCAGCCGGGACGATATATGTTCCGCCATTGGTGGAAGTTCCAGGAGCCGCCGTGTTGATGTTCGGGACGTGGCAGATGGCGCAGCCGATCTGGCTGAAGAGCTGACCACCCTGACGGGCATCAGAGGTCTGGGCAAGGGCGACATCTGGTGATGGAGCCTTGGTGGCCCGCATGAACCGGGCGATATTGTCGATGTCGTTATCACTGTCCTCGATGTCAGCGACCTTGTCGAAGGCGGCGACGGAACGACCGAGTGAAGTGTTCTCATTGGGTTCGAGGCGACTGGTAATGCCGACTTCGTTCAGGTAAGCATCAGCCGTGAAAGAGAGCAGGCTGGCGTGTTGGGCCTTCCAGCCAAAGCGGCCGACGCGGGTGGCGCCAGGCGACTCGAGGATGGGGACGAGGATTGCCTGCCCGGAAACGGCTCCACGACTCTGTCCCGGCTGACTGGCGGCAATGGCGAGGAGGGTCTGGTCATCGATCGCCTCGATAAACCCGTCACCGAGTGTGCTGAGCGAGATCCGCTGGGAGCGAATGGTCTCGCTGGGCATGACATACTCCTGAATCGAAGGATCGATCGCCCGATCGTGGATCAGAGAGCCGCCAGGTGATTCAATGAAATCTCCGCTGGAGTCTCGATGGCCGGCGCGGACGACCAGAATCTGACTGCTCCCGCCAGAGACGACGTTCTGGTGGCACTCGACACAGGACTGGGCATTGTAGACTGGCCCGAGGCCATCTTCGATGGTATCGCGCTTCTCAAAAAGCTCCCGATCCTGATTGAAGGTGACCTGTTCGATCATTCCATTGGTCTGGTTATCGAACCCGGTTGGGGCCTCCTGGAATCCCTGGCTTGAGACCTCTCGGTTGACTATCCCGGCAACGATGACGATGCATCCGGTGACGAGAGTGATCTTCAGGATCGTGGTCCACGGCAGGGGTTTGCGCTCATTTTTATTCATCAAGTCCTGTTCTCCATTTCTTTTACTTGTTCAGTCTCAGTTCTTTCAGTGTCTAGCTGAAGGGTACATTCTGGCAAAAGAGTTGATCTCTTTTTCTGCGAGTCAGATGCGAGAATCAGAGTATTGGATGCGTGTAAAGGCAGTATGTGAATAGAGATATTTTTTGTAAAGAAATTGCAAGGATCGATCATTGCTGAAATTCTGCTCAAGTGACGGACTGCCATTTCACCCGGAGATGAAAGGATGGTATTTTTAGGCGTATCTGTTGTAAATCCGGAAATCATCCACACATCAAGCAATTATTAAACAGCCCTCATTGGAGGGATACAGGCAGGATTATCATAAAGAGGATTACCAGTAATGAATGCATTTCCAGAGAGTATGTTGCAGTTGATCACCCAGACATCGACCAATCTTCCGCCAGATGTGCGGCGGGCGATGGCGCAAGCGATCGACGATGAGACGGGAGCCCGTTCATCGCAGGCGCTGCAGGTGATCGCGACCAACATCGACATGGCGTGTGACAATGAAGGACCGATCTGCCAGGACACCGGCTGGCCGACCTTCAAGATCAAGACACCGATCGGGACGAATCAGATCGCCCTGAAAGAGGAGATCAAGCAGGCGATTGCCGAAGCGACGCGGCGGGGCAAGCTCCGTCCCAATTCGGTCGATTCCCTGACGGGCAGGAACAGTGGAGACAATCTTGGTCCGGGGACTCCATCGATCTACTTTGAACAATGGGAGAACGAAGACGAGATCGAGGTCAAGATGCTGCTCAAGGGTGGCGGATGCGAGAACAAGAACATCCAGTATTCGCTGCCAATGGAGTTGCCCCACCTGGGAAAGGCGGGGCGTGATCTGGATGGAGTGCGGAAGTGCCTGCTTCACGCCGTCTGGCAGGCCCAGGGGCAGGGTTGCAGCGCCGGAGCGATCGGGGTCTGCATCGGCGGAGATCGTGCGAGCGGGTATCTGCATGCCAAGGAGCAGCTCTTCCGGACGCTCGACGATACCAATCCACATGAGGAGCTGGCACGACTCGAGGACTATATCGTCCAGACCTCGAACACGCTGGGGATCGGGACGATGGGCTTTGGGGGTGGAACGACGCTCATCGGGTGCAAGATCGGGGCGATCAACCGTCTGCCGGCAAGCTTCTTTGTCTCGGTCGCCTATGACTGCTGGGCGTTTCGTCGGCTGGGAGTGGTTCTCGACGCGCGGACGGGAGAGATCAAGCGCTGGCTCTACCGTGACGAGAGCACAGTTGAGCCAAAGATGTCCCGCGCGGGAGGCTTCGTGAGGACCGGGAAGGAGAAGGTACTCCGGGCGCCGTTGAGCGAAGAGCAGATGCGTGAACTTAAGGTCGGGGATGTGGTGCTCATCTCTGGAGAGCTCTACACGGGGCGTGACGCCGTGCACGCCCATCTGATGAAGAACGATCCACCGGTCGATCTGAATGGGTCAGTCCTGTACCACTGCGGACCGGTCGTCCTCAAGGATGACAAGTACCGGATCAAGGCGGCCGGGCCGACGACGAGCATCCGCGAGGAACCATACCAGGGGGAGATCATCAAACGCTATGGAGTAAGGGCAGTCATCGGCAAGGGGGGAATGGGGGCCAAGACCCTTGCGGCACTGAAGGAGCATGGCGCAGTCTACCTGAATGGTATCGGTGGGGCGGCCCAGTATTATGCCCAATGCATCGACGAGGTGATCGACGTTCACCTGCTCGATTTTGGAATTCCCGAAGCAATGTGGCATCTGCGAGTGACCGACTTTCCAGCCATCGTGACGATGGATGCGCACGGAAACTCGCTTCACGCAGATGTGGAGAAGTCATCAGCAACGATTCTCGCCCAGTTGAGTGAGGCGGTCTTTTAACCATCCAATTCTTTGAGGAGGTCTTGTCCTGCCATGACAATGATGAAGAGTCCGTTAAGCATGTCGATTCTCATGGATCGAGGTCCACAGCTCTCGTCTGATGTAGAGATCGTGACCAGGTTCCGCGATCGACTGCACCGCACAAATTATGGTGAGGTTGGCCGGCGAGCGCGTCAATTGGCCAATGCCCTTCGATCGCTTGGCGTCACGCCGGGGGATCGGATCGCCAGTTTTGGCTGGAACACGCACCGACACCTCGAACTCTACTATGCAGTACCGAGTATGGGGGCGATTCTGCATACTCTCAACCTGCGGCTCTCGCCCGCCGATCTCGAATATATCATCAACCATGCCGAGGATCGGATCATCTTCATCGATGAAGACCTGCTGCCACTGCTCGAGCGTCTGGCCGGGAAGATGCCAACGGTGAAGCAGGTCGTCGTCATGAGCAATACGGGCGAATTCAAGACGGTGCTCGAGCCAGCCCTGGACTATGAGACCCTGCTTGCGGCGGAATCGGCGGAGTATACCTGGCCGGATCTTGATGAGAACACGCCGATGGGGCTCTGCTATACGAGCGGAACGACCGGCAAACCGAAGGGTGTGCTCTACACGCACCGCTCCAACTATCTTCACACGATCACCGGTTCCCTGCCCGAGCTGCTTGGACTCGATCGTCAGGCGACGGTGCTGGCTGTCGTGCCAATGTTCCACGCCAATGCGTGGGGGATGCCCTTCACGGCGCTGATGCTGGGGATCAAGCAGGTCTACCCTGGAGCGATGATGGATGGAGCATCGATCTGTCAGTTGATCCAGGATGAGAAGGTAACCTTCACGGCTGGAGTACCGACGATCTGGCTGGGGGTCATGAATGAGCTGCGCAACAATCCCGGCAAGTACGACTTGTCGAGCCTGCGGACGATGGTCTGTGGAGGTTCGGCGCCCCCGCGAGCGCTGATCGACTGGTTCGAGACCAACCTTGGCGTCGAGTTCATCCAGGCCTGGGGAATGACAGAGACGAGCCCGCTCGGTACCGTATCGCGACTGAAGCCGCATATGCTCGAATGGCCGCGAGAGAGACAGCTCGACGTCAAGCAGCGGGCGGGAATGAGCGCACCGGGGCTGGAGTTGCGAATTCTGGATGCGGTCAACAAAGAGGTCCCGCACGATGGCGTCTCGATGGGGCGACTGCTGATCCGCGGCCCATGGATCGCGTCATCCTATTACCGCGAGGAGCCGACCGAAGATAAGTTCCCTGACGGATGGCTCGACACGGGGGATGTCGCGACGATCGATGCCGAGGGCTATATGTCGATCGCCGATCGCTCGAAGGATCTGATCAAGAGCGGTGGAGAGTGGATCTCGTCGGTCGACCTCGAGAATGCGATCATGGCCATTCCCGGAGTTGCCGAGGCTGCGGTCATCGCCGTCTTCCACCCGAAATGGCAGGAGCGCCCCCTCGCCTGCGTCGTGACCCGACCGGGAACGACTCTGAGCAAAGAGGAGATCATTACCCAACTCGAGAAGCAGTTCGCGAAGTGGTGGATGCCCGACGAGATCGTCTTCATCGAGACGATTCCCAAGACGAGTGTCGGAAAGTTCGATAAGAAGGTGCTGCGCCAGCAGTTTGCCGATTTTGAACTGCCGGGATAGAGTGACCGAGCCGGGTTGTGGGAGCGATTCCGACAACCCGGCTCTGGACAGGAAGACTACTTGAGATACGCCGACGGGTTCTGGCGAATCGTATCGAGGCAACCCGGGCAGCAGACCAGCACGGTGCGTCCGTTGATCTCACCCTTGGCATTGGCATCGACCGGCTCACCCGTGACCGGGCAGGTCATGACGCCGTCGCCCTTGCCGAGAAAAGCGGTCAGCTTCGCTTTTGGAGCCTCTTTCCGGACGTAGAGTTCCGGACTCTTCTTCGCCTGGGCGAGACATCCCTCACAGCAGAACTTGACAGTCCGACCGAAGAACTCGGCCGAGATCGCCGAGGCGGTCAGCTTCTCACCTGAGACCGCACAGGTCTCGACGCCATCCCCCTTACCGAGAAAGCCATCCTTGGCCTGGGCTCCCGAATGATCGTGGCCACCGTGACCCGCGGCGGAGGCCTTGCCCATCGCCTTCACGGCTTCGAGCTGCTCCTTCTCCGTCTTCTTGACGTAGAGTGCCGGGCTCTTCTTCACCTCATCGAGGCAGCCATCGCAGCAGAAATAGACTGTTCGGCCAAACAGTTCGGCTTTGATATCCTTGCTGGTGATCTTATCACCTGTAACCGGGCAGGTCTCGATACCATCGCCCTTCCCCTTGAAATCTCCCTGGGCGAGAGCCGTGAGGCTGAGCGCCGTGACGATCATCAACATTACAACCATCTTTTTCAGTTCGAAGATTCTGTTCAGTTTCATAGTCTCTCCTTCAAATTTTGCCAAGACAGGCTTAATTGCCATGACAGATTTTGCGACAGGACGGTCAACCAAAGAACCGCCCGAAATAGTATGGAAGACACTTTCTCCACCAAGGCCAGTCGTGATCGACATCCTCACCCCAGACATCCAGCAAGTGTGGAACTCCAAGATGGGTCAGAATTTCGGCCAGGCGACGAGAGCGATCCGGAGCCTCAAAACGCCCCTGTCCACTGAAGATGAGGATTGGTCGCCCTTCACGCCGCAGCAGTTCGAGAGGCTGACCGTTCAAGCCGGGAAGAAAATCGACCGGATTGTGAAAGTAGACCCGCTCATCAGAGTAACCGTCGAGGAATGGGCGAATATCGTAGCTCCCGCTGATCAGCATGACTCCGCTGAACTGTTCGGGATGGCGAAAGAAGAGATTGGCGGCCGAGGTAGCTCCGAGGCTGATCCCGAGCAGGCAAGGCCTGATCGCGTCGTCGGCGCAGTCACGACGAATGAGTGGTAGTACCTCGTCAAGAATGTACCCCTCATAACGATCGAGCCAATCGATCCGCTCCTGGGGCGATGCCTGACGGTTCATCAGAGCAAGCTGGTTGACGCTGTTGACAGAATAGAGCTTGACCTTGCCCTGATCGAGCCACCAGCTCAGGGCACCGATGAGCTGAAACCGCTCATACTCAAGGTAGTCGGCGGCCGCCGTGGGAAGCATAAGGACGGGTGTGCCGAAATGGCCGTAGGCGACAAGAGGCATCTCACGCCCTACCCGCTCACTGAACCAGGCTGTCGTATCTCGCCGCATGCTTCGGATTTCACTCCAAGTCTCCAGGAAGATTGGCAATAATTCTCGATAAGGCCAATCTCTCCACCACCAAAGATTGATTCTATCTTCCTGAAAGAGACAAAACAAGCTGGTGATATCGAGCTTACCGCACGATGAACGCTCCGTCTCCCTGCCGCCCGTGACCTGATCCAGGATGGCAATATCGATGATAGCTATTTGGCAAGATAGTTACGGTGAAACCAGGCACCGTCGCGGTCAGTGTCACAGGTATCCTGGATAAAGACCTTCTCTGTCTCGGCCGATCGGAGAGTGATGCGTGGGGAGACGAAACGTTTCGACCACTTGATACCGCGGGGTTGATCGAGAATGGCCTGAACCTCCTTGATGTTGATCTGGGAGGAGTGCTGAGAATTGACATTCCTTCCAAGAGATTCGATGACACTGGCCTTCAGCAGGCGTGGCCATAGCTTTCGGAAGAGGGCGCTGTTGGTATAGATATCGGCACTATTGAGCTCGCCATTGATGGCAAATGCGTAACCAAGTATCGTCTGGGTTGAATTCTCGACGATTGGAAGGAGCTTCTTCAGATGCTCATCGACCATCTGTTCGAGCTGCTCGTCCTCGAGGGTCAGTTGAAGACTGGTTGGAGACTGCTCGTCGCGCAGATTTCGACTGAATGAATCACCGAGTGACTCCTGAAAATGGTGGACCTTTTCCCAGATCAGCGACTGGGAATTGCTGTACATCGCCGCATACTTGATATCTCTTGAAGCGACACGGTGAGTAGCGGAGCTGAAGCGCTCCGAATTCTCGACACCGGTTGCGCGGTTGACACGGCTATGCCATCGGCCACTCTCGACGCAGAAGCTCTTGAGGGGGATCTTTGCAGAACCGGCGGGAACAATCAGATCAACGGAGACGACCCGATCCTGTAGCCCTCCCTTGACCATATCTCCAGACTGGAGAAATACATCGAAGCTGGATAGATTCTCAACCGCCAGTTTGTTGACGTCACCTGTCTCATGAATGACCAGACTGTTGTCAGCCAACGCCTCTTCAAGAGTCAACAGATTGGCATCCGGCCAGACCTCCGGACCAGAGATCAGAAAGATGGTCAGGTTACCGCTCGTTTCAGGTGGAAGTAACGAGAGTGTCGTTTCAGACATTACGCCTCCTTACGATGATCTGTTTATTGATATCGTGGGGGTCTCCGGGCAAGTCAGCTGATCGGAATGGCACTGCCGCCAACCTCTTCGCACCAGGAAGAGAGATGTCGGAATTCTCAATCGTGTTGTTCGGCAATCTGCATTTTATTAAAAATTCCATCGAACATTAGCTCTGCAGGTCGGGCAGAAAAGAGAGTGGCCGAAGGACGATCTGATCAGATTCTCCCTCCGGCCATTCACCTGTACCCGCAGGGGGGCAATGTGAAAATGGTGGAGATTGAGGGCTCCACGCCAACTGGCATACTTGCCAGGTTGTCTGGCGATTCGGTCAGAACATTCTCAGACGAGGCCAGGCAGCCGGGTCTCACTGTCTCCAAAACGTTCCAGCTTGACCCCCATGAGATCCATGATCGACAGGAAGAGGCTGCAGGCCCGCCGATTTTCGTCTCCCTTCTCAAGGTAGTCGAGGATGCGGCCCGTCGGCAGGGTGCCACCGGCATGTCCGGCGAGAACGATCGGCAACTGGTCGGCACCGTGAGCATCACCATCGAAGAGGCTCGAGGCGAACATGAGAATCGAGTTGTCGAGTAGTGTCGAGCCCCCCTCATCGATGGCCTTGAGACGATTGACGAGGTAGGTAAACTGTTCGACATGATACTGATTGGTCTTCAGATACATTGCCTCCGTCTCCGGGACCTTGCCATTGTGGGTCAGGTCAAGGTGGAGTGCGCCGCGCACACCATCGAGGAAACGGAAGTTCATCTGCGAGAGGTCATTGTTGAGCATGAGGGTGACGATCCGTGTCCGATCCATCTGGAAGGCCAGGACGATCAGATCGAGCATGAGCCGGATATGCTCCGGGACAACCTGTGGTGCCTGATCACCCGGTCGCGGCATGTTAGGCTGACGAAGAGTTGGGCGCCAGCCCTCAAGCCGCTCTTCACGGGCGGCGAAGTCAATCCTCTTCTCGATATCGCGAATCGACTCGAGGTACTCATCCAGTTTCTGCCGATCACGACTGGTGACTCGTGGGCGCAAGGCTCGCGAATCCTCGAGCACGGCATCAAGAATGCTTCGGTCGAGCTGACGACCCGAACCATCACCGACCAGCTGATCGAAGACACGAGCCGGGTAGATCTCTTTTGGTGCCGGCTTGGTTGGGGAGACCCAGGAGACGGATGAACCATAGATCATGGAGAGACCATCTTCGAGCCGTAGCTCATTCGGTTCGATTCCGAGTGATAGTGAGGGGATCGCGGTCTGATTGCCAATCCGCTGGGCAAGGATCTGATCGAAGGAGGTTCCAACGCGTATCTCTTTCGGATCGAGACTGACAGGTGCACCCGAGAGGAGATTCATGCGCCCGAGATGGGGGCTCGTCGACTTGAGTCCAAGATGATGATAGAGCCCGCGGACAAAGACGATATCCTCACGAATTGGGGCAAGCGGTGCCGCGGCCGGGCCAAACTCGAGTCCAGCCCCGGCGCCCTTGGCCCACCAGTGGGCCGGTTCGACCCCATTGGAGAAGAAGAGATGAGCAAACCGGATCGGTGGACCGGAGGCGACTTTTCGTTGACCGGTCTGCGCCAGCATCGGCAGTGATTCAAGCCAGGGAAGGGTCAGGGCAACTCCGGCGCCTCGCAGAAAATTGCGTCGTGAGTCACGATCGATTGTCACAGGTCTCTTGTTCATTTTTATACTCTCCGTCTGACTTGATTGTAATCCTGAATCAGAAACTCCAACCTGAATCAAAAACTCTGAATAATACGCCGTTTCAGAGCCGCTGACGGAACTGGCGACTCGTGGCGATCATTGTCGTCAGATCCGTGAATGTTACTTCTCCTCCAGCCGCAACCATGCTGTCGATCAGCCGGCGATCTCCAGCGAGGATGGTGCGGCCCAAAGCATAACCGATCAGCTTCGAGGAGAGATTACGGCGCACCTGGGGGTCACGTGAACGCAGATAGGTGAGCAGGCCATCGCTGCCACTGATCACCTTTTTGCCGGTCAATTCGCCCGAGGCATCGATCGTTCGACCATCGTGGTAGCTTTCGCGCCACCGGCCAGTCGGATCGTAATGTTCGAGGGCGAACCCGAGGGGATCGATCCGTGTATGACAACTTGAGCAGCTTGGGTTCCGGCGATGCTTGTCGAGTTGGGCCTTGAGCGTCAGGCCTCCAAACTGCTTGTCATCCGCCGGAATCGATCCGGCGTCGGCCGGTGGCGGTGGAACCGGCGTTCCGAGAATCCTTCGCAGGACCCAGTCACCACGTTTGACCGGACTGGTCCTCAGCGGAGCCGAAGTGACGGTCAGAACCGCCCCGAGACGCATCAGCCCGCCCCGGTTGCTGGTCTGAACCATCTGGAAGCGATTTTTGGACTTCTGCTCGCCGAGCTTGATTCCATAATATTCGGCCAATGGGCGATTGAGAAATGTATAGTCAGCAAAGAAGAGCTCGCTGACCGGGCGATCCTCACGCAATATGTGTTCAAAGAAGGCAACCGCCTCCTCGTACATCGCCTCTCTGACCTCATCAGTGAAGGTGGTAAATCGACTCGTGTCGACTCCACCATACTTGTCGAAATGGTAGAATCCAAGCCACTGGCCAAAGAATTCCGTTGCCAGGCGGCGTGCTTTCGGATCTTCAAGCATCCGGTCGACCTGCGCCCTGATACCGGCCTCGGTTGTCAATTGACCGGCGGCCGCCGCCTGTCGCAGCTTGTCATCGGGAATCGATGACCAGAGGAAGAAGCTGAGACGGCTCGCCATCTCCCAGCCGGTGAGTGGTCGCGGTCCATTCGCAGTATTTGGTGTCGGTTCAACCCGATAGAGAAATTGCGGAGCGACGAGGATCCGGGCTATCACAGCGCGGATGGCGCGGGGATGATCACCCTCGGCTTTGAGCGTGCGATCATAGAACCGTTGCAGACCAATCCTCTCCCCGGCGTTCAGTGGCCGGCGCCAGGCGCGTGAGGCAAACTCGAGGCAATCTCCAAGATGGCGCTGCCGACCAGCCTGCTGGGCGGCGTAGACCTCGTCATAATGGGCCTTGAGCGGCACGACATACTGACGCATTGGCTCCGGAAGCTGCCCGATCCTTTCCGGGGTCATCCGTTCGATGCCATCCTTGCCAAGATCGGTCTTGTAGTGGTTGGCAAGCAGGCGCAGATAGTTGTCGTGATACTCGAATGAGGCGTAGAGGTTCATCCAGGCCTCATCGAGCCGACGGCGGGTGAGTGGATTGAGCAGCCGTTCGACGACAAAGCGGTCGTCGCGGATATACTTTATCTTCTGAACGAACTCGTCGTGCTCTGGAACATTGTAGGTATTGTCAAATGGATCCGGGATTGGATCCTTGTCAGCGGGGGTCGGTTCACCGTGCGAATTTGGCGGAGTGAGACTGACATACTGCATGACGCCATCACGGAAGGCACGGTAGCCAGGGCTCTTCATCTCACCAATGAGGGCTCGGGTCGGCTGACCGCGCGTGCGTCCATCGGCACGATCTGCCACGAGGAGCCGCGCCACGTGATCGAGATTGCCAGTCAACTCGGCGCCAAATCGGAGCTCAAGCAGGTTCTCCTCGATCGTTGCCGGAAGCTGCAGCTCGAAGGAGACAGAACCGGCGGCGACGAAATCACTTGAACCTATCTGCCGGCCTTGATCAGATGATCTTCCAAGATGGAGTCGGGCGGCCGTCTCCGGGGTGACCATGGCCGCGAGCGGAACCGGGGGATCGCTTGTTACACCTGGAGGACCATTTGGGCGCAGTCTCTTGTAGATCGACATGTTGCGCCAGATGATCTCGGGCTGACCGGGGATGGCCGGATTGACCGGGGAGACATTGAGATGAATCGTCACCCGTCTCTTTCCCCTCTCCCCACTGATCGAGAATGGACGAAAAGTAAACTGCTGGCTGGCGGCGACATTGAGGGTTCGATCTGTAAACTCGAGCGGACTCTCATCACCTGCCCCGCCGGCCGCAACATCACCACGGGCAAAGAGCCAGCTCGGCCAGGTGACGAGGTACTTCTGGATCTCGGCACATCCATCCCGCACGCTCTTTTCTAATGCCGGGTTGAGTTGAGCCGCTTGAGGAGCGGGTAAACGCTCCCAGCGCGAGGCCGCCTCGGAGAGTGGATGGCCCAATGATTGCCCCCGGAGTGGCCGGGTGAAGACTTCATTGATATGAGTCGCAAACTCCTTCGAGATCCCTTCGGCCGCGGCGAGTGAGGCAATGGTCGAGGTCGATCTGCCGAGGGCCTGGCGATGGCGATACTGCCAGGCAACGTAGAATGCCTGTCCATACTTCTCGAGGCCGAACGGGCGGCCGCCCTCACCCGAGACGGTTCTGAAACCGGCTCGGGCATAGATATCGCGAATCCTCTCCACTGCTGCCAGTTCGAATCCCGTCTTACCCGGATCGACGAAGAATTCAATTGGACCGGCGCCGATCACGGCGTGGTCGGCTATGCGACGGGCCGCCGAGAGATACCGCTCAAGAGTCGCATCCTGCATGAACTGGACGTCGCCAAAGCTGGCAAAGCCCTCGCCACCAACCGAATCGGTGGCGGTATCGATGCCCAACGAGGCGGTATCGAGGGCGATGCCGGTCAAA
>CAIOZW010000394.1 GCA_903862855.1 uncultured Acidobacteriota bacterium
AGCAGCGTCAGGGCCGATCTCAGCTTCTGAACCCAGATCGAGGAGAGAGCCAGTCTTAACGTTTCTGAAAATTCCATAAGTTCATTCTACCCCGGACGACTTCAAATTCGTGTCGAGGAATTGCATATTCAATGACAATTTGCCTCCAAGCTCTCGGCGACCAGCTCCTCCACGTTCCAACCAGGCCCGATTCTCCAACTATATCTACTGGCAGAAATATGGCATCATTTCGCTCCCATCGATTCGTTAACCCGTGAGTAGCCCGGTCGATTCTGCTATACTGCGCAAAATTCGATTTATAGAATAAAAAACCTCGCGAGACAAAGGAACAGAATCTATGTTTGGAATATCAAAGCTGGATCTACTGGTTATCGTTGCCTATTTGGCTGGAATCACCATCTTCGGCCTCTATGTTTCGCGGCGGGTGAAGGATACGGGTGGATTCTTCATGGGTAACCGCGGGTTCGGCAAAGCGCTCATGATCGCCCAGGCGCTGACAACCGGCACACGGGCCGATTATGCCATCGGAGTGGCCGGGGCATCCTATCAGATCGGGATGGCCGGTATCTGGTACCAGTGGATGTGGATCTTCTCAACACCATTCTTCTGGCTCCTCTCGCCGATCTTCAGACGAATGCGTTACGTTACCACTGCTGACTTTTTTGAGGAGCGCTTCAGCAAGTCGCTCGGGTTTGCCTATTCACTCTTTGCCCTCTACATGTTCATGCTCTGGCAAGGAACGATCATTAAAGGTGCGGCAACGACGATCACCGCCATCACATCTCTCCCCGAGAACTGGATCATCTGGGGAGTGACCATCCTCTTCGTCCTCTTTGGAGTCGCCGGTGGACTGGTCGCGACCGTTATGACCGACTTCATTCAGGGAATATTCATTCTCATCCTATCCTTTGTCCTGATTCCGTTCGGCCTCAATGCGGTCGGTGGATTCTCTGGTCTTCATCAGACCCTGGCAGATGCGCCACAGATGTTTTCGCTCATCGCTCCCAAGGAGCTGACCCTCTTCACGATCGCCATGCTCGTCTTCAGCGGACTGGTCGGCATTGTCGCACAACCGCACCATATGGCCGTCGCTGGCAGTGGCAAGACTGAGATGAACTGCCGGATCGGGTGGACCTACGGCAATTTCATCAAACGTCTCTGCACCATTGGCTGGGCACTCGCCGGCCTCTTTGCCGCCGCTCTGGTCATCAAGGGTGCACTGCCGAAGGCCGATCTCGACGCGAAACGCGAACTGGCCTTCGGTGCCATGGTCAAGCTGCTGCTGCCGGAAGGTCTGATCGGATTGATGATTGCCGCGATCATCGCGACCGTCATTGCCTCTTGTGCGTCGTTTATGATCGCTGGCTCGGCACTCTTCACCCGCAATCTCTACCAGCGCTACATTCGTCCGGATGGTGAAGACTCCCATTACCTGACGGTCGGACGCATTGTCTCGGCCATCATCACCGTTGGCAGCCTGCTGATTGCGCTCTATATCCCGACGGTCATCTCGGCGACCATCCACTTCGTTGAGATGATGGCCTTTGTTGGAGTACCGATGTGGGTCGCCATCATCTGGCGGCGTGCCAACAGCCAGGGTGCCTGGGCGGGGATTATTTTGGGGATCGGCACATTTGTCATTGGTGGCAACCTTCTCCACTGGCAGAAGGGGCCGCAGCTCCTTATTTCACTGATCATCTCATTTGCGGCAACGATCCTTGTCAGCCTCTTCACTTCACCTGTTCCGGAATCTCGTCTGCGCCGCTTCTACGGCTTGCTTCACACCCCAGTCGGTGAAGAGGAGAATCTCAAGTACCTCGATGATCCCCACGCAACACCTCCACAGTCGAAACTCGAGGAGGAGGGACACTCTCTGCTGATTGTCGACCTGCTCAGACTGCCGGGACGTTTGAACTACCGGCGCTACCGGCTCGATCTGATCGGCTTTGGGCTCGCCTGGCTCTGGGTGGCCCTTCTGCTGCTGCTCGGTTACTGGATAACACTGATAGGAGCTTAATAACATGAAGATTCGTGGAAGGCTGCTCAGTGGAGAGACGGTCGAGATTGGTATCGATGCCGGTTACATCTCAAGTATCGATAAGATCGATGGCGAAGCCTCGAACTACCTTCTGCCCGGGTTTATTGAACTGCAACTCAACGGCTACAAGGGGATCGACTTCAACAACCCCGCGACGACTCCCGAACAGATCCGCGAGGCCATCCGCGAGGTTCGGAAGACTGGCGTCACCACTCTCTGCCCGACCGTCATCACCGGATCAGCTGCCCATATCGAGGGATGTCTCGCCAATATCGTCAGGGCCATCGAACTCTATCCAGAGGTCGCCCGGGCAGTCATCGGACTCCACGTCGAAGGCCCCTATATTTCACCCGAGGATGGCCCGCGCGGCGCTCATCCACGCGACGATGTGCGGCCACCCGATTGGGCAGAGTTCGAAAGGTGGCAGCGTCTCTCAGGCAATCGTATCCGTATCCTGACCCTCTCCCCCGAGTGGCCGGGCGCAAATGAGTTCATCTCCCGTGTAGCGGCCACTGGAGTCATCGTTGCCATCGGCCATACCGCCGCCTCACCTGAACAGATCGCCTCCGCGGCCGCCGCCGGAGCCCGCATGTCGACCCATCTCGGGAACGGCTCGCACGCGAAGATCGATCGTCACCAGAACTACATCTGGGCCCAGCTCAGTAATGACTCGCTCTGGGCCAGTTTCATCGTCGATGGCCACCATCTCCCCCCCTCCGTCGTCAAATGCATGATCCGCGCCAAGACGATCGAGCAGAGCATCATTGTCACCGATGCGATTGCTGCCGCCGGACTCCCTCCTGGACGTCATCACCTGGGAAATGTCGAGGTCGAAGTTCTCGAATCCCGCCGCGTCAACCTGCCCGGGACGCCTTACCTGGCCGGATCGGTCATCGATATGAACGACTCGATCGCCAAGGCCGTCGCCTACGCTAGTATTAGCTTGAATGA
>CAIOZW010000395.1 GCA_903862855.1 uncultured Acidobacteriota bacterium
GGGGCAGTGGGGTCCTGCTTCAGATTAGAATGAACAGGGCAATCGCATTATACCTCAGGAACTGCAGTTGCACTTTCACGATCGAGTTGAGAGACCAGAGAACCCACCCAAAAGTTTTTGGGGGCTCCTGGATATTGTGTGGGTGTGCCCTCATCTCGGCAAAGTATCGATCACCCGGCCACATTCACAGTAGGGGCAGGCCTTGTGCCTGCCCTTGCTTCGGACACGGGTATTCATCTGGAACTGGGGCAGGCACAAGGCTTGCCCGGACTGTTTATGCAGCGGGTATTGTCTGGGGGGGCGGGGTCTTGCAAGGGGAGGCACCAAACAGGAGTCCGCAGGGCCAGTTTGCGAATTATTGGTCAATCGCAGCTCGGGCATCTCCTGTATTTTCAAGGCTCTTCATAATGCGATTGCGTTGTCTTGAATATCGATATTGTTCTCAGTCAACTTGACAGATCTCGCTTCGATGCATATTATCCACCATTACCTGCGGATGTGGCGGAATTGGTAGACGCGCAGCGCTCAGGACGCTGTGGGAGCAATCTCGTGGAGGTTCGAGTCCTCTCATCCGCATCAGTTGATCAAATGGCGACCGGAGACGGTCGCCATTTCAGTTTAACAAGTCATATCAATTCAACATCAATTCTCGCAACCTGAAAAGCGAGATGGCCAAAGAGAGAAACGTAGTGAGTGATCCGGCACAAGAATCGTCACGACCGTCGAGCCCGTATGCGGCGCTCTATGAGCGGGACTTTCTATTTTTTCTGATCGGACACATCCTCTCGGTACTCGGGGTACAGATGCAGACGGTGGCGATCGGCTGGCAGCTCTACGAGAAGACCGGTTCGGCGTGGCCGTTGGGTCTGGTGGGGCTGGTCATGGCAGTTCCGATGATCGGTCTGGCGCCGATCGCCGGGCAGACGGCCGACCATTTTGACAGGCGCCGGGTGCTCATGGGCGCGACCTGGCTCGCAGTGATAAGTTCGCTCGGGCTGGCGCTGGTCTCGGCGCGAGGCGAGGGACTCTTCTGGATCTATTTCTGCCTCTTTGGCAGCGGTCTGGCCCGGGCATTTCAAGGGCCGGCACGATCATCATTGATGCCGATGCTGGTGCCGCGCGAGATCTTCGTCAACTCGGTCACCTGGGCGGTGAGCGGCTTCGAGCTGGCCTCGATGATCGGCCCGGCGCTGGGAGGAATGCTCATTGCGCTCTTTGGGGGAGCGACGTGGATCTATGCGCTCAGCGCTCTGGGGAGTCTCTGCTACCTGGTGATGCTTGGGGCGATGAGTCGCCGCAGCTATGGATCAGCGGGGAGTGGAGGTTCAGCCGAATCGCCTAAGGGTCGTCCTGGCCTGGTCGACTGGCGCAAGCTGGTGGTCGGTTTCGAGTATGTCTGGAAGACGCGGCTTTTGCTGACGACAATGACGCTCGACCTCTTCGCGGTGCTGCTGGGTGGAGCGGTCGCGCTGCTACCGATCTATGCAAAGGATATCCTGCGCGTTGGCCCGTCGGGTCTCGGGTGGCTGCAGGCCGCGCCATCGCTTGGAGCGGTGACGATGGCGGTCCTCATGGCCCATCTGCCACCACTGCGACGGGCCGGGCAGATTCTGCTGATCTCGGTGGCCGGGTTCGGGGTCGCGACGATCGTCTTCGGACTATCAGAAAATTTCTGGCTTTCATTGGCAATGTTGTTCCTGACGGGAGCTTTCGATAACATCAGCGTCGTTGTCCGGCACACGATGGTCCAGTTGCTGACGCCGGATGAGATGCGCGGCCGGGTCTCGGCGGTCAACGGGATGTTTATCAACGCTTCGAATGAGATCGGACGCTTTGAATCGGGAACGGTCGCCGGCCTCTTTGGACCCATCTTTTCAGTTGTCAGTGGCGGCATCGGCTGCCTGATCGTCGTCGGAGCGGTCGCGCTCGGCTCACCCGAACTGCGGCGTTTCGGTGCGCTCGTCGACAGTGATGAGCGAAAATCCTGAGATAGAGTAAAAACTATGAAGATCCATCTTCAATATGGAGTAGACGGCCTCGAGATCGAGGTACCATCATCGAATGTGACGCTGCTTGAGCCGCGCTTTCAGCCTGGACTGGCTGATGAGGCGGCGGGATTTCGTGAAGCCGTGCGCCACCCGATCGGGACGCGTCCGCTGCGGGAACTGATCGGCGCGGATGACCGGGTGGCGATAGTCATTGCCGATATCACGCGGCCGCTGCCTTCCGACCGGCTGCTGCCATGGCTGCTGGAAGAGATCTCGCACGTCGATCCGGCGCGGGTCACGATTGTCAATGGCACCGGATCACACCGCGTCAATACGCCGGCCGAGCTGGAGAAGATGGTTGGGGCGGGAGTGCTGGCAAACTACCGGGTCGTCAACCACAACTCGCACGATCGCGAGACGATGGCCCTTGCCGGCCGGACGACCGAGGGTCGCGAAATCTGGTTCAACCGCGACTACGTCGAAGCCGACAAACGGATCGTCCTCGGCTTCATCGAGCCCCATTTTATGGCCGGCTTTTCGGGAGGGTACAAGGGAATCTTCCCGGCCGTGGCCGATATCGACTCGATCATTCACTATCACCGCGCAGAGGTGATCGGCGATCCACGGAGCACCTGGGCGGTGCTGGAAGGCAATCCAACCCAGGAGCAGATCCGGCGGTATGGCTCGTTGCTCCCGGTCGATTTCTGCATCAACGTCACCCTCAACCGGAAGCGGGAGATTACCGCCTTCTTCTGCGGCGAGGTGATCGAGGCACACGAGAAGGGCTGCGCCTTCTCGAAGTCGACGGCGATGGTTCCCTGCCCGAAGCCATTTCCGATCATCGTGACGACGAACAGTGGGTATCCGCTCGATCAGAACCTCTACCAGGCCGTCAAAGGGATGTCGGCGGCAGCGCAGGTGATCGCACCGGGTGGACTGATCCTTGCCGCATCACGCTGCAATGATGGTTTTCCCGATCACGGTAACTTCAAGAAGCTGCTCTTCGAGCATGCAACACCGCAGTCGATTCTCGATACGGTACTCGCGCCGGGCTTCCTGCTCTTCGATCAGTGGGAGGCACAATTGCTGGCGATGATCCGGTTGAAGGCGCGTGTCGGCCTTTATAGCGAGATCGCGGCGGATGAGGTTCGTCGCGCCCATCTCGATCCGGTGACCGACATCTCGGCGGCTCTTGTGGCCGAGCTCGAACGCCTCGGCGCTGAGGCTCCAATTGCCGTCATGCCCGAAGGTCCACTGACCATCCCCTACCTTGCGAGTTGAAAGCACCATGAAGACGACCATTGAAGAGATCCGTTCACACTTCCCGGCCCTCAAGCGCGAGCACGCTGGTCAGCCAGTCGCCTATTTCGATGGACCGGGTGGCACACAGGCTGCGAGCGAAGTGGTCGAGGCGATCAGTGACTATCTGATCAACCACAATGCCAATACTCACTGGTCATATCCGACCAGTGCCGAGACCGATGCGCTGCTGCTGGCGGCGCGGGAGAGTTTTGCCGACTTCTTCAACTGTCGTCCGGACGAGGTCAGTTTCGGCAACAATATGTCGACGATCACCTTCCATATCTCGCGGGCGGTTGGACGAGGCCTCAACCCGGGTGATGAGATCGTCGTCACCGAACTCGACCACCACGCCAATGTCGATCCGTGGCTGGAGATGGCGAAGGATCGCGGAGTGACGGTCCACAAGGTCAGACTGCTCGCCGAGACAGGCCAGCTCGACTGGCAGGATTTCGAGAGCAAGGTCGGGGCAAAGACAAAGATCGTCGCGGTCGGAGCGGCCTCAAATGCTCTTGGGACGATCAATGATATTCAACGGGCGGCGCGGCTGGCTCATCGTCACGGGGCACTGGTCTATGTCGACGCCGTCCATTATGCACCGCATCACGTCATCGATGTTCAGGAGCTGGAGTGCGACTTTCTGGCCTGTTCGGCGTACAAGTTCTATGGCCCCCACGTCGGGGTACTCTATGGACGCCGTGAACTGCTGGAGGATCTGGATGTACCGAAACTCGCTCCAGCGCCAGAGGAGGCTCCGGACCGGCTCGAGACGGGGACGCAGAACCACGAAGGAATCTGCGGGGCGGCAGCGGCCGTCAATCTGCTTGCCTCATTCGGCGAAGGTGCGACACGGCGGGAGAGGATTGTCGATGCCATGACCGCTCTTCACGACGAGGGCACCCGCCTCGTCCGTCACCTCTGGGAGGGGCTGCGGGCGATCGATGGCGTCATTGTCTATGGCCCGGATCCGGATCAGCCACGCACGCCAACCGTCTCCTTCACATTGCGCGATGTCCCGGCTGAAGAGCTGACGAAGTTCCTCGTCGGGCGTGGCCTCTTCACCTCGCACGGTAACTTCTATGCCCAGACGGTCGTCGAGAAGCTCGGCAAGGCTGATCAGGGGCTGCTGCGGGTCGGATGCTCCTGTTATACGACGATCGAGGAGATCGACCGGCTCCTGGCGGGTGTTCGCGAGTATCGTTAGCCGATGAATTATCGATTCTGATTGACCACAAAAAACACGAAGAGCACGAAAATGATCATTTTCGTGCTCTTCGTGTTTTTTGTGGTCAATCAGAATCGATAATTCATCGGCTAACGATACTCGCGA
>CAIOZW010000396.1 GCA_903862855.1 uncultured Acidobacteriota bacterium
GAGATCGGGATCGGTCAGATGGGCCGTCAGGATCAGGTACGGGTAGAGATCGGCTCCCGAATTGTGGGGCGTGTAGATTCGCGATTCCTCACCCGGCTTCATTCCCCTCCCGCCAGGTAAGCGGTCCGGCAGGAGCAGTGTACGCGCATCGGCCTCCACCAGCCAGGCCTTCATCAACCGCTCCATCCGCGCCGCCATCTCATCAAACCGCGCCGCGTTCTCACGGCTCTGGCCGGCAACGGGGAACTGTATCAATATGACAAATATGATTGCCAATCCGTACTTCATGGTCTACTCCGCTTTTCTCATCGCAATTTTTTCGCATTTTGAATCGTTGTATGTCGATCAAACTTAAGGATTATAAAAAATAGTCGAAAATGTCAAAAATAATAGATCCGAAATATCCCTGGATCTCGCTTTCATTATTGAGCAGACTCAATTTTTCCTGACGTGTTCCTGATTTTGAGTGCCCGTTCAATGTCGTGTCGCTCTATACAGAACATCGAGTTATTGGAACAATTGGGACTGCCAATCGATTCGGCTACGGCAGAATCTCGCGGATGATTCAAGTTAGAAGTTGATCGAACCCAAACCCTGAGGATTTCATCATGTTCGGATCAGAGTTGATCGAAGTGATCATCGCAATCGTCGGTCTCTACATTCTGCTCAGCATCGTCTGTTCAGCGATTAGAGAGATCATCGAGGTTTTTCAAAGGTCCAAGTCCTATCATCTTCACAGAATGATCGTTGATCTTCTTGTTGAAAAAGATGACAAGGATATTTCTGATGGTAGTAATCAATCGATGATCTGCCATTTCTATAACCACCCTGAGATATTTTGCCTGTTCAAGGGCAAGAGTAGTCTGGAAAAGATCAAAAGGGTCACGCAAAACCGCTGGAGGCTTGGTGGTGACCTGCCAAGCTACATTCCAGCACGGAATTTTGCGAATGCAATTCTTGATATGGCTGTTCGTGGCACAGATACAAATGATCACAATACTTCAGCATCGACCCCTGCTCTGAATCTGCTCAACGCACGCAACAGCATCTCCAATATTCCGTCCGCTCGTCTCAGGCGTGCAATTCTTCTGGCAATTGATCTTGCCGATGGGGACTATAATAAAGCTATCAGTAATCTGGAACGGTGGTATGATACTGCCACTCAGCGAGTATCAGAACAGTATAAACGACAGACCTCCAAGATCATTCTCGTCGTTGCCCTTTTCATTTCGGGCATCCTGAACATCAATACGATAAATCTGATCGATTATATTTACAGGCAGGATTCAGCCAACAACATTGTAAAACAGTCAGCAGTTACCACACCGCCAGATATCTCGCAGGTCGCAACAGCCAGCAACTCCGTCGATATACCTCGAGTCCCGCTTGGTTGGAGCATTGGTTGGGCCGAAATCAAGGCCAGTCTTACTTCAAATGGACAGTTCAAATTGCTCAAGCTCTTCAGTAACATTGCCGGTATTCTTCTGACAGCCTTCGCAGCCTCCCTTGGTGCACCGTTCTGGTTCGATCTATTGAGCAGAATAGCTCAGTTGCGCAGCTCCATACCCCCGCGTGAGGCTTATGTATCAAATGAAGAGAAGCAGAATGGACAACTGTCAATACCACAAACTTCCTCTCCCGGGTCGGGCTCAACTCCAGTCGGTTCGACTGATGGTGATGATGAATATGAAGAAGGATTTGATGGAGTGGTCGTTGTTGAGACAAAGGACAAGGATCTGCCAAAGACTTTGGGCGGAGTAAAGTAGAGGAGGGTTAAAACTATGCCATATTCACTAATCTGGTTACCTGACGTTCTCCTGAAAGCAGGATTGAAAGTCGCTCCTGTCGATGGGTGGGAGGAACGTGGACGAGGTGACATCAAACAGGTCAAGGGAGTCATGTGTCACCATACTGCCGGACCAAAGACTGGCAATATGCCTTCACTAAATACTCTCAAGGAAGGACGCCTTCTTAACAATGGAACCTGGCTCAAACCGCCGCTATGCAATCTTGGGCTGGGACGGGACGGAACATACTATGTTATTGGAGCAGGACGCGCCAACCACGCAGGCCCACCTGATCCAGGGGGCTGGCGTGGTGTTACTACCGCTAACAGCAATATGATTGGCATCGAGGCCGAACATGTCGGACGCCCCGATGTTCCCTGGCCCGATATTCAGATGGAGGCATATCATCATGGCGTAGCCGCTATTCTGAAGCACCTTGGCTTGAATGAAATGAATTGCTGTGGACACAAAGAGTATGCACCTTCTCGCAAGCCAGATCCGACTTTTGACATGCACAATTTCAGAGCGAGAGTAGCGGCGATTCTTCAGGCCAACCTGCCGACAATCGAGCAGATCCCCGGAGAGGAACCCGAGGTTGCTCAAGGCCAGACAGAGAAGAGACCAACCCTTCGGAGGGATATGAGTAACAACTTTGTCAGGATTCTGCAAAACCGCCTTGCTCTGCCTGAAACAGGGCAGTTTGATGGAACAACAGAGTCTGCTGTACGCCATTTCCAGAGAACTAAAAAACTTGTTCCTGATGGAATTGTCGGACCGGTTACATGGCGGGCGCTGTTCTGATTTTGACCCTACACCACCAAATATTGGTCAGACAGTACAGGTCGAAATAAAGTTAGGGTTTGGACTTATTTGTGAGTAAGGTGAATCGTTACCGAGATGAATGGGCAGCTTTACTGGAGGCGCTGGCTTTCGGCCCGCATTCACCCCGATCGCAATCACCTTCACCTCATCATCGCACCAGCGGAGGCTGCAACCGGTAATGGCCATTATCCGGAACAGGGGCAGGCACAAGGCCTGCCCCTGCACTTGCCGTGAATCAGTATAAATACCAACCACGTCCCAGCTGGATGTCGGATTAGGTCTCAGCATAATCTTTATAGACTGTTAAAAAAGGAGTGCCCATGGAGCCTCGGGAGCGAATCAAGGTCTTTCTATCATATGCCAGTGAAGACATCTCGATGGCGCAAAGAATTGAAGACCATTTGAATGCTAACGGAATCGATGTCTATCAAATCAACCCCCAGTTTGATCTTGACAAGAATCTCTATCTGGCGCTTCGAGAGTGTCGTGGAGTGGTTGTATTGATGACCGAAAGATCCATGTCATCAAACAGCAGCGTGAACTTTGAGTGGACAGCTTTTCTATCCAGTAACAGATCGATATACCCGGTATTACTCGAAGATTGTCATATTAATGAAAGGCTCGTTTCCATTCAATACATCGATGCACGTCACGGAATAGAGTCTTCGATTCACGCTCTCGTCACTGCCATTGTCGGGAATGCAGAGAAGATACCAGCACCAGATCCTGTGCAGAAAGACGCTCAACCGACTGACCGGCAATCCACTTTAGGAAACGAGTTCGAGAACCATCGTCAAGGGCTTGCGTCAAAAGCGAGTGACCACAACGCCATCAATGACAAACCGGTTACCGATGTCAGGAATGACAAGCTGGGATTTGCACCTTATGTCTTCGGATTGAATGAGTTCATCAATTCACTCGATACGGAGACCCCACTGACGATCGGACTGAACGGGGAATGGGGATCAGGAAAGTCGAGCATGATGCGCATGCTTGAGACTGAGCTGAAGAAGAGAACTGCTCACGGTAGGTTTGTCGCCAGATCAAAATGGATCTTCACCTGGGCAGCTGGAAACCTGATGATCACTGTCGGGTATTTCTGGGCCACGCTGCTCCGCCTGTTACAGTTCAAAGAGAGAGCCGGGAGGGTTAAAGCAGGTCTGTTATTCCAAAAATCTATTGAAAACATGACGACCAATGAGTTTGAACCACAGTTCAAAAAATACATTGACAGTCTGGTTGGTAAGACCGGTGATGATAAATCACCACGCACCAGCTCGACGACGCAACAGTCGGGGAAAACTGCTGATAAAGTCGAAGGATACGAGGTGATCAAATTTTGGGCAAGGATCTCTTACTTGAGAGTCAAAATGCCACCTGCACTGCATTATTGTGTCTGGTTTAACGCCTGGAAATATGGTGATGAGAAACAGCTCTGGGCAGCTCTTGCCCACACTACGCTTAATCAGTTGCAAGATCAGAGGAGTATACCCGGCAGATTCTACGATATAGTTCGGCAGACCTTATGGAATCTGAAAAATCTCAATGGTGATCCTGTTCAATTGATCAGTAACTACCTCTTACCAATCCTGGTCTCTCTCGTTCCGCTCCTTGCGGCAGTAATAGAGTGGGGAAGCAATAGATTCTCGACAACGGTTACTCAATCGATCCACGTGCCCGAGTTATTTAAATCAGGCTATCAATACATATTACTTGCTATCACAACGTTGTGGATCGTTTTAAGAAAGTATAAAAGTCCGATCAGTAAGGCATTTCTCGATGCATTGAAGAATCCCAAGCGTGACTACGAGGCGCAATTGGGGTTTTTTGACACCTTCGAAAGTGAATTTGCTTCAATCCTTGGGAGATCGATTACCCCAAATATCTTCAATCATCCTGGGAAGTTGGTAATCTTCATCGATGACCTCGATCGATGCTCACCAAGGCAGACGGTCAAGGTTATCGAAGCGATCAACCTGCTTCTCGACAGTAAAGGATGCGTCTTTATTCTGGGCATGGATATGGATTTTGTCTCGGCCAGTATTGAAAATGAGTATGGGAGATTGGCAGAGATTATGCGTCAGCGGTCGCCCGAGATCGTGTCTCCTGGAGGGCTCTTCTTAGACAAGATAATCCAGGTACCAATAAATCTTCCGCGGACGGGTGATAAACTTACCGAGACACTGGTTCGTGATTTGTTCAAGAAGCAGATTCCTAATGTACCGGAGCAGATAATCCTGGATACTGGGCTGGCTGATTACAATCGAGTCGGATCGATCGGCTCAGGCTCTGGTCAGGTTGATACTGGTATCAGCCTGACCACCGGCAGTAGGGATGCTGATAATAAGCCACCGGAGAGCCACAAAACAGCGGAAACAATGCAAGAGAAGGTCAACTTTGTGCGAGACGACATCCAAGCTGCAGTTAAGGATGGAAGTCAACTCTTCAATGGAAATTTGCGCATGATCAAGCGGTTTGTCAATGTCTTTCGCTTACAGATCTATATCTGTGACCAGAAACAATTGCTCTCCAGTGATCCAAAGAACGGGATTACTCCGAATGATTTGGCAGTCTGGGTTGCTTTGCAGATGAAATGGTCTGAGTTGCCTCGCCAACTTGCCAGTATGCCCAACAATGACAAGTTGATTGAATTACTGATGAAAATAGAGAGTTTGCTCAATAACTTTAAACTCTCACCTACCCAATCTTCAGACTGGAAACCTGGAGGACTGGATAGTGCGCATCGTCTCGTCGAAAACTACAAGACCGCGACAGAGGGACAAAGGCTTGGTTTATATCTTGAAAAGTGGATCGAGGACAGAGAGTTTCTATATTGCATAAAGAGATTGGGACAATTTTGGCATAAGAGTAAATCAATCGATCTATTGTTGGATCTTGCTCAGCAGACTGAGTTGAAAGTGCACGGTACGGCGACGGCCAGTTCCTGACTGGTGCCTCGGGTGGTTCCTTCACCGATCGAAATCTCTTGCCACCAGGGGGCGACAGGTTCAAAATCAGACTTGTGTCCTGAGTCGATTTCAAGATGGGGAGGAAGTCTGTGCCACGATACTGGATGATCACCAATCGTAATGAGAAGGGGCGTGTGCGAAACAGGCAGTCAGGAAAGGGTCTGCTTGGAGAGGATCTCGCCGAGCTGACCTGGTGGGTTGCCGAGTCCGGCCCCCTCAATGAGATGACATCCTGGCAGAAGCTGAGTCAGAACGATTTCCGCAAGGAGCTGCTCAGGGAGATCTCCGACTTTCCGGTCATCCCTGATCTCGAGCCACATGATCAGCAGAGGCACGTCACGTTGTACATCCACGGTTACAACAACGACTGGGCAGAAGCGGCGCAGAGATATGAGCAGATCAGTCGTGACTTCATTCAAGCCCGCAGTCTCGGAGTCTGTGTGCTCTTCTCTTGGCCCTCGGATGGTCGGGTGAGTGGTTATCTGCCCGATCGACGTGATGCTCGCCGCTCGGCAGATCATCTGGCAGAGGTTCTCGATCTTCTCTACGATCATCTGACGGCCTTGCAGCGTGAGATCGATCCCCTCCGGCGCTGCCGGGCCAAGACCTCGATCATTGCTCACAGTATGGGCTGCTATGTTCTACAGGAGGCGATGCGCCACGTTTGGGATCGGAACGATCGCCCGATGCTCGTCAGCCTCGTCAATCAACTCGTGATGATCGCAGCCGATGTCGATAATGACATCTTCCGCAGCGGCGAGCAGTCGGACGGCAGCGGAGGTGATGCGATTGCTCAGTTGACCTACCGGGTCACCTCGCTCTACTCAGGCCGTGATCAGACACTTGGCCTCTCGGCCGGTCTGAAGCATTTTGGAAAGAGGAGGCTTGGCCGGAGCGGAATCGACCGGCGTTACGATATTCCCGACAATGTCTGGGATATAGACTGCAGTTCGTTCTTTGGGGCTGATATAGATAATGTCCACAGTTCGTATTTCACGGAACCGAGAGTGATCGACCTGGTTGAGCAGATACTGCGCGGAGTTGACCGGAACGAACTGCTTCGACGCGAGTTGATACCCTCAGTCAAACACACCTCCTGAGTTGTGGACGACAGATGTAATTCAGGTTCATACAATCCATCTATCCCGTCTCGCTGGATATTCGCTCCGAACAGTTGATGTTTCCGGGAGCCACATTCGATCTTCGCGCCCAAACCTTACCAGTCAACCCTCTCAGTCTGAACAGTAATCGGTCTTCACCCATGATAGTTAAATCTGGCAAAATTTCTGCTCTTCGAGTAAGATGGCGCGTCTTGAATGTAAGTCTTCGTTCAATGATCTGCCCCGAATAACCTCATTGACAAACCATCCCCCCGCGCCTGATCGATCAGGCCGAGAGAGACCACGAGGCAGGAGGATCGATATGCCATCCAGAAAATCAGATGTGACTTCGCGTCCGAGTAGCAAGAGCTCTTTGCATTCCGACAAGATCTACAACCTTGTCCCCTCGGTGAAGACCGAGAGTGACTGGACATTTGCCGTTGGCCTGAGGGCTGGAGTTTTGCGGAGGCGGGCCGAGTTGCCGGCAACGCTCGATCTCCGCAAGTCGTGGTGGAAGATCAGCAATCAGGGACAGACCGGATCCTGTGTTGGCTGGGCGACGGCCGATGGCGTACTGCGTTACCATCTGGTCACTGCCGGAAAACTGCCACAAAATAACAGGCTCTCGGTGCGTTTTGTCTGGATGGCCTCCAAGGAGACCGATGAGTTTACCAATCGGCCGACCTCATTTGTTGAAGCATCAGGAACCTCACTCAAAACGGCGATGGATATCGTTCGAAAATATGGATGCCCACTCGACAAGGAGCTGCCTTTCAACATCGATACGCTGATGTATACGAGCGATGAAGATCTGCTCTATGTCAGCGCCTCGACGCGGAAGGCGGCCAACTATTTCAACCTTGGAAAGGATGTCAGCCAGTGGAAGCAGTGGCTGGCGACTAATGGACCGATACTTGCTGGCGTAATTGTCGATTTGACCTGGGTCAATGCATCAAAGACGAAGGGGCGGCTTGATACTTTCAATCCGAATGGCACACTTGGTGGTCATGCGATTGCCATTGTTGGGTACACCGCCGATCGCTTCATCATTCGCAACAGTTGGGGAACCGAGTGGGGAGACAAGGGATTTGCCTATGCGAGTCATGCATACATCCAGAGTGCCTTCTTTGAAGAGTCCTATGGCATAACCATCTGACTGGCCACTCATCGACATTATCCCTTGAAGTCATATGCCAATTGAGATTACCCCACAACTGGTCAGCTCGATCGTCTGTGAACTGATACGTTACCGTGACCGAGTCGATACGATCCTTGCGGTGAGAGAGGCCAGCGAAGGCCTGCCATTCCTGCTCCCCCCAGCGCCGACTGACGAATCTGCCCACCTTGACGACATGGTTCGCTTCTTTGCAACTCCGGTTGGGCAGGCGATTCTGATTCTGCATGATCTGGCAGATGGGTACGAGAGCTTTCGAACTGATCCGCGATCGATCGACAATCGGGCTATTGCGGCAACGAGGCAGCGACTCTTCCCACTCTACTTTGAAGCCGCGCAGTTCAGGCCTGCTCCACTAGGACCAACTGATCCAGCTGCGAATGGACGCGTTGGCAGCGGTCCGGAGGTCGGGTTGCGTCTGGCCTGGTATGTAGTCGAGTCGCAGCGCCTCTCACGCCACCCGGCCTTTGTCAACCTCCTGCTGGCGACAACCGATACACTCCTCGAGATCGTTGGCCAGAATGGAGCGCTCTTCCTCCGACATCCGCGAACCCGCGGCATCGTCGAGTCGCTGCTCAATGAGTTTGCCCTCAAGGGAGATCTCGAGGACCAGAGCTTTCTGCTGCTCTTCCGCCGCTTACTGGGCTCAACCGTTCTCGCCTTTGGTGATCATCCGGGAAAGGTACGTAACCAGACCGCTCTGAAAGTGCTCTATGGTACACTGACCCGTGTCAGGAAGACGCTGGGACGTCCGGGGGATGATCTTGCTGCAGCAATGATCTCAGCCGATGGATTCGAGCAGTTTCTGGTTGCCCTCACCGCAGAGGTGGCCCGCGATCCGGCTTTTCTGATCAAGGATCAGGTTGCCAGTGAGGTGGTCGGGGCGATGCTGACGAGAATCTGCCGTGACTTCCCACTCCTGCTCAACGATTCAAAGGCTTTGCTGGGTGTGGTTGAAGCCGCTCTTGGAGCGGCGGCCACCAGTACCGCGGCGATCCTTGATCCAGGACCTGGAGGGAGTGAGCCCCTGCTCAGCAGTCTGCTTGCCGCCATCCTTCGAGAGATTGGAACCTGCGCACAGAAGGATACTCTCGTCGCGAGCATTGCCAATGGTCAGGTTGTCCCTGGAATCTACCGTGCCGCACTGATGGCAATTGCATCAAATCCACTCAGGTTTACCAAGCCCGGTGAGGCGAACCGCTTTGCGGCAGAGCTTGTCGCCGGTTTGGCAAAGATGCTCGCCAGTCAGGAGATGAAGGTGCTGGGATCGACCTCGACGTTGCAACTTCTGGCGATCGAGAGTCTGCGGATCCTCTCGCGCCATCCGCGTCTGCTTGCCGGGCACAACGTCTTTGCAACGAGCCTTTTGACCAGCGTGCTGCAGGCCGGGACATTGGTCATGGCCGATGGGCTGGAACGCGAAGATCTGCTCGAGCTGGCCGATCAGGCACTATTTGCGGCGACAGCGAATGCGGCGTTGCTTCGCCTCGAGACGCGGCTGGGTGAGGCGATCCTTGCCGCCGGGCGGGGTATCACTTCAGCAAATCTGAACGAACAGGTCGATGCGAAGGGGAGAATGGCACTTCTCAATGCGGCCCTGCGGGCGATCAGCGCCAATCCGCCAGTCTGGAGCCGTCTTCAGGAACTGAGGATGGTCGAGCCGCTTGTTCGTGGACTGCTGTTATCTCTCAAAGCCGATGGCGTGGGGCTGCTTACTGGAACACGATTTGTCGAGACCGCTTCGCGCCTGCTCCAGCTCCTCTCGCGACGTGGTCAGCTCTTCATCGAGAAGAAGATCGATCTGCCCGCCCTGCAGGCTTTTCTGGTAATGGCTGTGAAGCGGCTCGAGCGTGAGCTTGGTCGAACCATCGATGGCGAAGCTCTGCCATATCTCATCGAGAGGATTGCTGCAGCAATCATTGACGCACCAGCGCGGCTCAAGCAGCGCCCGGATGCCTTTATCGACGAGATTCTACCATCGATCCTTGCTGACCTCGGTCGTCTCTGGGGGAAAGGCTAGTCTGCGATATGCTCAAACCTATACGGCGATACGCATTGCCACTGCTCTTTCTGTCTCTACTGCTGCAGTCGATCAGTTGCGCGAGGCTGACGCCACGTACGACCGCGCTGCGCCAGATTCACCAGACCTATCGCGGGGAGTTTGATCAGTACCTGCAGTTGACCGTCCCCGCTCCACCGGCCGATGGTACGATGAGTCTTCGTTCGAAGGGCGCGGAGAACTTCGCACCGGCACCCTTTGCCGCCACCCTGCGCGAGATTCGTGCCTACCGGATCAAATATGGTGAAGACAGCCGTGAATCGGCCCACTTGACGGTTCTGGAAGGGATGATCTATCTGCAGACTGGTCAACTTGGAATGGCGCGGCTGCTGTTGCCGGATCTGCGTCAAGCGGCTGATAACCTGGGACAAGGCAATGGGGCGGCGGTTCGCGACAGACTCCTTGCACAGAACTTTGAATCACTTCTCGCCGGTTGGACTGCCATTCGCGAGCCGGAGACACGCGATTCGGCACGACGCCTGGCCGAAGCGGCCGGCAGCATTGGCACTCGTCTCGCGGCGCCGGATCGACCTGGTGCTGCACAGGTTAGTGAACCTGAGGTTGATGAAGGTGCAATCTACCTCGCGACCTCGGCGGCAATATTCTATGCCTGGGTTGGCAAGATTCTGAGCCTGCAAACGCGTGAGGATCGCCCCTGCTGGTGTGCGAAGGGAATGGCCCTCATAGCTCCTCACCTTAGCCAGGCAGAACGGCGCATCGCGCGAGGTATCGACTATCAGTCGATATCAGCCGGGCGCATTCGTTACCTTGGCTGGTACAACTCACTCGCGCTCTGTGCCGGTGAGCGACCGATCGATAATTGTCACGAGAGGTTGAAGCAGTAGAACGCCGGTAATTGATCGCAATAGACAAGGGAGACCATATGCTCGATTTACGAATGATCGATGTTGCGATTGGCATCATCTTCACCTACCTTCTAATCAGTGTAGTCTGCTCGGCAATTCGTGAGTCGATCGAGGCGCTCTACAATAAACGGGCCGCCTATCTCGAGCTTGCCGTCCGCGAGCTGCTCAATGATCCGGGTGGTGAGAGTCTGGTCAAAAAGTTCTACCGCCACCCGCTGATCACGGTTCTCTATCCAGGCCGTTACGAGCCGCGCCATGAGTCAGCGCTGCGGAGCATTCTCTCAACCGGGCGGAATCTTCCGGCCTACATTCCCAAGGCAAGCTTTGCGCTGGCGTTGCTCGATCTGGTCGCACGTGGTGAGGTGAAGAAGTCCGAAACCGAGAGAGATCCTCTTCCACCCCTCTCGATCGATTCGGTTCGACGCGGTCTCGATCAGCTCGATAATCCGGAGGTGAAGCGCCTTGTCCTCATTGCCATCGACGCCGCCGATGGTCGACTGGAGAAGGTTGCTGAAAGCATTCAGGTCTGGTTCGATACAGCGATGGATGGTATTGCCAGTCAGTACCGGCGCTCGACCAACTGGATCATCTTCTGGATTGCCCTGCTTGTCACGGTCTCGATCAATGTCGATACCTTTCGACTTGCCGATTATTTCTATCGCAATGGAGCCGTCCGTCAGGCGATCGTTGCCCGGGCTGCCGAGGTTGCCAAGCAGAGTGATCCAGGTAACTTTCAGACGGCCCGCGCCGAACTCGACCAGATGCAGCTTCCTATTGGCTGGCTGACCGGAAATGGTCCGGCATTCAAGCCTGACAACAATGGGCGCCGCCTGACCCTTGCCAACCTGACCGAGCTGGTATCCTTCATCCCGGGATGGCTGGTGACAACCTTTGCCGTGACCCTTGGATCGCTTTTCTGGTTCGATATGCTGAAGAGATTCATGGTCATCCGCACCAGCATTCGTCCTATCGACGACAATGGCCCTAACAGGACATCAAAGACATAGAAGTTTCAATCTCCTCAAAATGTTATCTACGGAGTCAAACAATGAGCCGACGCAACAGATGGAGCCTGCAGGCTCCGCTCCTTCTCACCCTCCTGACAATTGCGGTTCTTCCCATCGGCTCGACGGTGGTTGCCGAGCCGGAGACGCGTCCAAACATTATCATCGTCATGTCGGACGATATGGGCTGGTCCGATATCGGTAGCTTTGGAGGAGAGATCAATACCCCCAACCTCGATCGACTGGCAGCCGATGGCCTGCGGTTCACGCAGTTCTACAATACGGCACGCTGCTGCCCGACGCGGGCAAGCCTGCTGACCGGACTCTATCCGCATCAGGCCGGCATTGGCCATATGATGGATAATCGTGATCACGATGGTTATCGTGGCGATCTCAATCGCAATGCGGTGACGATTGCCGAAGCGCTCAAGCCGTCTGGATATGCGACCTATGCTGTCGGCAAGTGGCATGTCACTCCGGGAGCGACGGCCGACCAGCTCAAACGGACCCACAACTGGCCGCTCCAGCGCGGGTTTGAACGTTACTATGGCACCATCCACGGCGCCGGCAGTTATTACGACCCGAGTGCTCTCGTTCGCGATAACCGGCTCGTTACTGTCGCCAATGATGCGGAGTACCGTCCGAAAGAGTACTACTATACTGACGCGATCACCGATCACGCGATTCGGTTTATCAGTGAACATCCGCAGCGTCGCCAGAAGAGTCCGTTCTTCATGTATGTCGCCTACACTGCCGCGCACTGGCCAATGCAGGCGCCAGAGGCAGAGGTTGCCAAATACCGTGGCCGTTATGATCGCGGTTATGCGGCCTATCGCGAAGCACGCCTGCAGAAGGCCCGTGGGCTGGGACTGCTCAACCCGGCCTGGGCTCTCGCACCACCGGCCGAGGATTGGAGCAAGGTTGCCGACAAGGAGTGGGAAGCACGGGGCATGGAGGTCTATGCGGCGATGGTCGATCGCATGGACCAGGGCATCGGTCGC
>CAIOZW010000397.1 GCA_903862855.1 uncultured Acidobacteriota bacterium
TCTCCGCGTGCTCGTGCCGTCATCGCGCCAAACCGGACGCCTGCACGGCTGCAGGGTAGTGTTAGGCAGAAATATGACAATTACCTCTCTACTTTTGGGCGTGGCGAGCGCGGTGTTCGGACAAATAGGTTTCTTCGAGACTCAGTCGTATCGCATTCAAATCGAAGTGCGGTGTCGAGAAGACGTTATAATGTGCAATTATGTCAGATATGTAGGTACCAATAAGAAGACCGGGAAATCGATCAGGCTACGCGGACGAACAGTCCATTCATACGCGAGTGATGGCGTTACACCGACTCAGTTCCAGGGGTATAGCTTCACTAATGGTTCTACAGAATATTTTGTGAGTGCGCATGGATATCTAGAAGTGAAGAGAGGTGATAAGACTCTGTTTTACGAAGAGGGCAAGTGGGACTGGGTGGAAAATGAAAAATGAGCCTGACAAAGCAATCTACCCCAAGCACACGTCTGGCTGATCTTTGACTTTAGGTGTGCTCGGATCATTGCCTTTTCAAGATAATTCGTACAGTTCGATCTCTCTCAATACTGTTATATATATATGAAAAAGATCAAAGAAAAAGAAATTAAACTCGACAAAAGAGCCCTCATGATAGTTCCATTGTTTGATGAGTCAGAAGATAAAACATATTGGCTTTCCCAAACCCCTCAAGATCGAATCAGTCAAATTGAGATTTTGCGGCAGATAAATTATGGCGATCGAGCTACCATCAGACTTCAGAGAATTCTTGAAATTGTTAAATGTGAATGGTGTTGAGTACCTTCTCATTGGAGGTTATGCCGTTGGCTATCATGGTTATCCCGGGGCAACAAATGATATCGATATATGGATTGCCACGAATGAGATAAATGCAAGCAGGATCACGAGAGTTTTGAAAGAATTCGGTCAGCCCCGGACACTCCACCGGCGGCGCGCTATGCTTGCTGGTTTCGCCACGTGAAGCAGATCGTTCTACTGGCTGCACGTCTCCGGCTCAACGATCGTGACGATCCTTCTGCCTGGTATTTTACCTTCTGAAGACTGAAAATGGCACTTATGGAATCGATCCAACACACGCTGATCATTGGTGCCGGAATGGCCGGTCTGAGCGCCGCGCGGAGGCTGATCGCGAGCGGCCAGAAGGTGACGATCATCGACAAGGGGCGCGGAGTCGGCGGGCGCATGGCGACCCGCTGGAGCGACTCCCCCGATGGCGTCCGTGCTCTCTACGATCACGGGGCCCAGTTCTTTACCGTCCGCAGTCAGGTCTTTCAGGCTGAGGTCACGCGCTGGCAGAGCGAGGGCCTGGTCCGGGAATGGGCCTACGGCTTCGCCGACGAGACCGGAGTCGCCCGGTCGGATGGCCATCCACGCTTTGCCGTCCGCGGCGGAATGAACGCGCTCGCCCGTGAGATGGCCCGGCCTCTCCCGGTGCGACTGCAGACTCGCGCCGACTCGATTGGCTGGGACGATGGATGGCAGGTTCGACTCGAGAATGGCGAGACACTTATGGCCCAGAGCCTGATTCTTACTCCCCCTGTTGAACAGTCTCTCGCCCTGCTCGATGCCGGCCAGACGCAGCTGCCAGATGATGCGCGCGCCGCACTTGAACGAATCGATTACGATCCCTGTTTTGCGCTGCTCGTCGAACTCGACCAGCCCGGCAGACTACCCGATCCCGGAGCAGTCCAGATTCAAGGCGAACCGATCGCCTGGATTGGCGACAACCACCGCAAGGGAATCTCGCCCGACGCCTTCACCGTGACCATCCACGCCGGCCCCGAGTTCACACGCACCAACTGGGATACTCCCCACGATTTGGTAGCAACGAGACTGCTCAGCGCAGCCGAGCGCTGGATTGGCGCTCCCGTGCGTCGCTGGCAGGTCCATCGCTGGCGCTACAGCCAGCCACGGACGCCACATCCTGAATCCTGCCTGGTCGTCGACACCCCGGGAAGGCTGGTCTTTGCCGGTGACGCCTTCGGCCAGCCGCGACTCGAGGGCGCGTTCCTCTCCGGACTCACCGCCGCCGAAAGGCTCCTCGATCA
>CAIOZW010000398.1 GCA_903862855.1 uncultured Acidobacteriota bacterium
AAGATCGGGAGTCGGCGCAGCGGAACCAGGCTGACGTTGCTTGCACCGTAGATGGTCGGCAGCGTTGAGCGGGGCTGTTCGTTCAGAAAAGTGACATTCGACAGTTTGGACTCTTGCGCCAACTTCAACAGCCGTGTCTTCTCGGCACCCTCACCGACAAAGAGAAAGTGGATCGCAGGGTCGGCGGAGAGGCGTGAAGCCGCCGTCAGCACAGTCTCAAGTGCATGCGACATTCCATGAGTGCCGATGTAGGAGACAAGAAATTTGTCTCGCCAGCCATTCCTCTCGCGAAAGCTCTCTGCTGATTCGCCGGTCGACTCGAGAAAGCGGAGGTCGATGCCGTTTGGAATCAGCGCGATCTTCTGATCCGATATTCCCTGCGCGTGAAGGTAAGAGCGGGTCGACTCTGCGACAATGACGATCAGACTGGCAGCACGGTAGAGGCGCTGTTCGAGCGATTCGAGAATCCTGATCACCAGCGGATTGTGCAGGGCACCGAGTTCGATTGCCGATTGCGGCCAGATATCGCGAACTTCAAAGATGAAGGGAACCCGTTTCCAACGACTGAGCAGCCACGCCGCAACCGCACAGAAGAATTGTGGAGAGGTACCGATGACCATCTGCGGGCGACCAGTGAGCAGCCCGCCGAGAAGCAGCGAGGAGAGGAAGAAGGAGAGAAAGTTGAGGACACGCTTCAGGAAGCCCTTGTTGGGTGCACAGTAGACCCAGGTTCGAAGCAGGTCGATTCCCTCAATCTGCTCGCGCCGAGTGAAGACTCGACGATACTCGGGGTGGATGATTCCGGTTGGATGATTCGGGAGGCCGGTGATGACCGTCACCGCGTGGCCCAGTTCCACCCAGTGGCGGGCGTGCTCGTAGGTTCGGGCCGCCGGAGCGCCCATCTCGGGTGGAAAGTACTGGCAGAGAAAGGTGATACGCATCGGATCGTTGCTGTTACCCAATTTTAGTCATCAGAACCAACAACCCTCGAGTCAGACAGGATCTGGAATCCGAAGGGTTCGTCTGCTGGTCCGGAGACTCGCCCGATGATCATTCTTCCCGGCCGGGCGAGGCCAAACTCCGGAAAATACCAGCCGTCGGCTCGCGAAGCCTCGGCCTCGACCAGCTCTGTCGTCAGCCTGCCCGTTGTAACGAGTCGACGTGATTGTGCATCAATTCCAATCAGATATGATCCATCAGTCTGGGCCAGCACATCAAGATCCGGATGGAGATGTAGAAACACCTCGGCATACTGGTATGGCCCACCGGTAATCCGATCCGCTATCGTCCACGTCCCTTGCCGGTCGCGATGAATGCGCCGCTCGTGCGTGAGGTCAGGGCGGGCCTGATGTGCGGCCCGGCCAAGAAATGCCCAGCCGTCGGCCGACTCGCTGGTGACGGCTTCGATGAGACGGGCCATCCGCCCCATCCGAAAGGTCGACCAGATCTCCGACTGCTCTGCACCATCGATCATGACCGTGTTATGGGCGCGAGTCGAGCGGCAGTAGTGACGATAGGGATCGCTACCATAGCCATGGACCCCGGTGTCGACGATCCAGGGCTGGCCATCGAGGTGCAGTTCAAAGCTGAGCAGATCGCAGTGGGCATGGGCAGTATTGTAGGCGACGGAGGGTGGACCAGCGTCGACGACGATCTTCTCCTCACCATCCTCCGATTGCCAGATAAAGTAACCGGTCTGGGGAAAGTTCTTCCGCCGTAGACCAGGTTGGCCAGATGGGCGGCTGGTGAAGCGACGGGCTGCGTCGATGATCGGTTTTGGTCGAGTCTCTGGTGTATTAGCAGAGTCGTTGAAGAGGGCGAGTCGCCCCTGCCGGTCACTGAGAGCTTCCAGAAAGTCGGCCATCAGATCGATCACCTCATCGAACCTGGCGGGGAGGCGGTGCCCGCAGTTCCGCATCAGGAGAGTAGACTCGATGAGATCGGCAAGGGTCTGTGCGTGATACATCGGAGCACGTTCGAAATGGCCTCCATCGGCGAGGATCTGCTCCTCGACCTCACGCTGAAGCAGTCGGCGGCCTGTGGCAATCCATTCGGGTTGATCGAAGAAGAGTCCACCGATTATGAGTGCCTTGACATTTTTGAACAGGTGATTGGCCAGCAGATGCAGTTCAAGATGGCGCGACAGATAGTCAAGCTGGCGATGGATCGACCCACGCCATAGCTCAAGAAATCTTTGATCAGGATGGAGATCGGCGAGCAGCGTGTAACCGTAGATCCAGTTGACGGTGCGCAGTGAGACCGGATACGCATCCCACCCATCGGATCTTCCGGGGATGGCCTTGTCGATCCAATCCTCGATCAGTTTCTGGACTGGGGCAAAAGCCTTGGTCTTGCCGGTATCGCGTGAGAGTCGCGCGATACCGGGGACAAATGGGAAGTAGTGGAGCTGATAATTCCAGAGGTGGCTGCCATGGCGTCGATTCCAGTCTGGAAGGCCCAGCTCGATCGCCTGGTTGAGAAGACTGAAGACCCCCGTCTCAAGACGGGCCAGCTCGGCTTGCGGCGCAGCCTCCCCCTGGAAGAGATGGGTGAGGTCTTCGAGGAGCGTCCGCCGAAATGTGTCGATCCTTGATGCCGGCGGTGGTGGAACGGACGGACCGGGTTCTCTCCAGCGATGGGTCAGCATCGGCACAAAGCGATAGAGCTGTTTCTGCACCAGGCGCACCGGACGCCAGATGAGCTGCTCCCGCCGGAGTGGAGCAAGGGTACGAAGGAGGAGCGAAAGGTTCATACTCTGACCGGCCGGCCGGTGCGCAGCGACTCTTCGATGGCGAAGGTGCAAAGCGTCGTCAGCTCCAGCGAACTCCACGAAATTGGCATCGGACCACCGCTCCGCACAGCCTGGATGAACCCCGCCAACTCCCCGTCAAAGCCCTTCTCGACGGCGAATCGGCGTACTCTCCGTCGCCGACCATCCCGCCAGAGTTCGAGACTCTGAAAATCATCCAGAATTGCCGTGCGCCCGCCTGAAAAGACTTCGAGCCGCTCCTTGGCCAGACCGCGATCACCATTGGCAAAATAGCTGAGTGAACCGATCGAGCCGTCGCTGAAACTGATACTACAGGTGAATGTATCGGGACCCTCCGGGTGGTGGATGGCGTGGACTTCGACCGGATCTGCTCC
>CAIOZW010000399.1 GCA_903862855.1 uncultured Acidobacteriota bacterium
AGGTTGCGGGAGAGTGCCTCGTCATCCTTGTTGTTTCGAGCCGCATTTCCGGCCCGCTCCATCTCGTCTGCCGCCTGGTTGAGACGGTTACTGAGATCGTTGAGCTGCTGATCACGGCGTTGTCGCGAGAGTCTTTCCAGTTCTCGTGCAGCGCGACGGGCCTCTTCGATCATCTGTTGTTGCTGTCGTCCGCCGCCACCTCCACCGGACTGGTTACGCGGAGCAGAACGCTGCCGTTGCTGTTGTTCGATCTCGCGCTGAATCCGCCGAGAGAGCTCCTCAAGCTTTCGTTTCGTCTCATCCTCTTCCTGGCGACCCTGGGCTTTTGACTCACGCTGGAGAGTTTCATACTGGTTCTTCATCTTGTCCAGTTCGAGTTCGAAGAGGTCGGCCAGATCCTGGGCTTGTGACTGGCCATTACCAGAACTGTTCTGGTCCATCGAGACCTGCACATCGCGGAAGATGGTATCGGCGCGCATCAGTTGCTGCAGGGCACGCTGCTGCGGTGGTAGAGCCTCTCCCGACTGTCGCCCCTGAAGGTTTTTGACTGCCGGCTCCATCTCTCGTGTCGCCTGTCCGATCAGTTCAACCAGTTTGGCAAAGTCCTTCTGCTGCGAGATCTGTGCGCCGAGACGCCGTTTGATCCGGTCGACCACTTCCGCTGCGTCGGTGCGGAGCTTCTCCTGGGCCAGCGCCACTGTATCGTAGTTCTCCTTCTTCTGACGTTCATCGTAACCGGACTCTTCACGATTGATACGGAAGGTCGCGGCAATCAGATCCTTCTGGCGCTTGGTGAGTGCCTGAGGCTGTTCGCCACCTCCCTCTCCTCCACCACCGCCCTGCTGTGACTGGCGGTAGTCCTTCTCAAAGGGTTTGATCTCGATAAAGTAGATGTCGCTGGTTGTGACATTCCGGGCGTCACGTGCCCGGGCATAGTATGAGACAAGGTCGCCAGGCTGAAGTCCATACTCTTCGAGAAAGAAGGTGTGAGTTCCGGATAGATTACGCAGTGAGGTCGTGGGGCTCTTCTGCAGATCGATTCTCTTCTCCTCACCGCCATTGATGGTAAAGAGCAGGTCGAGTGAGGTGACGCCATAGTCGTCCTCGGCTCTGGCGACGGTGAAAATCTCTTCGACGCTGGTGGCCCGTGCATCCCGTCCTGGCTTCTCAAAGGTGACGACAGGAGGGCGGTCTTCAAGAATCAGGATGTCGTGTTCATTCGAGCCAAGGTAGGTTTCGCCGTCGACACTCGTCAGTTCGATATGGTAGGTAGCCTCGGTTGTCAATTCGAGTGTACCGGTAAATGTTCCATCAGTCCCGCGCAGCATCTGGATCGGGGTCGGGCCGCTCCTGCTCTGGGGGAAGGTGACCATGATCCGGGCCGAGCGGGCCGGGGCACTAAGCGTTGCCTTGAGGGTCACGCTCGTTCCTGCCAGTCCGGAGATCTCGGGAGCATCATCGATGTCACGGGGAGGAAGGCCGGTATAACCGGGATAGACCTGCCGCTGGTCGATTCGCTTGACCAGTGGTCGGTCGACCACCGTCAGTTTGAAGACCTCGGAACGGCACCCCGGGGCCTCGACAAAATATTCGGTGTCACTCTGGATGTTGAAGATCAGATACTGGAATTCGTCAGCGCGTCGTGCCGGTTCCATTGGCTGACCCACCCACTGGTCGTCTCCAGCCCCGGCCGGGCGAAAGTAGAAGGTTGCCTCGTCGGTCGAAAAGTTGACGATCCGGGCGGTTATCCGTTGATCTGTCCCGCGGGCGACGCGGCCCCCTTCCGGTCGAAGTTCGATCCGCAGTGCATTGGCTCTGGCGAGGGCGCTGGCCGGGGAGACCAGCTCGGCCAGCCCGACGCGCAGCTCCCGCGGGCCA
>CAIOZW010000400.1 GCA_903862855.1 uncultured Acidobacteriota bacterium
GGGATGCAAATCATCTTAAAATCTGCTTACGCATTTTCGGCGCTTTACCGGCATATGGCTTGGTCATATAATCGCATAGTCGATTTATCCGCGGCTTTGCGTCCGGCCCGGAGTACAATTTCAGATCGCCCGTTATCATCAAGACCCGATCTCGGTGAGACACGATATCGATGACGATTAGATGACAATCAATGGAGCAGACCGATTACCGTGAAGCTGACGATACCTACCCTCGCATCAAGTATTGTTCTGAGTACTCTTCTGTTGGGCGGACTGCCGGTTGGAGAGGCGAAAGAGCCCGTCGCAAGCCCACCCTTAAGTATGTCAGCACAACAGCAGGTCTCGAACCGCCTCAATCCGGTCATGGAGAAGATCCTTGCCGAAATATCTGCCGGGCGGATAGAAGCGACCATGAGGAGGCTCGTCGGGTTCGGAACGCGCCACACGATGAGCACGACTGATGATCCACAACGAGGGATCGGAGCGGCCCGGCGTTGGATTCGCGAAGAGTTCGAGCGCTACAGCCGCGATTCCGGTGGAAGACTGGTCGTTACCGAGGACTCGTTCATCCAGCAGCCGACGGCGAGGGTGAAGCAGCCGGTCAATATTGTCAATATCGTCGCCACACTGCCCGGTACGCAGGCGGAGTCGAAGGATCGTTATGTGGTCGTCGCGGGCCATTACGATTCGATCTGTTTTCCATACGACGACACGCAGTGTGACGCTCCGGGGGCAAGCGATGATGCCTCCGGGACAGCGGCGGTGCTCGAGATGGCCCGTGTCATGTCGAAGTATCAGTTCGATGCGACGATCGTCTTTCTTGCCGTTGCCGGTGAAGAGCAGGGGCTGCTTGGCTCGACTCACTGGGCGGAGGAGTCAAAACGGCAGCAGCGCCGGATCGACGCGATGATTACCAACGATATTGTCGGCAATACCATTGGTGGAAATGGAGTTCGCGACAACTCTCGTCTCCGGGTCTTCTCCGAGGGGGTACCTTCAAATGAGACTCCGGCCGACGCGCGGCAACGTCAGTCGGTGGGTGGTGAGAACGACAGTCCTTCACGCCAGCTTGCTCGATACATCAAAGATGTCGCCGAGCGTTATCTCAACAACTTCGAGGTGACCCTTGTCTTCCGTCGCGATCGGTATGGGCGTGGCGGAGATCACATCCCCTTTCTCCAGGCCGGCTATCCGGCTGTTCGTTTCACCGAACCCAATGAGGATTTCAATCGCCAGCATCAGCGGGTACGGGAGGAGAATGGGGTCAATTACGGTGATGTGATCGGCATGGTCGATTTTGATTACATCGCTCGCGTCGCCCGGGTCAATGCTGCCACTCTCGCCAGTATTGCTCTCGCACCGGCTGCTCCGGATAGAGTCACCTTCAAATCGGCCCGCCAGCAATATGATGCGGTTCTTACCTGGAGCCCTGCGCCCGAACCCGATACGGTCGGATACCGGATCCTCTGGCGTGAAACCTATCAGCCCTTCTGGCAGCGCAGTCTCGAGGTTGGCCTGGTGACTGAGGTTGTTCTACCCGGGGTCTCAAAGGACGACTTCTTCTTTGCGGTCCAGGCGATCGACAAGGATGGCAATGCCAGTCTCCCCTCCTTTCCAAGAGCACGTTAGGTCGGGAGAGCAGCCAATTCCGGTTCTGGTAACCAAAATATGAAGAAATTTATCTGCATCTTCTCGATCCTGCTGACATTTGGTCAGGCCGCGCTGTCCCAGACGCCTCTCAAGCGCCCGGTCAAGAATCCCCCTCAGTATCCCAATATCATCGATCTCGAGGATCGCCAGAGGCCTGAGAGTCCGATCGCATCGGGAGAGAAAAAACCGGCCGACGGAAAACCGGCCGACGGAAAATCGACTGACGGAAAACTGGCTGATGGAGAGGATCCGCAGACCCTCCAGACGGCTGCACTTCTCAAGGCGGTCGAATCACTCGCCGGGGAGATGCGTGCACTGGTGCAGGAGATCCGGGCGATGAACATCCGCCAGCAGACCCAGCTCGATATCACAAGGATCTCCGGACTCGGGGCACGGATCGACACGATCAACGGTGAGTTGCGCACCATTCGCGACCGCCTTGCCACCCTTGCCGTTGACGAGCAGAACATCAGTCAGTTGATGACCCGCGAGAGTCTCCTCTCCCAGAGCTTCAATATCGGTACCCTCGATCGGGAGAGGACGATGGAGCAGCTCCGCGTTCAGCACGAGACAAGATTACGCTACGTCCAGGCCGACAAGGAGCGTCTCCAGCGAACGGAGAACGATCTCGCGGCCCAGCTTCAGTATTACCAGAGCATTCAGGAAGAGGCTGAAAAGCGAATCCAGGCGGCCGAGAGCCTGATTCGACGCCTTGAAGAGAGTCGCGAGACCCCACCCGAACCGAAGCGGCAACCGTGACCTCGAGGCGAGGTCGGCGGTCGCTCAGTTTGGCGGCAGCGGCAAAATTTTTATAATATTAAATCGATTTCGAGGAGGATTCCTAATGAGCAATGATGGCATCAAGCGTCGGGATTTTATCAAGCAGTCGGCGGCGGGATTGAGTGTGCCGATCCTCGCCGGTGAGACGACCGTGACACCCGTGGCGACTCAGGGGATTCGACCGCTTGTCATCTCCAGTTCGAACCGGAATCGCACCCCGACCGGGGACGTCTTCGAGGGTGGAATTGCCTGTGTGACCCGGGCGATGGAGATCATCAAGGCGGGCGGCGATACGCTCGATGCGGTAGTTGCCGGTGTCAAGATCGTCGAGGACGATCCGCGTGACGACTCGGTCGGTTATGGGGGATTGCCGAACGAGGAGTGCGATGTCGAACTCGACGCCAGCGTCATGCATGGTCCGTCGCGCCGCGCCGGTGCCGTCGCCAGTCTCCGGTACATCAAGAATCCGGCGAGCGTTGCCAAGCTGGTTCTCGAGCGGACCGATCATCTGCTTCTGGTCGGGGAGGGAGCGCTCCGGTTCGCCCTCAAACATGGGTTCAAGAAGGAGGATCTCCTCACCGAACCTTCCCGGAAGGCCTGGCTTGCCTGGCGTGAGAGTCTCAACCCCCGGGATGGCTGGGGGCCGAGTCCACTCCGAACCGGTGGAGAGCAGGAACGAAAGACCTCGTCGGCTGGCCTTTCACGGGAGGAGATTGCCCTCAACGAATGGATTGCCGAAAAGCTTCGCCATCGCCAGACCGGGACCATCAACTGTCTCGCCCTCAACGCTGCCGGCGATATCTCCGGGGTGACGACGACCTCGGGGCTGGCGTGGAAGATCCCCGGCAGAGTGGGAGACTCGCCGATCATTGGCAGTGGACTCTATGTCGACAATGAAGTCGGTGCTGCCGGATCGACCGGACGTGGTGAGGAGTGCATCTATATCAATGGCTCACATACTATTGTCGAGAACATGCGGAGGGGAATGTCTCCGGCCGACGCGGCCATGGATGCCATCAAGCGAATCTCCCACCGCTACGGTGACAACAGAACCGAACTAGCCAATTTCAACATCAACTTTTACGCAATTAACAAACGTGGAGAGCACGGTGGTGCCAGCCTCTGGAAGGGTGGTACCTATGCCATCCACGATGGCCGCGAAGCGAAGATTGTTGACTGCGCCTGGCTCTACGAGAAGAAGTAACCTCGTCCAGCCACTTGAGTCGAAGAGCCGGACTGCTCAGGGCTCTTCAAAGGATGAAAATGCGAATTGTACTGACAGGTGGGGCCGGGTTTATCGGCAGTCATCTTGCTGATCGCCTCGTTGCCGAAGGTCACGAGGTGATCGCCGTCGATAATCTGATCACCGGTTTCGAGGAGAACATTGCCCATCTCCTCGGAAATCCCTCGTTCTCGTACCTTCGTCAGGATATCACCCTGCCGTTTGATATTCCGGGTCAGGTCGACTGGGTTCTCAATCTGGCCAGTCCGGCAAGCCCGATCGATTATCTCCGTCTGCCACTCGAGACGCTGCGGGTCGGCTCGTACGGGACGCACAACACCCTCGATCTGGCACGGGCCAAGGGCGCGTCCTATCTTCTCACCTCGACCTCCGAGGTCTATGGTGATCCTCAGGTTCACCCCCAGCCTGAATCGTACTGGGGCAACGTCAATCCAAATGGTCCGCGCTCGGTCTATGATGAGGCCAAACGCTACGCTGAGGCCGCCACCATGGCCTATCACCGAGAGTTTGGGCTCGATGTCCGCATTGTCAGGATTTTCAATACCTACGGTCCGCGCAACCGGGTCGATGATGGCCGCGTCGTGCCGACATTCATCAATCAGGCGCTGCGCAATGAGCCATTGACCGTCTTCGGCGAGGGGCGACAGACGCGGAGTTTCCAGTATGTCGACGATCTCGTCGAAGGGCTCCGACTGCTCATGGAACGTGGTAACCATCAGCCGGTCAATATTGGAAATCCCAATGAGATGACCATACTCCAGTTTGCACGGTTGATCATCGATCTCACCGGCAGTGCAAGTGAGATCGTTTACCGGCCTCTTCCAGTGGACGATCCGCAGATTCGCCAGCCGGATATCTCGCGAGCCCGTGATCTTCTCGGATGGGAGCCACGCATCCCGGTTGAAGCAGGGCTGCAGAGGACGATCGACTGGTACCGCACCCTCGCCAGGAGATCCTGAGGAGGCGACCAGGGCAATCGCATTTACCTTACAGCCATCATACTGGCTTCGTGTTTTCGTGTGAGATCTCTCTGACTGGAGGCTTCCTGGAGGCCTCACGCGAAGACGCAAAGGCGCGAAGGGGGGGCGGTTCGCGAACCACCTCCACAAGGTCCCCGGCACCGAGACAGGATCGACCCTGCAGAGTCATTTGACCTCTGACCGCAGTATGTGGTCATCCGCCACCTTGAGCTGGTAAGTCTGCAATCTGCAGCGAATAATGAGGACGCCATCGAGGATGAGACGAGACTACCAGTAGCGGCTGGAAGGTGGAAAATTCTCTCAACTCGCAATGCGATTGCCCTGAGGAGGCGACAGGTATTGTCGAATGCTTTTCTAATTTAGGTTGCAAAGATGTTGAAGCATGGAGTATCCTGCTAAATCGAAAAGGTGGAGTATGGCGATCTCTGCCAGCGCTATTTTCCGGCACGCTTGACCGGACTTGGCGTAAGGATTTTTGAAGCTTTATATGAAGCTATATCGGAACCAAGGTTGAGGCAGTTCCGGCCCTGAGTGGTCTTCAGACTGCCATAACCCTGATCATTATAATCGATCACTTGAGACATTCAGCAGCCACACAGACATTCTGCTGACGTCGATTTCAGACTGGCACTGTGAACATCAGACCGGTCCGGCAAATTCCAGGCTGATCCGATAGATCAAATGGTTTCCTGAGTTCGGTCAATACAAGTTTATGCCTGGGCAGTGAAGTTCAGGTGGCGAGTCAAACTTTCCACGAGTAATGGAGGAACCTCAATGAGTCTCAGACCAACCAGATTCCGCAGAATGCTGAGCATCGTCCTGATGCTTGCAGTCGGTGGTTTTTATTCGATGGTGACGGGATCTGCCCTTGCGCAGTCGTCAGTAAAGTCTTCCGGGAAGTCGGCTGGCGAGCTCTCGGTGAGTGGATCGGTGACGATCAATGGCACTTCGGCGATTTCGGGAGCGACGGTCTTCAGTGAGAGCCGAATCCGCACGGCCGCCAACAGTTCAGCGGTCATCAACCTTGGGCGGTTGGGACGGCTTCAGCTCGGGCCGGAGAGCGAGATGACGGTACGCTTCAATGACGGCACCCTTGGTGGCAGCCTCTCCGCCGGACGGGCGGTGGCGAATGCCCCGGCTGGTGTTGCAGTCTCGATTTTGACCGCCGATGGTGTAGCAGCGGCGGGTGGTGGCAAGTCTGCGGCGATCGCGGTTGACGTCACCTGCGGCAACACACGGGTCATGGCGGCGCGCAGTGAAGCAACACTGACGGCAGCCGGGCGTGTTGAGACGGTCAACCCTGGCAAAGAGGTCTCTGCCGGCCAGGCCAAGGGAACCTGCACGCGGATTGCAACCCCGACCCTCGGAACCGGTCTGAGTACTGGCGCTCTTGCCTCGCTTATCATCGCCGGAATCGGTGGTGCGGTGGGTGGCCTGATTGCTGCAACCCAGTCGGACAACGTGGCGCCATCATCGGTCGTCGTCAGCGGTTTCCGTCCATAATCTGAGTCCATTCAAACACCTGAGGGGACGATCGAGTTGACCTGAGGGAACTGTTGAGTTGAAAAGATGCGCCGCATCCCGCCAGTCGGGAGAGAAGCGGCGCATCTGTTCATTTACGGGTTTGTCTTGCGTAGCTTTAGTCTTGAATCCAAAACCTGTTCAGGAATCAGGAAACGCTCCCCTCCCAGAATGCCTGCAGATGTCCACTTCCTAACTTGGAATATCCATTCCACCAGCTTCGAGTACTTCGGGTAAGGTTGAAGTTTATGAAATGTCGGAACCTGATCGCAAAGATATGTCGATGTGCAGTCCTGGTTGCGTTGATTCTCTCGGGGGGGATCAGTGGATTGGCCCAGTCGCCTCCCGTTGTCGTGGGCAGCAAGGGGCGAGGTGGTTTGCGAACGGACTACCGTATCGGGCCGGGTGATGTCATCCAGATCGATGTTGCCGGAGAGCCGGAACTGCGTCGCAAAGTCAAGGTGATGGAGCAGGGAACGATTCGGTTGCCATTCATCGACCAGGAACTGAAGATTGCCGGGATGAGCGAGGCAGAGGTGACGACTATGCTGCGCCAGTCCTACACGAGCATCCTCAAGGATCCGCAGGTGACGGTCTTTATCGAAGAGTACAACTCCAGGATGGCCTCGATTGCTGGAGCGGTCAATCAGCCGAAGCAGATCTCCCTGACGCGTGAGCTTCGTCTCTATGATCTGATCAGCCTTGCGGGAGGAATCAATGAGAAGGCCGGCAATATTGCCCAGTTGATTCATACTCAGCCGGAGGACAGCCTTGAGGTGATCGATTTGCGGGATCTGGTGCGGCGTCCGGAGCTCAACCGGGTGATTCGTGAGGGAGATTTCATCAACATTCCGGAGGCGGGAATCTTCTATGTGACTGGTAATGTCAACAAGCCAGGTTCATTCCCACTCAAGGACTCGGTCAAACTGACGCAGGCAATAGCCATGGCCGGAGGAGTGATGTCTGACTCGAAGAAACGGGAGATCAAGCTGGTCCGTTCGGCCGATGCCAGTCAGACGGTGACAACGGAGGTAGTCGTCGACCTCTTCGAGATTGAAAAAGATCCAAGGAAGGATCTGGTTCTGCGACCCTACGATGTGGTAATGGTCCCCGAATCGACCCGGGCAAAGCAGACGAAGACGCTTCTCCAGGCCTTCTCGGGAGGTTTGGCGAGTGCGCTTGGCTGGGGAATCTTTCGATAGTTGGGGCAAGAGGCGGGAGGGCTTCTGTTTGGCCGTCCCAATCGAGAATTGCGGCTTGAGGCAAGAGCCGCTTGGCTGAGAATAATGAGCAATAACGAAGAGAATCAGACAGCACTGGCCAACGTTACGTCGGCAGGGCGCGAGCCCAAGAAGGGGAATGCCGGCTATCCAGTCTACAGCCGCTACCCGGCCATTCAGGTCGAAAAGAATTCCGTCCGGGAATACTGGAGAATTATCCGCAAGCATAAGTGGATGGTTCTGGCGACGCTGGTCGTGCTGGTGACGATCGTGACGATCGGGACGTTGATGAGTCGACCGGTCTACCGTGCCGAAGCGAAGATCGAGATCGGCAAGGAGACCGAGCGAGTGCTCGCCGGGCAGCGGATCATGGAGGTGGAGACGGCCAACGTCTTCAATCCGTTCTATCTCCAGACGCAGGTCGATATTTTGCGCAGTCGCGACATTGCGCGGCGAGTAATCCAGCGGCTCAATCTTGGCGGGCACGAGGAGTTCAAGTCAAAGGAGTTCGAGAGCCTGCCAGAGAATGAGAAGGATGTGCGGATCGTCAACACCTTCCAGGGGCGGTACGATGTCTCGGTAGGAAGGCAAAGCCGGGTCGTCTCGGTCACCTTTGATGCTTACAATCCCAAACTGGCCGCCGAAGTCGCCAATTCGGTTGCAGCAGAGTATATCACCTGGTCGATGGAGAGCCGGCTGCAAGGGCTCTCGACGACCCGCGAGTTTCTGACCAAGCGGGTCGGAGAGGCGCGTGAAGAACTGCGCAAGTCAGAGGAGTCATACTCGAGGTATCTGACCGACCGGAAGATCATCTCGCTGGATGACCGCGGCAACATAGCTCTTGCCAGAACAGAGGAGTTGAATCGTCAGTTGGCCGAGTTGGAGAATGAGCGGCGAAGCGCCGAGGCGCTCTATAACCGCAGCCGGGAGGTCTCGTCGGATGAATTGACTCCAGTCATCTCGGATCCAACCGTGCAGAGTCTGACCCGCGAGTTGGGGCGGCTCAAGCAGGAGCTGGCCAATCTCTCGGCACGCTATCAGCCAAACTACCCGGCGGTCCGTCAGGTCCAGGATCAGGTCAGCCAGCTCGAGACGCAGCTTGGTGAGGCGCGGCAGCGGATCGTCAAGAATATCGAGACACAGTACCAGGTTGCCCGGAAGAGGGAGGAGGATCTGCGGGTCGCGTTGAGCCAGTCGAAGGGGGAGACGATCCAGCAGAACCGTGAGTCGACGGAGCTCAATCTTCTCAAGCAGAAGGTTGAGACTGACCGCAAGAATTACGAAGACCTTCTCAACCGGCTGCGGCAGGCCGAGGTCGAGAGTGATTTTCGTCCGGCCAACATGAGAATCGTCCAGAGTGCCGAAGTACCGATTACGCCGGTCAAGCCGAACAAGCTGCTCAACATCGGGTTGAGTCTGCTGATCGGGCTGTCGCTGGGGATCGGCATGGCCTTCTTTGTCGAGTATCTGAACAACACGATCAATACTGCGGAGGACATCGAACGCTTCATTCAGTTACCGGCGCTGGGAGCCATCCCCTCGCTGCAGAGTCTGGGCCGACGACGTCTGCTCGGGTCGCGCGCGCCGAGCGAGAGTACGGCGCTGGCGACTATGCAGAGTGAACTGGTCTCGGCGCACGATTCTGTCTCTTCGTTCGCTGAATCCTACCGAGCATTGCGGACATCGCTCCTTCTCTCATCAGCAGAGCGGGCGCCACGAACGATGCTTGTCACAAGCAGCCATCCGGCGGAGGGGAAGACGACGATCGTTGCCAACACGGCGATCTCCCTTGCCCAGACCGGAGCCCGAGTGCTGGTCCTCGACGCCGATATGCGACGACCGCGCTGCCACAAGATTCTCAGTATGAAGAATGAGGTTGGACTTTCGACCTTCCTCTCACGTGAGATCTCTATTCAGCGGGTCATTCAGTCACACGAGACTCCGAATCTTGACGTCATGACAGCCGGGCCGATTCCGCCCAATCCATCGGAGCTGCTCAGCTCGCTCAAGTGGCGGGTTCTGATTGCCGAGCTCGAGGATCATTACGATCATATCGTCATCGATTCACCTCCGGTAATTCACGTTACCGACGCCCTGATCATTTCACCTTATGCTGACGGTGTCATCCTCGTCGTCAAAGGTGGACAGACTCCGCGGGAAGCGGTCATGCGGGCCAAGCAGGCCCTCTATGATGTCAATGCGAAGATCTTTGGCGTAGTTCTCAATGGTGTCGATCTCCACTCCGAGAGCTACTACTACAACTACAAATACTCCTACCATCAGTCGGAATGAGGGTGAATGCGGCGCCTTCTCTTCATCCTCATTCTGAGTTTCTCGATTCTGGCCGGACTTTGGATCTATCGCCAATTTGTCGCAGTTGCGCTGATCACATGGGGAGATGATCAGGTGACCCGGGATGAGGCTCTGGCCTACGCTCCGGGAGATCCCGGAGTGATAGCCGCGCGGGCCAAGTACCTGACCTATCGGGCAGAGATGCCCGATCCGCAGCAGGGAGTGGCTGAGCTGCGCCGTGCGGTGAGGTTGACGCCGTACGATTACCGTTATTGGCTCGAGCTGGCACGGGCGGCCGAGAACAATGGAGAGACTGACGCGGCGGCAAAGGCCTACGATCGTGCGCACTTACTGGCGCCACGCTATTTCGAGACGGCCTGGAGCCTGGCAAACTTCAAGCTGCGGCGAGGAGAGAGCGAAGCTGCGATCGAGGCCTTTCACGAGGCACTGCTGATCTCCGAAAACCGGCCTGGCGTGACAAATGGTCGAGCCGCGCTCAATGTCTTCGATGTCCTGACGCAATCACTTGGTCTCGATCTGCAGATATTGCAACGGGTCGCTCCGGCCGATGCGGAAGCCCAGTCCTGGCTGGCCTGGTATCTGGCGAGTCGCGGCGAGCTCGACCGGGCCATGGAGATCTTCCGACGCCTTCCGCAAGATGATGGGGTCTCCCGGCAGGAGCTGGTGAAGCAACTGCTCCACGCGGCGCAGGGAGGTGGTCGTTTTGCCGAGGCTCGTGAGGCGTGGGCGGGCCTCGCGCAGTCGCCACCTGCAGGCGGGGAACTGATCCTTAATGGCGGATTCGAAGCGACACCGCTGACCGACCGATATCAGCCATTGCGCGACACCGGGCTTGGTTTTGACTGGGTGCTCAGGCGACACGCCGAGGTGGTCGGTCGCCGTGATGATGAGCTTGCACATACCGGTCAGCGATCGCTTCTCATCTCCTTCCCGATGGCCATGGCGACCCCCTTTGCGAACATCTCCCAGCTGGTGCTGGTCGAACCGGGACGGACATACCGACTCTCTCTCTATTGTCGGGCAAGCAACCTGCCGTTGGAGGCAGCGTGGATCGAGATCGTCGATCCGCGACCCACGGTAGCCGAGGGTGAACTTTTCGCGGTCCGGGTCCAACTGCCGCGGCAGACCGCTGACTGGCAATTGGTCGAGCAGACATTCAGCATTCCGTCGGGGGTGAGTGCAGTCAGAATTCTGCTCTGCAGCCCGCTCTATCGTCAGGTCGATCCGCTTCGGCGGGCGGATCTGCGGCTTGATGATCTTTCTCTGATCAGAGTCGACTGAGCTGGAGCAGCGGAGACTATTGGTGGACTCAGAATTATGAAGGCCGAGAGAATTGAACAGGTACTCCTCATCCATCTGCTCGTAACGGTGATCCTCGCCGTGCTCGCCTTTGGCACGGTTGAGTCATGGTCACTGGCCATCTTTGAGATCAATGCCCTGGTGATGGCGGTAATGCTTGGTCTGCTTCAGGTGGTCGATGACGATTTTGAGTGGCGGCGGCTCCGGTTCTCACTCCCGCTCTGGGGATTGCTGCTCTGGGGAATCGTGCAGATACTCCCTTTTGGCAGCGCGGCAGCACCGGGAGGGATGCCCGAGAGCTTGCCACTCGAGCAGTTACGCCTGGCAACGATCTCAAAGGACCCGCAGGCAACTCGCGAAGCCGTCGCGAGACTGCTGGCACTGGCAATCTATTTTACGGTGGCCCTCCAGGTCTTTCGGCGTAATCCGGCACGGCGACTCGCCCTGACCGTTCTCTCGATCTTTGGCCTGGCCATCTCTCTCCTTGCGATTGCCCAGCGGTTGACGTGGAATGGGCGCCTCTACTGGATACGCCAGGTCTCGGCCTTCGTCTCGCCGTTTGGTCCATACGGGAACTACAACCACTTTGCCGGAATGGTGGAGCTTCTCTTTCCGCTCCCTTTTGCCTGGCTGATCTTTGCCAGGTGTCGGATCGAGGAGCGGATCATCCACGCACTTGCTGTATTGGTCATGGTCTCTGCTGCAGTTCTCTCCATGTCGCGGGCAGGGATGCTTACGGTTGGACTTCAGTTGTTGCTCTTTGGAGTGGTGATAATTGTCGGTCGAAGAGGTTCCGGAGAGAGAAGGCTGCCTCTGCCGGTATTTATCGTGGTCGCGGCCGTGCTCCTCAGCCTCCTGATCGGCTACCAGCCTCTGCGAAGGCGGTTCGATACCATTCAGCAGGGAGCAGCCGAGCATTCGGTCGTTACCCGTCTTGCCTATTGGAAGGCTTCGTGGCAGATGTTTCGTGACCATCCGCTGACTGGGGTCGGCCTCGGAGCGTTTCCAGCGGTCTATCCACTCTATGGCAGCTCTTCTTCCCGCTTCGAGAGGGTGGAACAGGTGCATAATGACTATCTTCAACTGCTGACGGATGCCGGATTGGTTGGAGGTCTGATCGGAGCAGTCGCGCTGGTCTGGTTTCTACGGACAACCTTGCCAAGGTTTTACCTGAGGAGTGGGCGGCAAGGGCTGCCGATTGTGCTTGGGGCGTCAATTGGTGTGACCGGTCTGCTGGTGCACAGTCTGCTCGATTTCAATCTCCAGATTCCTGCCAATGCGCTGCTCTTTCTTCTCCTGGTGGCGCTTGCGGTATCCTTCGAATCGGGAGAGGAATAGAGTCCCTTCCGAATGATTCCACTTTGAACCAGGGACTGTCGTTCCGTCTGACTTGATCGTCTCGTGATTGGTGATAGCGTATGACCCCCGATACCATAACTGAGATTAAGACAACCGATTCGCTTCGCAGGCTGAACATAGGCTGTGGAGATCGCCCGTCAGTCGGTTGGATAAATTATGACAATTCGATGAGCGTCAAGCTGGGTCGACTGCCCCTGATCCCGGTCATCCTGGCGCGGTTAGGGATGATTGCGAAGAGCCAGCTCAATTTTGCACGCATTGCGCAGGAGAGTGGAATCCGCTATGCGAACGTGACGCAGAGGATCCCGGAGGCCGATGCATCGGTCGATGTGATCTACTCTTGTCACATGCTTGAACATCTGACACGTGACGAGGCACTCCGGTTCCTCCACGAGACACGGCGTGTCCTGAAGCCTCGAGGAGTGGTGAGATTAGTTGTCCCGGATCTGAAGATACTGGTCGGTAACTATCTTGAAAATGGGAGGGGGGACGATTTTGTAGAGAGTCTCTTCATCATTCCGACCGAACCAGATGGAATACTTGCCCGGCTGAAGAGACTCCTTGTTGGAGGTCGGCTCCATCTGTGGATGTATGATGCCCGCTCGCTCCAGGAACTGATGCACAAGGCTGGATTTGCCAGTGTGGTCGCGCTTCGACCGGGAGAGACGACGATCGATGGTCTTGAGGGGATCGATCTCGCGGAGCGGGCAGAGGAGAGCCTCTATGTCGAGGCAGTCAATTCCTGACCAGGAGTAGAGGTATGCCCGAGCAAATGGAGAGGTCTGTAGAGGGAGACGGTTCGCAGTGGAATGAGAGATTGCTTAAGTTGAGGGCCATTATCAGATGGCAGCCATTCGATCAGTCGACCAGTGAAGGCCGGTCGCTGGAGCGCTACCGCCGCGCAGGTTTGACGGCGCTCACCTCTCTCAGCGCGAAGGGAATTACTGCCCTGACCATGCTCGTTTCAGTTCCTCTGACGGTCGACTACCTTGGTCTTGAGCGATATGGATTGTGGATGGCGATCAGTTCCCTGATCGCTGTCCTGAGCTTTGCCGACCTTGGAATCGGGAATGGTCTGGTCAATCTGCTTGCCGAGGCGAATGGCAGGGATGACCGTGAAGCGGCAATCAGATATGTGTCGAATGCATTCATCTTGCTGCTCGGGATCGCTCTGCTGATTGTCGTCATCTTCCTGCTCGTCTATCCATTCGTCCCCTGGACCGCATTTTTCAAGGTAGAATCTGATCAGGCTGCCCGGGAGCTCGGGCCATCGATCCTCCTGCTGCTCATCTGTTTTGCGGTGAGTATCCCGCTCAGCCTGGTGGAACGCATCAGAATTGGTTATCAGGAAGGATACGTCAACAGCGGCTGGCAGACGCTGGGGAGTGTCGGCGGACTGCTCCTGGTCCTGGTGGCGATCAGCTTCGAGGGTGGGCTGCCGTGGCTGGTGCTGGCCATGGCCGGGACACCAATCCTCGCGACCGCTGGCAACGCGCTTCATCATTTTTACTGGCGTCGTCCGTGGTTGAAGCCGGATCCTGGGCATCGCGATCGCGCAACACTGGCCAGTCTCTCCAGCATCGGCAGTCAGTTTCTGATCTTCCAGATCCTGACGGCCGTCGGACTGGCAAGTGACAATCTGATCATCGCGAGGATTCTTGGAGCTACTGAGGTTGCCGGGTATGCCGTAGTCCAGAAGCTCTATTCGCTGGCACTGCTGCCGCAGTTCATTGTTGCCCCTCTTTGGCCAGCATTTGGCGAAGCTCTGACGCGACGTGAGTATGCGTGGGCGGGACGGACGTTGCGTCGCGGAATAATTGTCAGTGTTCTACTGGCTTCAATCATCGCGATCCCCCTGTTTATCTTTGGCCGAACGATCGTCGGTTGGTGGGCTGGGGGTGGGCTGGTACCATCGGCAATCCTCCTCGGTGGGTTCACCTGTCAGATGATTCTGGGGGCATATGGTGGGGCGATGACAGCTTTTTTGAACAGCAGTGAGGCGCTCCATCGGCAGGTATTCTTCTATGGGTTTGCCTCGCTCAGCGCCATCCTGTTAAAAATTGTCATGGCGACGTCGTGGCAGGTTGCCGGTGTCGCCTGGGCGACGGTGCTGGCTTATGGTCTATTCTATGCGATTCCGGCGTGGATACTCGCCCGACGAATCCTGCGTGGATCCTGAGTGCAACGTGCCAGGAATTGGTGAAGAGCCAGGCAAGGGAGAAGATGAAGAGAATATTCAGGAGCATCGCCATCCGGTGCTACGTGACAATCAGGACGGCCCTCTATCGTTTGCGGAGACTGACCGGCCGCCCGGTCTCATTCAAAGTCGCCTCTTCTCTGCGAATCCTTCTCTATCCGGTCGGGCAGATTGCCGAGCTGCTCTACACTTCGCGCTTCGAGCGGCGGGACCTCGCGCTGGTCGCCCGACTGCTTCGACCAGGGATGAAGGTCGTCGACATCGGTGCGAACATCGGACTCTACTCGATCCTTGCCGGGAAGAGGGTCGCGCCAGGTGGTCGAGTCTGGTCATTCGAACCGTCGGTGGAGACGACGCTGAGGCTCCACCGTAATCTGCAACTGAATGGCGTAACGACGGTGACGACGGTCAGGACTGCTCTTGCAGAGAGCAGTGGCGGAGTTCTCGAGCTGGCGCGTGATCGCGGGAGAGGTGATGGAGAGAGGTTTCTCGTTGCCGGCGGGGCTATCGGTCGTCTGGGTGAAGAGCAGCCGGCAATCGAGGATGTTGAATCGGTTCCGGTGACGACTCTCGATGAATACTTTTCAGCGGAACCGCTCGACTCATCGAAGATCGATTTTCTGAAGATCGATATCGAGGGTGGTGAGCTGCTGGTCTTCAGTGGCGCAAGGCGTCTGCTGGAAGAGAACAGGCAGCTGGTGATCATGTTTGAGAGTACACCGGAGGGCTCAGACCGTTATGGTTACCGGCAGGAGGATCTCTTCGCGTTTCTCCGTGGGTTCGGTTTTCATATCTTCTACTGGGATCGAGAGGCCAGGGATTGGCGCAATGATGCGGACCGATTATTGACTGCCGGAAATCTCTGGGCGACCCGTGATCGTGGACGGCTGCCCGACTGGAGTCGAGCCGAAGGGTGAGGTGGCAGTCTTGGACTCGTCGTGAGATCCAGCGCGATACCGGGAATGGAGAACCTGAATGGAGTTGTGGCCAAAAATCTCAGTCATTACCCCGTCCTTCAATCAGGCTGGATTTCTCGAACGGACGATCAGAAGCGTCCTTGACCAGAACTATCCTAACCTCGAGTACATCATTGTCGATGGAGGAAGTACGGATGGAAGCCTGGAGATTATCAGGAAGTATGAGGAACGACTTGCCTGGTGGTGCAGTGAACCTGATGGTGGTCAGTCGGATGCACTGAACAAGGGATTTGGCCGGGCAACCGGAGATATTGTTGGCTGGCTCAACTCCGATGATCTCTATTGTCCCGGAGCGCTTGGGAAGGTTGGCAGATACCTTGATTGCCACCCGGAGGTGGATGCGGTTCACGGAAGCCTCTACATCATTGACGGAGAGGATCGACTTTTGGATGCATACTGGTCAGGCCCCTTTGGACTGGCCCAGGCGACATATATCTTTCACGTCGGTCTCAACTTTCATCAGCAGACACTCTTCTGGCGGCGTGAGCTGATGGAACGGGCTGGAACGATCGACCCAACCCTGAGGTTTTCGATGGACCGTGATTTTATCATTCGACTGCTGATGAATGGACGGTTTGGAGCATTGCGCGGATACCTTGGGGCATTTCGGGTTCACGATCAGGCCAAGTCTTCAACCATTCTCGAGGTGAGCGTTGCCGAGGATCGGTTGATCCATGACCGTTATCGGGACGATTTTCCACCACTGGTGTTGAACCTTGGCCTCAACCGGTGGTTGCTGCGACTCGTGCGTCTTGGCAATCTCATCTATGATGCCCCGGCGGGTTATCTTGGTTATCGATTGGGACGGGCATTGGGACTTTCAGTACCAGTAGATTGGCTGCTTCGCGAACCATATCTTGGCAGAGAGGAGTCAGGCGCAGAGCGCTGAGCGGACATGTGTGGAATTGCCGGAATCATCAGCCAGTCAAGCGGAGATCGGAGTGCAGAGGTCGACCGGATGGTCGAGGTGCTGGTTCATCGAGGGCCGGACGGTGTCGGGAGTTATGGGAACGAACACATCAATTTCGGGATGCGCCGGTTGAGTATCATCGATCTGGCTGGAGGTGATCAGCCTCTCTTCAATGAGGATCGCTCGCTGGTTCTGATTGCCAATGGAGAGATCTACAATTATGTCGAGTTGCGGCGAGAGCTGATCGAACGTGGCCATCATTTTCGCACCAACAGTGACTGTGAAGTCATTGTTCATCTCTACGAGGACTATCAGCAGGGATGTCTGGAGAGGCTGCGTGGAATGTTTGCCTTCGCCCTCTGGGACGAGAAGCGGAGGACGCTCTTGCTGGCCCGTGACCGGATGGGGGAGAAGCCGCTCTATCTCTTTGAATCGGAGGGCGAGCTGGTCTTCTCTTCCGAGCTGAAGTCGATTCTCAGGAGTGGGCACATTCGTTTTCAGCTCGATCCCCAGGCGATCGACAGCTACTTCCATTATGGATATGTGCCGGAGCCACAGACACCCCTGCGGGGAGTTCGCAAACTGCCGGCAGGACATTGTCTGACTGTTCGACTGGCAGAGAGGTCGGGGGTTGATGCGCCGGGTTTGAGGATCGAGGAGCGTCCCTACTGGCGTATCGAAGATGCTCCACCAGTGGTGGGGGCGCCGGCAGAGTTGATTGGCGCAGAGTTGGAGACGATCAGTCGAATGATCGTCCGGGCCGATGTCCCGGTTGGTGTTGCTCTCAGCGGAGGGCTCGACTCGAGTGTCGTGGCCGCGCTTGCCAACCGGGCCTCTCCCGGAACGATCACTGCCTTTACCGTTGGCTATGAGGGTCACGGACGGAACGATGAGCGGGGCCTGGCACGTGAATTTGCCGATCATCTGCAGATTCCTCATCATGAGATCGTCCTGCGCACCGCTGAGGTTGTCGCCGGTTTTCCCGAACTGACGGCCTGGCAGGACGACCCGATTGCCGATATTGCCGGTTCGGGCTACCTGGCGGTGATGCGTCTTGCTCGTGAGCATGGAGTTCCGGTCATTCTGCAGGGGCACGGGGGCGATGAACTCTGCTGGGGGTATCATTGGGCACGACAGGCGGTTCATCAATCGCGCCGCAAGTTTGAGCTTTTGGCACAGGGCGGTCCGGCACTGACCGACTATCTGACGATCTACCCGCCAGCGAGATATAACCGCGGAACGCTTCTCCGATGGCTTTTCGATCTGGGAGGGATCCGCAGCTCGATCGATCACTATCATCGTGATCGATCAAGTCCGGCCGACCGGCTCGTCTTTTATGATCTCTCTCCTGATTTCAGGGTGGCCCAGCGGGAGATGGATCGCTACTACACGAGGCCGTTTCTTGAATCGCTGGCTGCGACAGATCCTGCCGACCTCTTCAGTCTCGGGACCTCGAGTGCGGCCAGGCATGACGAGGCTGCACTCGAGGTCGAGATCACCAGGCTCCTCTGTGCGACCTATCTGATGGAGAATGGCATCGCGCAGGGGGATCGGCTCAGTATGGCCTCGTCGGTGGAACTGCGGCTTCCCCTGATCGATTATCGCCTGGTCGAACTGCTGATCGGGCTACGCAAGAGCCAGCCCGATGCCGGGCTTGAGCCCAAACAGTGGCTGCGTGAGGCAATGACCGGTATTCTTCCACCCTGGGTCATGGCCCGGCCAAAGCGTGGCTTTACGCCGCCAGTTCGTCAGTGGCACCAGGCTCTCTTCAATGCCTATGGTGACCAGCTCCAAAATGGATACCTGGTTCAATCCGGGATCATCTCACCAGCGGCTGGGACAGAGCTTGCCGGCGGCGATTTTCCATTTGGAGTGACCGCGCCACTCTCATTCAAGGCCCTCGTCCTCGAGTTATGGTGCAGGAATTTTCAGGCATGAGAACTCCGGTTGTCTTTATTATCTTCAATCGAGCCGACACGGCGCGAAGAGTTCTTGGCGCGATTCGGCAGGCCCGGCCATCACGTCTCTTCGTGATTGCCGACGGTCCGCGTTCAAACCGGCCCGGAGAGGATGAGCGATGTCGTGAGGCCCGGTCGGTCATCTCCGAGATCGATTGGGAGTGCGAGGTGACCACCGACTTTGCCGACATCAACCTTGGTTGTCGAAAGCGGATCTCGACCGGGCTCAACAGGGTCTTTGCGACTGTGGATGAGGCGATCATACTGGAAGATGACTGTCTTCCCGAACCCGGTTTCTTTGGTTATTGTGAAGAGCTTCTCGAGCGATACCGCGATGATCGCCGTATCATGCATATTGCGGGGACCAACTATCTGTTTGGTCGTTACCGGGAGAGGATGTCGCGCCAGAGTTACTACTTTTCACGGTACAACCACTGCTGGGGCTGGGCGACCTGGCGGAGAGCATGGGAAAGATTTGATACATCGATGAGCTGCTGGCCGGAGCTGCGTCACAGCGGTCGTCTCAAAGATATTCTGGCTGGCGATGAGTGGGCGGTTCCATACTGGGAGCGAGCCTTCCAGCAGGTCTTTGATGAAAGGCTCGACAGTTGGTCATTTGTCTGGACCTTCTCATGCTGGATCAACAGCGGATTGACGATTCTGCCAACGGTCAATCTCATCTCAAACATCGGTTTTAATGAACAGGGTGCCCACACGCTCAATCGGCGCAGTCGCTTTGCGAATATGGTGACGGAGCCGATCAGTCTGCCGCTGACTGACCCGCCCTTTCTGATTCGCGATCGTGAGGCGGATCGGTACACACAACGAAATAACTTCAAGGATGGGCTGCTGATCCGGCTGGCCCGGCGGATGCTGGAGTATCAGGCAAGGTGGCGACGTGGTCACTGACCCTCGTTCGACCTGTCCGGACAGGAATGTGGCCTGGCATGTGGCCTGGCCTTAATGATGCCGGGAGGTAAGGAAACCTCACTCTTATTAAAGTCTTCGCAATTTTTTTCGAGCCTGGTTGATTGCAAAATATGAAAGTTGCCAGTTGTCCGCTCTGTCAGTCCGAAGAGGTCTCGCTCGTTGATCGAGTCGATACTGATGATCTTGTCCAGCTCTACCGTGCCCGGTTCGGGGTCGCGGTGGCTGACCACTTCGACGGGATCGACCAGCTTTCTTTCTTTAACTGCTCATCCTGCCACCTGCGTTTCTTCAGTCCGATGATTGCCGGATCGCAGAGTTTCTACCAGCAGTTGAATCGCCATCCCTGGTACTATCTCGAGGAGAAGAGCGAGTATCGAACCGTTGCGAACCTCATCCCCCGAGGGGCAAAGGTGCTTGATATCGGATGTGGCGAAGGCAAGTTTGCACGATCCCTTCCCGCTTGCGAGTATGTCGGGTTGGAGATGAATCTGACTGCATCGGCGTCGAAAGGTGACGATGCCCCGACTATTCTTGACGAGTCGATCGCCGATCACAGCAAGCGTCAGCCTGGACACTATGATTTTGTCTGTTCATTTCAGGTTCTCGAGCATGTCGTCGATCTGAACGGGTTCATCACCGACAGTCTGAAGTGTCTCCGCACCGGAGGGAGGCTGGTTGTTTCAGTTCCAGCTGCGGACTCTTTCATAGCGCAGACCATCAATGGACTCCTCAATATGCCACCGCACCACCTCACCTGGTGGCCCGATCATACCCTGAGTCACGTCGCTGTCAGATATGGTCTGGTTCTCGAGAGGCTCATTCACGAACCGCTCGAAAGACTTCACTATCGACGTTACGCCTTCAACAAAGCCTGGGGGTTGATTGGGAGACGATTCCGGTTGATCGACCGGACACCAATCTATCGACTGGGTTCACTCCTCCTGCTTCCGGTCGCGGTGATCGGGTGGCTTATGCTAATCTTCAACTCCAGTGCAACGATTCACGGCCATTCGGTGGTCGCAGTCTATCGCAACGGCAATCAGGAGTGAGATGTCACAGATCCAAGGCGCACGCGAGAACTTGTATCCAATCATGTTCGGGGCATTGCTGGTGGCAATTCTGTCGACGCTGGTACTGGCGACCGACATCCTGCTCGTAGCAAGGCTGCTCGTCATCCTCTGCAGTATCTTTGTTCTTGTCAGAAAGCCCGAACTGTCACTGGCGATCCAGGTCAATGGTATTGCCCTCTACCTCTACACGATCTACAAGCTGAATATCGAGCCGGGAACATTTGTAACCGGGGCCTTTTACGGGGTGATGGCCGGCTCATACCTGATAGGTGGGTGGATCGCCCTGCGGGCGGCTCTGCAGAACCATTCATTCAATCTGATCGACAAGCTTTTTGGACTACTCTACAGCTACTTTTTTATCAGTTACCTCTTGTGGGCGCAGGACAATCCATCTGCCTACCGCAAGGTGATCTATGCGCCAGCCCTGGTGATTGCGCCATATATCGGGGTCAGAATGATCGCCTCAACCACCAAGATCGATCGGTTTTTGACCTATCTTGGTCTGATGTCGATCATCATGATCGTCCCCTCATTCTATGAGTTATGGATCAATCCGCTCTATCAGGATTATGGTCGATTCTCGATCTACATCTTTGAGGATAAGGGAGACAATCCAATCCAGTTTGGTATTGCCTATGCTTTGCTGCTGATCATCGTCATCTTCCGGATTGCCAGGCAGCGTCGTATCGGGCTGATCGATGTGCTGATTCTCATTCCTGCCGCGTTTCTTCTCATTCGGAGTGGCGCCCGTGGTCCGGTAATCAGTCTGATCGTCACCTTCTTCATATATATCATCTGGTTGGGTCATATCGGTCGGCGCATCAAACTGACGATCATTGCCGGCGGGCTGTTGCTGCTGGGGGTCGCCTACAGCGTAATCCCCGATGCGACGGTGCGCTTCTATCAGGTCCTCTTCGATCCGACAGTCTCACCGACGCAGAATACGAGCGCCAACTCAATTCAGGAGCGCATCCTGCTTATCGATATGGCCATCGACGATTTTCTCGCCGAGCCGATCCTTGGTGTTGGCACCGGGAACTCTTCGGGTGGAGTGGGCTATCCCCACAATTCAATCATCGAAGTAGCGGCGGAACTTGGTCTGGTCGGAGTCTCGATCTTCCTGCTTCTTCAGGCCGTTGTGGCCGTGACCGCCTACCAGACGATCAAACGAACCAAAGGGACGCCGGATGAATGGATCATGACGACGGCCTTCGCCATCTACCTCTTTGCGTTTATTGAATCGCAGTTCAGTGGTTACATGGGCGGCGACATGCTCCTCTATTTGAGTATTGGTCTTGTCGGGGTTGTCTCACAGTTGTTGAATCAGCGTTCTCCGGATGCATCGACCGCCGCGTGATCAGACAGCAGAGATGGAGCGCAGGGTAGAGAGGAAGACCAGATGTCACGCGATAATCGTCCCCTGATTCTCATTGATGCGACGGCCTCACTGAGTGGAGGAGCGGTCTATCTCCGCAACCTGATCACCCATCTTCTGGAGAGTAGTGAACGGTTCCGACTGCATCTTCTGCGAACCAGTGATTTTGAGATGACCTTCCCGGAGGCCGATCGATCTGCGATCACAGTTGAGGAGATTAGCCTGCCTTACCTCGCCACCCGGTACTGGCTGCTTGGCAGCCTCTACAAGATGATCTGGCGACTCATCGTTCTCCCTTTGCTGATCTGGCGCCATCGGCCGGCGATCTTCTTTTCCAACTCCGGCTCTCTCCCACCACTCCTGCCCTCGAGCGTGCATCCCGTCGTTGCCATCCATAATTCACTTCCATTTCAACCCGAGCTCTGGCACGTCGAGGTCTCAATGCTCAGGCGATGGCGGCTCCATCTTCTGCATCGTCAGGCGAAACATCTCTTTCGTGAAGGAGTTGAGCTCATCGCCTTCAGTGAAGATCTGAGGAGCCGCCTCATCCGGCTCGGCGCACGTGGAGAGCAGTGCACGGTGATTCACCATGGGATCGAGTGGGGTGAAGCAGAACGGAGCAGTGTCCATACCGGGGACGTGCCAGTCGGTGATCCGACCAACCCTTTTTTCCTCTATGTCTCCCAGCTCCATCGCTACAAGAATGTCCTCAATCTATTGACTGCCTTTGCCAGGTTACGCCAGGACCACCCGGCCGTCGATCTGGTCATCGTTGGTCATCTCACCGATCCCACCTATGCCGATGACATTGGCGCAACAGTCAAGCGGCTCGATCTTGCCTCATCGGTACGGATCATCCCCGGAATTGACCGGCCGCGACTGATCCGGATCTATGGTCTGGCCCATGCGGTCGTCTATCCCTCGATCGCCGAAAACTGCCCCTTTGCACTGCTCGAGTCGATGGCCATGGGGCTCCCAATTGCGGCATCACGAATTGGCGCCATCACGGAGACCTGCCACGATGCGGCGATCTACTTCGATCCGGCTGATACTGACGAGATGGCCAACCAGATGGCTCGTCTGATCATCGATCACCACCTCTGCCAATCTCTTCGTCGCCGCTCCATCACCCGGGCCGCCACTTTTACCTGGGAGCAGGCGGCCGGTCGGACGATCGACCTTTTCTCCCGCATCAGCGTCTCTTCCAAATCACAGCCAGGAGATGACTGAAGTGAGATAAATTGATCCCCCCATCGCGATGCAGTGCAAATAATTGGCAAATTATTGGTTGACATAATCTGAGTTTATATCTAGTCTAAACAGGCATGTCGAGACTTGATTACAGTACAGTTTCCGCAATGGTCGATGGCTATGGGTTGAAGATGACACCGCAGAGGCGGGCAATCATCGAATTTCTGCAATCATCGGTCGATCATCCCACCGCTGAAGACATCATGAATGCCGTCAACGAGCGTTTCCCAATGACCTCGCGGCCAACCGTCTACAATACTCTCAACTGGCTCAAAGGATCCGGGTTGATCAACGAGGTCTTTGAGGGGGGAGCGGTCCGCTACGATCCAAACACCTCGCCGCACCACCATTTCGTATGCCGCCGTTGCCGGGTTGTGCAGGACATTGAGCCGGAGTTAGTTGATGCGGTGAGTTTTGGAACACGTCTCGGCGATAAAAAGGTTGAGAGTTTCCAGGTGACAATCCGCGGACTCTGTCAGAAGTGTCAGTAGCCTTTTTCGGCCTCCATCGAGCAGACAAGAAGCGAAAAACATTATAGCGAGGAGTGGTTCTCCCGGCCCGCGGGGGGCAGGTGTGTTCAGGATCTGCAGAGCCGCCTTATCTGACAAACTTCTCCCGGTATTTGGCGACCTTAGGTCGGACGACCATCAGGCAGTATGGTTGGAACGGATTGTTCCGAAAGTAGTTCTGATGGTAATCCTCAGCGGGGAAGAAGGTGGTGAGAGGGGCGAGTTCGGTGACGATCGGCCCATTCCACGCACCAGCCTTGGCGAGGTGCTCGATGGTGGCAACGGCGATGGCACGCTGCTCTTCGCTCTCATAATAGATTGCCGAGCGGTACTGGGTCCCCTGATCGGCTCCCTGGCGATTGAGCGTCGTTGGGTCGTGGATGACAAAGAAGATGTCGAGAAGCTGCTCGAAAGAGACGATGGTGGGATCGAAAGTGATCTGGACGACCTCGGCGTGGCCGGTCAGTTCGAGGCAGACCTGCTGGTAGGTCGGTTTGTCGACGTGTCCACCGGCATAGCCCGAGACGACACGCGTTACGCCTTCGACCTCCTGGTAGACAGCTTCGAGGCACCAGAAGCAGCCTCCACCAAGTGTTACAGTCTCAAGAGTATTTGTCATGAACCAAGTTTAGCAGCAGGATGGGGATGGATCAAAACCGAAGGGAGCGACTGATCAGACCCGGGAGAGATCGCCATAGAGGTACTGGGCGATCGAGATGCCGGTGATGGCCGCGGTCTCGGTGCGCAGAATGCGGGGGCCGAGATGGACCAGCGACAGCCCGGCACTGGCGGCAATCTTCAGTTCACGCTCGCTCCAGCCGCCCTCGGGCCCGACAATGAGTGTGAGTTCACGGGATGAGTCCGGGAATGAGTCTGGGAGCGTTGGCATAGGGCCGCCGCCGTGTTCGGCGAGGAGGAGGGCCGGCTGGCCATTCAGCTCGTTACAGAGATCCGGGAAGGGCAGGGGATTGGTGATGGTCACGAGGTGTCGTCGCCGGCACTGCTTGAGAGCCTCGAGTGAGATCCTTTGCCAGCGCTGAAGCCGTTGCTCGCTCCGTTCACCGGCCTGACGAATCTCGCAGTGTGCAGTGATGAGCGGGATGATCCGGGTCACACCCAGCTCGGTCGCCTTCTGAACGACGAGATCGAACTTGTCGCCCTTGACGAGCGCCTGGGCAAGAGTCAATCGAAGCGGTGACTCGACCGGCTCATCGAGCTGGCGGCGGATGGTCAGTTGGCTTGCCGATTTGTGGCTGGCCATTACCTCGCACTCCCATTCCTGGCCAGTGCCATCGAATGCAAAGACGATCGCTCCTACCTGGAGACGCAGGACACGCGAGAGGTGGTGAGACTCCTCGACGCCGAGTTCAATCGTCGTTTCGTTGATCTGATCGCGTGTTGCGTAAAAACGATGAGCCTGCATGCTGTTCCCGAACGTCAGAGCTGGCCGACGAGAGTTACCCACTCGTTATCCGGTTTTGCCTCCAGCCAGGTGAACCGGTCGAGAGCTTTTCTGACCTCTCCCTCCTGCTCGCGAAGAATTCCGGAGAGAATAAGAATTGTGCCAGTCCGCATGACCGTCGGAAAGTCGGCCGCGAAAGGGATGATCACATCGGCAGTCAGATTGGCGACGACAACGTCGAACTCCTGACCGGCATAGGATGAGAGGCGGTTCACCTCGATCTCCATGTCTTCAGCCAGACCATTGATCCCGGCGTTTTCATTGGCAACCTCGATCGCTTCGGGATCATTATCAAATCCGACGATCCTTGATTGAGGCTGGAGCCGGGCGGCCGCCATGGCCAGAATACCGGTGCCGGTCCCTACGTCGAGCAATGATCCACCCTGCCAGTACTTCTCGATCATCTCCAGGCACCCCCGTGTCGTTTCGTGAGTCCCGGTGCCGAAGGCCATGCCCGGGTCGATCTCGATGATCAGTCGACTGCTTCCCGCCACCTTGTCGCGCTTCCACGATGGGCAGATGAGCAGACGCTCTCCAATCTCGAGCGGCTCGTATCCCTTCTTCCATTCGGCCAGCCAGTCCTGATCCGCGATCGTCAGGCCCTCGACCCGGCGCAGGGTAGTGGTCGGGAGACCCTGGAGGGTCAGTTCGTGAAGAATTGCCTCACGGATTGCTGTGGCATCCGGTGGCGCCACGAAATATGCCCGCAGTGTGATCTCGTCCGGATGGGCCGCATCTTCAGAGACTTCAAAACCGGTTGTCTGGTGGGCCCAGAGCTGGGTTGTCGCTGCCGATTCGGCGGCGCGTGAGATATCAACTTCGATCGAGTGCCATACTTTCATAGGAGATTCAAATGGTCGGACTGGCGCTACTTTTCCTGGATCCCAAGTTCGTCGAGAAGGCGTGGATCGTTCCGCCAGTCCTCCTGAACGCGGACAAAGAGATTGAGCCGGACGTGGCGACCAAGCAGTCGCTCGATCTTCCGGCGGGAACGTGTCCCGATCTCCTTGAGCATGGCTCCGCCACGCCCGATGATGATCGGTTTCTGCGAGTCACGCTCGACGTAGATCACGCAATGGATGTTGACGTTACGCCCCTCCTCCTCCCACAGTTCAGTTCTGACTGCGGTCGCAAATGGCAGTTCCTGCTGGGTCTGCTGGAGAATCTGCTCACGAACCAGTTCGGCGACGATGTTCCGTTCGATCTCTGTCGTGAAGAGTTCTGAATCGAAGAGGGGCTCACCCTCCGGCAGATATTTGAAGATCGTTCCGACCAGCAGCTCGCGGTTATCACCGGTACGGGCCGAGAGCGGAATCACTTCCCGGAAGTCGTACTCGCGCGTGTACTGGGAAATCAGCGGCAGCAGGGCCGATTTGTCCTTGAGCAGATCGATCTTGTTGAGCAGCAGAAAGGTCGGTTTGGAAGCTTCTCGGATCATCTCGAGAGTGAAACGATCGCCGGAGCCAAAACTGGAGCTGGCATCGCACATCAGCAGGACCAGGTCGACCTGCGCCAAGGCATCGGCGACCAGGCCCATCATTCGCCGGTTGAGCGTGTAACCCGGTTTATGAACTCCCGGCGTGTCGACAAAGACGATCTGTCCCTCGTCGGTAGTGATGATCCCCTGAACGTGTGTCCGGGTTGTCTGGGGTTTGGCGGAGACTGCGGCAATATGCTCGCCAATCAGGGAGTTGAGCAGGGTCGACTTCCCGGCATTGGGCCGCCCGACAAGGGCGACAAAACCTGCCCGGCGCGGCTGGCGCTCCGGGTCTTGCTGTTGATTGCTATCATTCATTCCGGATGGTTTCCATTCTCCCGTGACGGTTCAATCGTCTCGGTCTCGGGCGTGGGCAGGGCTTCGACCCGGACCCGTGAGATACGGCGGTCGTCGGCCTCAAGAATCTCGAAGCGCAACCCTTCGATCTCAAGTCGTTCACCAACACTGGGCAGATGGCCAAGGCGATTCAGTACCAGCCCGGCGACGGTCGTAAAGTCGTCAGCTGCCAGTTCGACATTGAATTGGCGCTCCAGCTTGCCAACTTCGAGATCGCCTCTGACAGTATAGCTCGTCTCATTCTCCTGGACGATCTGAACCTCCGTCGCGATCGGTTCCGGTTCGTCCTCATCTTCGATCTCACCAACGATCTCTTCGATCAGATCCTCAAGTGTGACCAGACCGGCCAGTCCACCATATTCGTCAATGACGAGAGCCATCTGCGCCTTCGCCTTCTGCATCTCCATCATAAGCTGGTCGATCGGCTTCGATTCGGGGACCTCATAGAGCTGTCGTCGGGCAAACTGGCTCACTGGACGTCCAACCTCATTCTCAGCCCAGCAGCGCAGCAGGTCACGGACATAGATGAGACCTTCGATGTGGTCGATCTGTCCGTTGTAGACCGGGAGTCGCGAATACTTGGATTCGATCATCAGATCACGTACCTGCTCGATCGGCGTCTCTGCCTCGACCGCGACGATCTTTGGTCGCGGAGTCATCACCTCGATCACCGTGCGGTCATTGAAACGAATGATCGACTGAATAAACTGCCCGTCCTTCTCATCGATGATTCCCTCATCTGCACCGACATGCAGAAAGGCCTGCAGCTCACTCTCGTCTTCGATCTGCTGCTCTTCCTCGCTACTCTCGGCCGCCGTCTCTCCATTTCGACGGAGCAGTCGCACCCGGTCGTGCATCGGTTTGGCGATCACTCCAATCATCGAGATCAGGACTCGCAGCGGAGTACGCAGTCTGAGAAGTGTCCGCCCCGGATCGTTCTGTGTCACCAGCAGGGGCAGTATCAGCCGGAAGAAGAGGATGATTACGATCATCGAGGCGAGTGAAACGAGGATATATCGCTGTGGAGCAAGGCGCAGAGAGATCGCGGTGGTCAGAATGGCGATCGAGGCGATTGACAGGTGGAGCGCAAGGGTCAGCGTAAAACTGATCTGGTGGTATTGATCCTCCAGCTGCTGCCAGAACTGGGCGTGCGGGGTATCCTCCGCTTCAGTCGCCAGCCGTCGCAGCGAGAGATCACTCATCTCGTCGAGCGCACTCTTGGCGGTTGAGGTGATGACCAGCACCAGTATCGCGATGCTGGTCAGAACTAAATCGGCTTCCATTATCTCCTCGGTTGTCGCGGCTGGGCAGTAGAGGAACCGCTGCTCTCCACCAGTAACTGGCGGCGGAGTCGCTTCTCGAGCCGGTTCATCTGACCCTGGTCGGTTTCGTGATCGTATCCAGCCAGATGGAGTGTTCCGTGGATCACCAGTTGTTCGATCTCCCGTTCAAAGGATATTTCATACTTTATCGCATAGCGTGCCGCTGTCTCGACAGAGATTACCAGATCTCCAAGATTTCGGCCTGCTTCGGCGGGATCAGATGATGGATCCTCATCAGTCTCGGATTCGTGATAGGCAAAAGAGAGGACATCGGTTGGCTGGTCGATCCCTCTCCACGCGAGGTTGAGCCGTTGCATCTCAGGATCGCGAATAATGATGATACTGAGCGTCGACTCCGTCTCGCCAATGGCGTCGAGAACGGCCCGGGCGAGGAGCGCCAGACCACGACGGTCGATTCTGTGAAGCCTCTGCCGGTTGATCACCTCGATTGCCTCGACCTCGCGAAGCACACTGGGTGAATCGATCTTTTTGCTCCGCCGGTTGTTGCTAGAGACTGATCTTTCTGTTGTGCTCATCGTATGCCTTGATGATCATCTGCACGAGCTGGTGGCGGACCACATCGCGTTCATCAAACTGAACGAAGGCGATGCCCTCGATGCCGCTGACGACACGCTGCGCTTCGACCAGGCCGGATTTGCGACCGGATGGGAGATCGATCTGCGTCACATCACCGGTTATCACAGCCTTCGATCCAAACCCGATCCGCGTCAGGAACATCTTCATCTGCTCGGAGGTGGTGTTCTGAGCCTCGTCGAGAATAACGAATGAGTCGGCGAGTGTACGGCCGCGCATGAAGGCGAGCGGAGCAACTTCGATCACCCGCTTCTCGAGAAATCGGGTCGCCTTCTCGGCGTCGAGAAGATCGAAGAGTGAGTCGTAGAGGGGGCGCAGGTACGGATCGACCTTCTCCTGAAGATCGCCGGGCAGGAACCCGAGTTTCTCGCCGGCCTCGACCGCTGGCCGGGCTAGGACGATTCGATTGACTCGCTTGGCAAGCAGGAACTGAATGCCCATGGCGACCGCGAGAAATGTCTTTCCGGTCCCCGCCGGCCCGATTCCGAAGACGATGTCGTGGTCTTCGATCGCCTCGAGATAGCGACGCTGATTGGGCCCTTTGGCCGTTACCTGCTTGCGGCCGCTCGGGTTGATCCGTTTCTGGCCAGTCAGGAGTTCGCGGAGGGAAGAGGCCCGGTCATCGGCAATCTGGCGAAAAGCCTCGCGCATCTCGCTGCTGCTTGGTGTCCGCCCCTCGGTGAAGAGTTGCGTGTAGTCCTTGAGGATGCGCTCGACAATGACCACATCGGCCTCATCCCCCTCGACAATCAGTTCCGCTCCACGCCCACCGACGCGGACGCTCAACAGCGACTCGAGATATTTGATGTTCTGGTCGTAGGGACCGAAAAGTGCTTCGAGCCCTTTCTCAGGTATTGTAATCTTCAGACTTCGCAGTTCGACGTTCCTGTCCGGTTACGAAAAATTGGAATCAGATTCAAGCCATTATCCTAACAGAACGGGCCTGTCTTGCAAAACCCGCCATCTGCGATCAGTCTCCAGGCAGACCTCTTTCAGCGGTCTGCTCACCTGGAGAGGACTCTCCCGGCAGGGACGACTACTGAGCGGCTGACGTATGGTCGTGGATGATCTTCCAGCCATCCTTGAACCGGCGCAGCACCAGCGTATAGATGCCGGTTGCCTTTCGCCCGTCACGAAAAGTGAGGTGGTATTCCCCGCGGGCGAAGGCGGACTCCGGGCCGAGGAGCGTGATGTCGAGGTTGGCAAAGGCCAGCTCACCCATCTCCTTACCGTCAGCCTGATAGGTCTTCCGGTAGCGTTCCAGCGTCGCCTCCCAGCCGTTCAAACGCCGCGCGCCGGAGAAGAAGGTCAGCTCCTCCGAGTGCCAGTAACTCTTCATGAACTCTTCCAGCTTTCCGGCGTTCCAGGCCTTGACCTGCTCGTCAAGCACCCGGCGAACCGGTACTCTCTCCTGAGCCGCATCTCCCCTCGACCTGTCAGACTGGATGGGAGTGGTGGCGATGGTGGGCGCGCCTGGAACATAAATCATAATGGCCAGTAAGATGATGGTCGCTCTCATACCTTTTTCAATCGTCTCCTTGTTGGTCTTCACGATCCTTGATTCCTCGACCATGTTGCCGGGTCGAGGAGGATCGTGGTTCTGACCTGAACCGCCCGCTGAATGGACCGATCGGTGATTGCGCAGGCCTGGAACAGATTCACGAAAATGGTATCATCCACGCGTGCTTGCTGGACTTTTCCACCATTTTCGCTGTTATAATCGTCCCATGAATGCGCAGAAGCAAGGAATTTCTGATCCCAAGAGGCGGGACTGGTTGCTACCGGTCTGGATTGGCCGACATCAAGAGCGGCTGCCCCGCTTTGTCATCCGCCTTGGAGGATTCATCCAGAGCAACAGTCTGGGGGCGCTGCTCCTCCTGACCGTATTTGCGGGAGGCCTGTCCGGACTCGTTCTCGTCTCGCTCTCTTCGCTGACCAGTTTTGCCCGCGAGGTCGATGCCCTTGCCGATTATCGCCCGCCTCAGATTACCAAGGTCTATGCGAGCAATGGCAAAGTGATCGGGGAGCTTGCTCTTGAACGCCGCATTCCCATCGAGTATGAACAGATCCCGGAGCGGTTGAAACAGGCGATCCTCGCCATCGAGGATACGCGTTTCTATGACCATCTCGGTATCGACCCTGTCCGCATGGCCGGATCACTGCTTCAGAACGTCATTCGTCAGCGCCGGGCGCAGGGCGCGTCGACACTCACCCAGCAGCTTGCGCGAACCCTCTTTCTCAATCGCGAAAAGACCTACATCAGAAAGATCAAGGAGATAATGTTCGCGCTCCAGATCGAGCGGGTCTACACCAAAGAGCAGATTCTGACGATGTACTGCAACCAGCACTTCCTGGGCGGGGGGGCGTATGGTTTCGAGGCTGCTGCCAACTACTATTTCCGCAAGCCGCTCAAGGATCTTGCCCTCCACCAGTATGCACTTCTTGCTGCGCTCCCAAAGGCACCACAGCAGTACTCACCACTGCTCCGCCCCAAGGCGGCGCTGGAGCGGCGCAACCTGGTGCTCCAGGCGATGGTCGAATCGGGATTCATCACGGCGACGGAGGCAGGCGCAGCCCGTGCCCTGCCACTTGATCTCGATCCGGACGACCAGCGCGGCAAGAATGATCGTTCACCCCACGCCTATTTCATTGAAGAGGTTCGTCAGGAACTCCAGCGGTTGCTCGTAGAGCGGCTTGCCCAGGACGCCATGGATGCCTACCGGGCCGGCCTGAGCGTCTATACGTCACTCGACGAGGATGCCCAGATTGCCGCAGTCAATGCCGTCCGGAGAGGTGCACAGCAGTATCAGCGTCGTCACGGCTGGAGATTCAAGCTCGAGAATATCGGTGCGAAGGACACGGCGGCTCTGGACAAGTATGTCCATCCAACCTGGACGCGGACGGCACCCGGAATCGACGAGGTTCTGACCGGACTGGTCAGAGAGGTCAATGATCGCGGAACCAGGGTCTCTTTCGGAGCCTATTCGGCAACCATTACGGCAGCCCAGACCCAGATCGTCGGTCGTCCGCCTTCAACGATCTTCAAGCGCGGAGATCTCGCTCCATTCAAGGTCAAGTCGATCGATGTAGCGAAGAAGCAGCTCGAGGTGATTTTTGAGCCACAGCCGGATGTCCAGGCCGCTCTGGTTCTGATCGATGCGAAGACCGGTCAGATCAAGGCTCTCGTTGGTGGTTACGATTTTGCAATGACCAAATTCAACCACGCCACCCAGGCCAATCGTCAGACAGGTTCGGTCTTCAAACCCTTTATCTATGCGGCCGCGATTGAGCAGGGACTGAGTATTGACGACTATGTCGATGATGTCCCCTTCCAGCGTGGAGAGTGGATTCCCCGCAACTACGACGACAGTTTCATGGGGCCGATCACCATTCGTCAGGCACTTGCTCTTTCGCGCAACATCCCGGCAGTACGGATCCTCGACGAGATCGGGGTCAGCAATGCCGCCAGTCTGGTGACCCGTCTCAAGCTGCCCAATCCGATGGCACCATTTCTCCCCTCGGCGCTCGGCGCCACGGAGGAGCCGCTGCTGAGCCTCGCCGCCGCCTATGCCTCATTCGCCAATCGCGGAGTCTGGTCCGAGCCGACGCGGATCGTCCGCGTCGTCGATCGTGACGGTAATATTCTCGATGCCGGGACGAACCAGCAGGAGCAGGTCATCACTCCTTACGTTGCCGGGCAGATGGTCGAACTGATGAAAGGTTCGGTTCAGTATGGGACCTCGACGGCGGCCGGATCGTTGGGACACGAGGTCGCCGGAAAGACGGGAACAGTCAACGATTTTACCGACGCCTGGTTTATCGGCTATACACCATCGGTCGTCTGTGGAGTCTGGATCGGATACAGCGACCAGAAGAAGTCGCTTGGACAGGGAGAGTCAGGAGCCTCGGCAGCGCTCCCATTCTGGCTCGATTTCATGCGTGAGTATCTGAAGGACAAGCCAAAGGAGCGCTTCGCTCCTCCGCCGGAACTGACTGAGGAGATGATCTCTGTCCGTTCAATGCGCGCCAGAATTCACGCCAACGAACGGGCGCGGCTGGGTGTTCTGACTGGAGACATTCTGCCCGAATCGACCGACCTTGAACTCGATCCTCTTGGAGCTGAACCGGATGGTACGCCCGCCACATCTGCTCCGCCCAAAACCTCATCACCGGCCCCATCGGCTGCTCCAGCTCCGCCGGCATCCCCGGTTCGACCACCGGTCTCTACCGGCCCTCCGCCGGTCTACCGTGAGCCACGAGAGATGCGCCCTGAGCCGCAGCGTATCCCCCGCCCGACTCCTGCTCCACGGATCGAGGAGCCTGTCAGAAAAGGGCGCAAGGGCAAGGTCGAGGATCCCTGATCAGCCTGATGGGCTGGGCTGATGGCCTGATGGGCCGAAACGGGGCTACTCTTCAGGCTCATCATTGAACTTGTAACCGATGCCCCAGACTGTCATTACCAGCTTGGGATCGTCAGGATTCTCTTCGATCTTTGCCCGCAAACGGTTGATATGCGAGTCGATCGTCCGGTCATACCCGGCGTACGTATAGTCCCAGATATTCTCGAGCAGAAACTTGCGTGAGTAGACCCTCCCGGGGTGGGAGGCAAAGAGCGAGAGAAGCTCGAACTCCTTCGGGGTCAGATCGACTGCCCGGCCGGAGATTGTCACTTCGCGCCGCGCCGGATCGATGCGCAGATTTCCCCGCACGATCGGCATCTGATCCGACTCCGTCTTGTCACTGCCTCTTGCCCTGGTTCTGCGCAGCACGCTCTTCAAGCGGGCCTCTAGTTCGCGCAGGCTGAACGGCTTGGTCATATAGTCGTCTGCGCCCATCTCAAGACCAAGCACCTTGTCGACCACATCGTCCTTCGCGGTCAGCATGATGATTGGCAGCGTCGGATATCTCTCCCTCACCTGCCGGCAGACGGTCAACCCATCCACCTTCGGCAGCATCAGGTCGAGAATCATGACCGTCGGCTGATCGCTCAGGGCGAGACGAACTCCGACCTCACCGTCGTTGGCCGTTGTGACCTCATATCCGACGTGGCGGAAGTAGTCGCTGATCATACGCTGGATATTTGGGTCGTCTTCGACCACCAGCAGTCGTTCCTTGCCACCGGGAAGACTCCCGCCTGTCCGTGAGGTAGATTCCGGCGTGTTTGCGGATGGTTTGTTCATCGATCGCCCCTCTTTCAGCTGTTGTTCTTTCTGACCACTATTCAGACCCATCGGGCCCAGGCCGTCGAATATCATTGGCAATTGAACTGACCGGTCTGGTCGATTGCCGATCAGCCAGATCGGTCACCAAGATGGCACTGTGACGGCACCAATAAGCCACCAGGAGGGATCAGAATCAATATCGATCCTTGAACCCATTGTGCGAGAATGGCCGACTCCCGGGTGCCCGACACTCTGTCTGTATTAAAATCTCTTTATATTCTTCCGACTCACGCAATGATACGTTGCGTCTAACCCACGTGCAAGCCCACTTGCAGGCCCTATGGCGCACCCCATTGCGCACCCCATCGCACACTTAGTCGAGCTGCTCCTTGACAACCAGGGCTTCGACCCGAATAATGCCATATTTTCTTCGGCGCTGGCCATTGTTTAATCGCCATCATCTTCGACGGAGGGGGTTAAGATCAAGATCAAGATTGACCTCGACTGAAGGATCTGGCATTCTCCGCCGTGGTGGCGCTGTCCCTCAACTCCATCATCCGTGGTTCAACGTCGTTTTATAGACTGAAGTTGTTCGCCATTTTGTCAAAATGGTGATTTCTCCATTTTACCTGGCATCTTCACCTGGCGTCTTCACATGGCTAAGCTGACTGAACTTAACTTCCTGAGACAGGGCAAGGTTCGTGACATCTACGAGATCGATGCCGAGCACCTGCTGATCGTCGCGACAGACCGCATCTCGGCCTTCGACTGCATTCTTCCCAACGATATTCCGCGCAAGGGAGAGGTGCTGACCCGGATCTCCGACTTCTGGTTTGAAAAGATGGCAGATATCGTCTCCAACCATCTCGTGAGTACGAGCATCGACCGACTTCCATCTGCAATTCTTGGACGCCTCTCCACCGACTCGCGCCGCTACCTCACAGGCCGTTCTATGATCGTTCGTCGTGCCGAGGTGATCCCCTTCGAATGTGTCGTCCGCGGGTACCTTGCCGGCTCAGGCTGGAAGGAGTACCAGCAGACAGGCGAAGTATGCGGGCATGCCCTTCCGGCCGGGCTGACCGAATCGGCGCGCCTCCCCCGGCCCATCTTCACGCCGGCAACCAAGGCTGAGACCGGCCATGACATCAACGTCTCCGTCGCGACCATGGCCGGGAGCCTCGGTGAGGATCTGACCCGCGAGCTTGAACGAATCAGCCTCGCAATCTACGAGAAAGCCTCAACCTACTCCGCCTCCCGCGGGATCATCATTGCCGATACCAAGTTCGAATTCGGCCTTCGTGACGGTGCCATTACGCTCATCGATGAGGTGCTAACCCCCGACTCATCACGTTTCTGGCCAGCTGACCGCTATCTTCCCGGTCGTTCGCAGCCATCTTTCGACAAGCAGTTTGTCCGTGACTATCTGGAGACCCTCGACTGGGACAAACTGCCACCCGCCCCGTCCCTTCCTCACCATATCGTTACGGCGACCAGTGACCGGTATATCGAGGCATTCCAACTGCTTACCGGCCGTGAACTCCCCGGCCTCGATGGTCAGGGTGACGGACTGCCAGCCAGCGGAGGTGCCAGATGAAGGCCGATCTCGATCGTCTCATCGACCAGATGATCTCCAGCGGCATCCTCTTTGACGAGGCACTCCGCGAGTTTGAGAAGCAGTTTATCCTGCGGGTCCTTGCGCACCATAACCATAATCTCTCCAGAGCAGCGGCTGAACTTGGTATTCACCGCAATACCCTTGCCCGGAGAATCGCCCTCTACGAGGCTGATCCCTCAAACGCCCGGACTTCACCTCCCAGCCGTCGCTGATGCCCGAATTTGAGGCTCGAGGCGCCTTTCGACACTTTTTTCTGCAATTTGCGATTGACACCCCCCCTGGCCAGTTTTTATACTTGGCACTCTCGCAGTCTGAGTGCTAATAGTGCTCAGGTTGACTCTGGTCGACCAATGGAGTCTGAGCATGATACGCTCAGCTTTATGGCGCGGTGCGTCATCGCGATGAGTCAAGAGGCTCTTGCGATTGCTGTCCAGTGGCTCACGGCGAGAGCGACCGGCAATCCGTGGTCAGGAAGGTCTGGAGTCATGAAATTATGGACGCCTGAGCCTGGGAAGACCATACGATGCCGGGTCACCTCTGTTGCGACCAGATGTGAGATCAGTCCGGGAGCTCGATTGTCTCGTGACTGATGCGCAATTGCGCAAACAAGTTCTGTTAGTGCACGTTTGTGTGCAAGTTTGATTGAATCATATAGAGAAACTGAAAGGAGCAAGATAAATGGCAACATCGATTCGTCCCCTGAACGACCGGATCATCGTCAAGCGGTTGGAGGACCAGGAGCAGATGCGTGGAGGACTCTACATTCCGGATACGGCGAAGGAGAAGCCGCAGGAGGGTGAGGTTCTGGCAGTTGGAAACGGCAAGCTGCTCGAGAACGGTACGCGGATCGCGATCGACCTCAAGGTTGGTGATCGGGTTCTTTTTGGCAAGTATGCCGGAACCGAGGTCAAGCTCGACGGTGAAGAGCTGCTCATTCTTCGCGAGGATGATGTTCTGGGAGTTGTTCAGTCTGCCGCCAAGGGCAAGAAGTAGAACAGATGCTTCCGGAAAATGTGATCTTCCGGCAAATGAGATATTGATATTGGGAGGAAAAGTTCAAAAATGGCTAAGCAGGTAATTCACGGAGAGAGTTCACGCCAGGCGATTCTGCGCGGAGTCAATCAGTTGGCAGACGCTGTGGCGATTACGCTTGGACCGAAGGGTCGGAACGTGGTAATCGACAAGAAGTTCGGCTCACCGACGATCACCAAGGACGGCGTGACGGTGGCCAAGGAGATCGAGCTCAAGGATACGCTCGAGAACATGGGTGCGCAGATGGTGCGCGAGGTGGCCTCGAAGACGTCAGATGTGGCCGGCGACGGCACGACGACGGCGACGGTGCTGGCACGGGCGATCTTCAAGGAGGGTGTCAAGACGGTCGCGGCCGGCGCCAATCCGATGGCCCTCAAGCGCGGCATCGAGAAGGCCGTCGAGCAGGCGGTGGCGGCGATCCACGAGATGGCCAAGCCGGTCAAGGGTGATGCGATTGCCCAGGTTGGCACGGTTTCGGCAAACGGTGACACGACGATTGGTGGCATCATTGCTGAGGCAATGAAGAAGGTCGGCAAGGATGGAGTGATCACGGTCGAGGAGTCGAAGTCGCTTGAGACGCTGCTTGAGGTGGTTGAGGGAATGCAGTTCGATCGTGGCTATCTCTCGCCCTATTTTGTGACCGACTCTGAGCGGATGGAGGCTTCGCTGGAGAATGCCATGATCCTCCTCTGCGAGAAGAAGATCAGCTCGATGAAGGATCTTCTGCCGTTGCTCGAGCAGGTGGCGAAGATGGGCAAGCCGCTCCTGATCGTTGCCGAGGATGTCGAGGGCGAAGCGCTGGCAACGCTCGTCGTCAACCGGCTTCGTGGCACGCTGCAGGTGGCCGCGGTCAAGGCGCCTGGTTTTGGCGACCGCCGCAAGGCCATGCTTGAGGATATCGCTATTCTGACCGGCGGCAAGGTGATCAGCGAGGACCTCGGTATCAAGCTCGAGAACGTCAAGCTCGAGGATCTTGGCCGGGCGAAGAAGGTGACGATCGACAAGGACAACACGACGATCGTCGAGGGTGCTGGCAAGCAGGTCGACATTCAGGGCCGGGTTGGCACGATCCGTCGCCAGATCGAGGAGACGACCTCCGACTATGACCGTGAGAAGCTCCAGGAGCGTCTGGCGAAGCTTGTCGGTGGAGTGGCGGTGATCAAGGTTGGTGCAGCGACCGAGACCGAGCTGAAGGAGAAGAAGGCTCGCGTTGAGGATGCCATGCATGCGACACGTGCCGCCGTTGAGGAAGGGATCGTTCCCGGTGGTGGAGTGACCCTCGTCCGGGCGGCCAAGGCGCTCGAGAGCTTCAAGCTCGAGGATGAGGACGAGACGATTGGCGTCAACATCGTCAGGCGGGCCCTCGAGGAGCCGCTCCGCAAGATTGCGGAGAATGCCGGCCGTGAGGGAGCAGTGATCGTCGAGCGGGTCAAGAACGAGAAGTCGGAGAACGTCGGTTTCAATGCCGAGACCGAGGAGTTCGAGGATCTCGTCAAGGCCGGTGTCATCGATCCGGCGAAGGTGTCGCGAACGGCCCTTCAGAACGCCGCCTCGATTGCGGCACTGATGCTGACGACCGAAGCCCTCATCTCTGAGATTCCGGAAGAGAAGAAGACTCCGCCGATGCCTCCGGGTGGCGGCATGGGTGAGTTCTAAACCGGAAGAGGCAATAATGGAGACGGGGAGACGGGTTGATGAATGTCCTGTCTCCCCGTCTCCGTTTTTCACCGTTTTGATGAGAAGTCACGAGGGAGGTTCGCTGATCGCCCGGCAGAGGTGAGAAGGGAAACCTTTCTACCGAATGGATGCACTCGACCAGCAACCAGATCGCCCGGAGAGACGATTGTCGGTGAAGTCATAAAAAACTGACATAATCTTGACGGTAAGTTAACTTGAACTTTTTCATCGGGTGGAATAATCTTTCTACCTGCTTCAGCAATAAGGTTACAATCTTTCTCAACAATGGCACACGGACAGCACGCTGAGTGCGGAAGTTATCAGATATACACGCCAGGATCCGGTGCCGGCGCCCGAAAGAAGGCGCAGCGGTCATGGGATGATTAGGTCGAGGACAACCCGTTTTGATGGCGGGCTGGGGAGACTATCGATTCGAAGTGGCCGTCGACAGTACCAACTGAGATGAAATCCAAGCAAGAATCAGGAAAGAGCCACGGCAGAGCCACGGAGTAGATAGTGACAGGAGACAGGGCATGGCCTTCGGATCAGTGAGACGAGGGCAGGGAGGAACCGGTCTGACTGCGGATCATTGCAGACGGAGAAGAATTCCGGATCAGGTTCTATTAATAACTTCAAGAGAGGCAGAATTATGTCTAAAATAAGTTTCAAACGATTGGCCTCGGTGGCGGCAATGCTTCTTCTTTTAGCGGTTGCCGGCAGGATGCAGGCTATGGCACAGGCACAGGGAAGCACCGGGCAGATCATCGGAATAGTCCGTGATGCCAATGGTGCGGCAGTTGCCGGGGCAACGGTCAAGGCGAACAATACCCAGACCGGACTTGAGCTTGGTTCGACGACCAACACCGACGGGCTCTATCGACTGGTGCTTGTCCCATCGGGAGTCTATGTGGTGACCGTTCAGGCGACGGGCTTCACCAAAGCCGAAGTAGCAAATGTGACGGTCAAGGTTGGTCAGATTGCCGACATCAACGTGACCCTCGGGGTTGGCGGGGTGGCGGAGACGATCACCGTGACTGCTGATGCGATCCAGACGACCGTCTCCCAGCCGGATGCTCTGATCAACGAGGCCTCGATCGCCAATCTGCCGATCAATGGTCGTCGTTTCCAGGACTTCGTGACATTGACGCCGACGGCGCAGGTCGATCCGCAGCGCGGACAGATCTCCCTCTCCGGACAGCGCGGAATCAATTCGAACATCAACATCGATGGCATGGACTACAATCAGCCATTCTTTGGCGGTATCCGTGGTGGTGAGCGTTCGAACACGGCCTTCACCATTCCACAGGAGTCGGTGAAAGAGTTCCAGGTGGTTGCGGCCGGTTATTCGGCAGAGTTTGGACGATCGACCGGTGGAGTGGTGACGGCGGTGACGAAGTCGGGTACCAATGAGTTACGTGGTAGCGCCTTCTTCCTTCTCCGTCCACAGGATCTCTCCCGTAAGAACAGCTACTACCAGGCGCTCGAGCGAAATCTTGGCAGCAACGTCAATGTGGCGCCGACGCAGAGACAGTATGGTGGTTCAATCGGTGGTCCGATCAAGAAGGACAAGGCCTTCTTCTTCGGCTCCTTCGAGCAGCAGCAGTTCACCAACCCGCGCGTCGTCTTCTTCAACCTTCTCCAGAATGTGACGGCAACCGATGCGACGAAGGAGGCTTTCGACTTCTACAAGAGTCTCCAGGTTCCGTTCGATCAGACCAACGACGCTTTGGCCTACCTGGGCCGCTTCGATTACAACTTCAGCGAGTCGAACCGACTCAACATCCGTTTCAATCAGAGCTGGAACAATGCCAATAACGCCAACGCAACGGGCAACCAGCTCTTCCCGAACACGGTCAGTGCGCTCAGCAACAATGGTACCGAAAAGGATCGGACTTCGACGCTCGTCGGGCAGTTGACGACCTTCTTCCGCCCCAATCTGGTCAACGAACTGCGCGCGCAGTATTCACGCGAGGTGCGGCCCCGTCTGGCCAA
>CAIOZW010000401.1 GCA_903862855.1 uncultured Acidobacteriota bacterium
GATCGATGATTTGAAACTCTTCTTCGATACCGATGGTGAAATCGTTGTCGAATGGCATGTCCACCCCCTGCCGCCCGTGTCACTCGCTTCAATTGCATCGAATTCAATACAGCCAATTCAATCTCATTTATGTGGCAAGCGCTGAATTATAAAGATGATTCTTGATGAAAACTGCCTCAGGATCGCGCGAGGAATGTCAAACGCGTGAGACATTCACGATAATATGCCTTTTCGTTGAATGAGGCAAGCTCCCTTTTCGGTGCGCCTGCCCCGTCATCCTGGCGGTGGTGATCGACAAATGATCGCTGGCATCAGTCGCCGTGGTGGTTTGGCGGGCGAACGATCCTGGGTAGCTCAGTCTCCCTTCTTCGTCTTTCCATGTTTGTGCTTGCCACCATCCTTGTCTGAATCCTTCTTCTTCGACCCATCCTTCTTTCGATCCTTGGAACCCTTCTTTCCCTTGGCCTCCTTCTCAGAGCCCTCACCTTTCTTCTTCCTGGAAGATTTTGACTTGACCGGTTCGGTGATCTGGTCGATCACTCCGGTGAGAGCGTCGGAGGCCTGTCGGGCGACCTTCCCCATCCCGCTGAAGAGCCGCTCAGCCAGATTGTCCCTCTCTCCACCAACCATTTGATTCGGGAGAGCCTGCACGTCGTAGTTGAGCCACTTCGACCAGCGATGATACTTTGCGGTGGCCTCGCCATGCAGCGCATAGTCGATCAGCAGATCGGTGACGCGATCCGTAATCCACTCGAAATATGGTTCCGTGACTGAAAAGATATCGGCATCCGGGGCAGGATTGGTAAAGTCGATCGCATAAGGTATCCCGTCACGCATCGCAAACTCGACCGTGTTGAGGTCATAACCGAGCGCCTCGTTGATAAGAATCGTGTCGCGAATGATGCGATCCTCGAGGTCCGGGGTCAGGGTCGAGGCCTGGCGGGGAAGATAGCGGCGATTGTGCGGATCGTATGGCATGACCAGGACGTGCTTGCGCCCGACTGAGTAGCACCGCACATACTCGTCAAAATCGATGAACTCCTGAAGAACCATGGCCAGTGTGTGGGTACTGTCATAGGCTGCCCAGAGTTCATCCTTCGAGTGAACCTTGTAGACATCCCGCCATCCTCCCCCATCGTGCGGCTTGAGAATTGCCGGCATGCCGACGTGCTCGATGATCTCATCCCATTTGAGCGGAAATTGGAGATTGCGGAGTGAGGCATCGGTGACGCCTGGCTTATAGGATTTCTGCGGCAACAGCACCGTCTTCGGAACCGCCAGCCCAAGTCGCGCTGCAAGCGAGTAACCGAAGAACTTTTCGTCGGCCGACCACCAGAAGGGGTTGTTGACGATGATCGTCCCGTTGAGCGCGGCATGTTTCAGATAGGATCGATAGAACGGAATCTCGTGAGAAATCCGGTCAAAGATGAGTCGGTATTGATTTGGGTCAGCAATTCCTATGCCGCCAATCTTCAGATATTCGGCAGTCACCCCGGCCTGACGGTCATTGATCTTCTCGATGAGCTTCGCCGGAAATGTCTCTTCCATCCCGACAAGGATTCCTATCTTCATCTCCATCTCCTGTTATACTCTCTCCGGGCGATCACGCTGCTCGTGATCTCTGACTTCTCGCGGCCATCTTAGATGCTGGCTAATGCCATCCCGGCAAGGATCGTTTATCATGGTTCATTTATCATGCTTCATTGAACGATCGACTCCACCTTTGAACGGTCTGGTAAAGTGGCGGATCAAGCCGGACCGGGTCTGGCCGATACTGGCCCCGATGCCAGCCGATTCCAGTTGGGATTGCCGGTCGTGGACTGGCAAGTAACAAATGTAGTAAGGTATCATTATACTTGCTAATTTCGTGCAAGTTTATGTTTTGCCTCGGGAGGGTGTCAACCGAAATGAAATTTACCGCGTTCTCAAACTTTGTCACACGTGTTCTGAGTCCGGGATTACTGCTCCTGCTCATTCTGATAACACCATCCGTCGATGCCCGACGCGCCAAACAGGAGAAGCTCCTCTCGGCCGATCAGGTTGTTGAGCGTGCCCTCCTCGCCTATGGTGGGCGGCCGGCAATCTATTCCATCCAGCGAAATGGCGTCCTCCGGGCGAACATCAAACTGATCACCCCCACCGGGACTCTCGATGGGCGGATGGTCAGTAAATTTATCCGCAAAGCAAAGCTGGGTGAAGATCTGATGATGATCGAACTCGATCTTCCCGAGATGAAATATTCGATCTCGACTGATGGCACGAATGTCTGGAGCACCGAGAACGGCCTGGCCCACAAACCATCTGACCAGGAGATCCGAGGATTCAAGGGGGCCCACGAGCACCACTACGAGGCACTGCTCCGGTACAAGGAGAACGAAGCGAAGATCGAATTTACCGGCTCCAACAAGATCGGCACGCTCGATCTCGATCAGATCAGACTGACCTCGAAGGAGGGGATCGTTACCCAGTATGAGATCAGCCGCCGCACCGGTCGGATCATCTACGTCAACTACGAGGAGAAGTCCGATTCATCAGCCACTCCGGTCAGATATCGTCTCTATTTCAAGGACTTTCGCGTCATTCAGAATTCGATAATCCCTTACGAGATCCAGGTCTTCCAGAATGGAAAGCTGATAGAAGAACGGAAGATTGTCGAAGCCGCCTTCAACGTCCAGATGGAAGAGAAGATCTTCAAACCGGCCATCACCGCCAAGGCTGAAGAACCCAAGGAACCCAAATAACCAGAATCCTTTTCAGACAGGTGTAATAAACTAAATGCCAAGAATGGGGATCCGCGACAAACTGGTGATCATCTTTTTTGCTCTGATCATCATTCCGATGTTTCTGCTCTGGGCGAGATGGCAGGAGACGGCCGTTGGCAGCACAAAAGCGGTGCTGCAGCGGGAAGCTGCCGAGAGGGCGAGCGAGATATCGGACCAGGTAACCAGCTCATTGCGGACCAACCAGAAGCAGATCGTCGATCTGACCCGCCAGGGAGGCTTGTCCGGTTATGGGCGCGAGCTCGGCCAGAACTCGCTGGCTGTACCAGGCGAGCTGCTGCGGATCGACCTCTCGGCCTTTCTGCTTGCCCACCAGAATCTCTTTGCCGCCATCGTCGGTGTCAACCGCGAGGGGCGGCCAGTCTTCAAGATCGCGGCGCGCCAGCTTGACACTGGAATCATCCGCCCCTTCTATGAAAGCAGTGATTTCAGCCGCGATGACGAGATCCCTGCGCTGACCAAATTTTTCAGCAAGGGCGAGAGTGAAGGTGCGGCAATTGGCGAGATCCAGCGGGAGCGGGAGGGGACGACGCTCAGCATCATCGCTCCACTGCTTGACGACTCGAACAGCCTGAGCGGTGCCCTGGTAGTCAAGATTCGTGTCGACCGGCTGCTGGCAGAGGCGGTTGGACCACAGGCGATGATCGATGTCGGATCTTCTGAAAACAGCCGGCCCGATTACAGTCGGCCACAGGCAATCATTGTCGGAAATGACAACCGCGTGCTCTATGCCGCCGATGAGACGACCCATTCGAAAACGCTCGGCGAGGGATTTGCGCAGTTTCTCCCTGCCTTCAACAGGCTGCGTGAGATTGGCGGAAGAGATTATGACAGTGAGCCGTGGCTGCTCCATTACCGGTTGCGAAGTGAGACGCCAGATCTGTCGATCCTCATTGTCCAGAACTACACCAGCGCCCTTGGCCAGGTCGAGTTCGACAGTTACGTTCTGCTCATGCTGACGTTCCTGCTGGTGATTGTCGCCATGCTTTCGATCTATTTTCTGATCAGTGGGACGACCGATTCGATCCGGCGGGTAACCAATGGAGCGCGAGCGATTGCCACCGGAAACCTGGGCTACAATATCCAGATCAAGTCGAAAGATGAGACAAGGGTTCTCGCCGAAGCCTTCAACCGGATGGCCGGAAGGCTCCGTGAAATGATCCGCAAAGAGGGTGAGCAGAAGCAGTTCGAGTCATTTGCGCGACTCTCGGCAGTGCTGACGCACGATCTGAAGAACCAGATCCTCTCCCTCTCACTGCTCGTCTCAAACATGGAGCGGAAGTTCGATCGGGAAGGTTTCCGTGAAGATGCGCTGCGGACACTCTCCGAGTCGGTCAACAATCTGCAGAGTCTGGTCTCGAAACTATCCGATCCACGGACGCCGACCAAACGGGTGCGAGAGCAATCGAATCTGACCAACCTGGTCAAGCGGGTCATCGACCGTACGGCGGCCCAGGCAGCCAATCGTTTCCATGTCCAGACCAACCTGCTCCCCGATGTCCATGCCAACGTCGATGGCAAGGCGATCGAGCGGGTCATCGAGAATCTGGTCATCAACGCCCTTGAAGCAATGCAGGATGGCGGTAACCTCATGATTGCGACGCGACTGGATGGTGAGAACGCGATCATCTCGGTGGCCGACACCGGCAAGGGAATGACCGAGGAGTTCATGCGTGAACGGCTCTTCCAGCCCTTCGCTACGACAAAAAAGAAAGGTATCGGGCTGGGCCTCTATTCCTGCCGTGACATCATCGAACAGCACGGCGGGCGAATCGATGTCGCCAGTCAGGTCGGACGCGGAACCGAGTTCAGTGTCGTCCTTCCAATCAAGGGGAACAACAGCTCAAGTCTGAGTGACAGCTCGGGTGAGTTCATAACCCCGTTGAACCAGCTCAAAAATCAGGCAGACTGACGATTCATGACCGATAAATCAAGACAGACCGTGCTGATCGTCGACGATCAGGCCTCCATCCGCCGCCAGCTCGCCAGTGTCCTCGAGGACGATTACAACGTCATCCAGGCCTCCTCGCGCAAGGATGCGCTCATCGCCGTTGGGAATGGCGGAGTGCACGTGGTGATCTGCGACCTGCATATGCCGCCCAATGAGGATGACATTACGGAGGGGCTTGGGGTTCTCGAGGGGGTTCGCAAGCTGGACAGCCGGATTCCGGTGATTGTCGTGACTGGGGATGATTCGCGCAATGCGGCCATGGAAGTTGCCAAGCGGAGCGCCTATGCGCCGCTGCCGAAGCCATTCACACCGGTCGAGATCGAGATCATGGTCCGGAATGCCGCCCAGAGCCACCAGCTTCACAATGAGATCCAGCACCTTCAGGACGAGCTGCGACGACTACGGGAAGTCGAGTCCGGTGTCGTCGGTTCGACCCCGGCGCTGAAACGGATTCTCGATCAGGCAAAATCGGTTGCCGAGACGAGTGCGACGGTCCTGATCACCGGTGAGTCGGGCACTGGAAAAGAGGTTCTTGCTCGCCACATCCACAAGATCAGCCCACGCGCTGATGAGCCCTTTATCGCCTGCAACATCGCTGCCCTGCCGGAGACCCTCGTCGAATCGGAGCTCTTCGGCCACGAGAAGGGTGCCTTCACCGGCGCCAATTCACGACGACAGGGGCGATTTGAACTGGCCGACAAAGGGACACTCTTTCTCGATGAGATTGGCGAGCTGACCCCGGCCATGCAGGTCAAACTTCTCCGCGTCCTCCAGGAGAGGCAGTTCGAGCGGCTCGGTGGAAAAGATCTGCTGACCGTCGATATCCGCGTCATTGCCGCGACCAACCGCAACCTCGAGGACATGGTCGAGAATGGCCAGTTCCGGGCCGATCTCTACTACCGCCTCAACATCGTCAACCTCGAACTTCCACCGCTCCGTGGACGGCAGGAGGACATTCCGATCCTCGCCTCCCACTTTGTCAAAAAGGCAGCCGAAAAGCATGGCAAAGCGGCTCCGATCCTGAGTCAGGAATTTGAGAGCAGATTGAGCCAGTACCGCTGGCCCGGAAACATCCGCGAGCTTGAAAATGTCATGGAACGGGCCGTCGTGATCAGCACCGGAAAGGAGCTGCTGGTCGACTCTTTGCCGACCAAGTTCAAGGAACTGTCGGCGTCAACCAGCGAGGCTCCCTCGGACGACTCGCGATCAACGCTCAAACTGATCAACGGTGAACTCCCCCCGGAACTCTCCTTCGAATCGGCCATCACCGACTACAAACGCGAACTGGTCCGCCAGGCGCTGCGTGAATGTCACAATTCACGCTCAGAGGCCGCCCAGCGATTGAAGATCAGTCGCCAGTACCTCCACAAGATGATCAATGAACTGAAGGTCGAGGATTAGTGATCGATCACCGACCTTGAAACCGCTGGCTTCTGCTGAAGATTAATTTATTTCTTGGCGTAAGGCCGGGATTAATATATATTCTCGTCAGGCATCGGGTCGGTTCTTCTTCAGACGCCCCTGAAAAACTCCCGCCGCCCATCTTCCACCCCCGATCAGAGTCACTTCCGTGGCCAGTCTAGGCCATCAGGTCACATACTGTTTTCACTGCCCCGTCAGGTACGGGTCTGTTTATCGCTGGTGTGATCCTGAATATAACGCTGCCACTCTATGCCGGAAATTGGTATTCGCAACAAACTTCTCCTCGCTTTCTCCGTTCTGATCGTCTTGCCGATGGGGCTTCTCTGGTCACGCTGGCAGGAGACGGCCCTCGGGGGAACGAGAGGGGCGTTGCGGCAGGTCGTCAGTGACCGGGCGAGTCAGGTCAAGGACCAGATCGAGATCAAGCTCGAAGCGACCCGCCGGCAGCTGCTGGAGATGGCAGAGCGTGAGGAATGGCGGAGGTATGGCAGCAGGCTTGGTAAAGAGACGACAATTCCCGACGATCAGATGCGCATCGATCTCGGAATATTCATTCTTACTCACGAAGATATCTTTTCGAAACTGATTCTGGTCGACCGCCTCGGTGAACCGATCTTTCTGGTTGAGTGCCGAAAGAATGAATTGGGGATCCTGCGTCCATATTCACAAACGGGTCACTTCGCACCATCAGACCGGTTTCGCGGTGGAACCGGGAGGCTGTCGATATCGCCCCATGATCTTCCGGCAAGAGAGATAGGGGATCGTCTCATCACCGGCGAGGTCGTGCAGGATGAGAATGGACCGATGGTTGACCTGATCGTTCCGCTGCGTGATGGCACCGGACAAGCGACCGGGGCCCTGGTGGCGCGGACAGCTCTCGTGCGACTACTCGCCCAGGATAGAAAGACTGCCGCGGGCCAGCCAGCCGCCGCTCGACCGCAGGTGATGATCACCAGCGCTGATGGCCAGATAATCTTTGCCTCCGATCCGGCACTCTTGACAACCCCCCTCTCGGCCGCACTCCTGAACTCCCCCGGCGATGGGCAGTCGGAGTCAGACCACTCTCCCTGGCTGATCAGTCGCCGGGTGACCGAATCAAGACCGCAGCTGTCGATCATGGTGCTGCTCGACTATTCGAGCGCATTCAGTCAGGTCAAGTCCGAAAGCTACCTTATGCTGATGCTCAGCCTGCTGCTGGTAATCGTCGCCATGCTCGCCATCTTCCATCTAGTCAGTGGGACGACCGACTCGATCCGTGAAGTGACCAACGGTGCACGAGCGATTGCCACCGGCAGATTTGAGCATCGAATCGAGATCAGCACCCGGGATGAGACCCGTGTCCTCGCTGAGGCATTTAATCGCATGGCAGGGCGACTGGGCCAACTGATCCATCGCGAGTCCGACTCGATTCGCCAGAGAGCCGAAGAGCAGAAGTTCGACTCCTTCCTGCGGATCGTTACCATTCTGACCCACGATCTGAAGAACCAGATCCACTCGCTCAACCTGCTTCTCTCGAACTTCGATGCCAAGTTTGAGCGCGAAGAGTTTCGGGAAGATGCCGTGCGAACACTCTCTGAAGCCGTCAAGAATCTGCAGAACATGGTGGTCAAGCTCTCCGATCCGCTCACACCGGTTGAGCTGCAATTTGAACAGGTGAACCTCAGCAGCATCGTCCGCCGGGTCATCGACCTGACCGCCGTGCAGGTCACCGATCACTATCATCTCCAGACCAATCTCCATCCTGATGCAATTGCCGTCGTCGAGAGCAAGGCGATCGAACGGGTCATCGAGAATCTGATCATCAATGCCATTCAGGCCATGCCGGGCGGAGGCTCACTGATGATCGCAACCCGGCGTGATGGCGAGAAGGCGGTCATCTCCATCGCCGATACTGGTGCAGGGATGAGCGAGAGCTTTATCCGTGAGCAACTCTTCAGGATCTTTACCACGACAAAGAGGAAGGGATGGGGAATCGGACTCTATTCGTGCATGAATATCGTTCAGCAGCACGGGGGACGGATCGAAGTTGCCAGCCAGATTGGGCGGGGCACCGAGTTCAGTGTGATTCTTCCAGTCAAAGGGCCGTCCAAAGTAGAGAACGGAACCCTCTACCACACTTTCACCACCTCAACATCAAGACCTCCCGCCCGAACCGCCCCTCCTGCCAGGAACGGTAAGGGCCGTCCGGGGCGCCATTCCGATCGGACGCTATTCACACCGTGGCAACGGACGGCTCAGGGCCTCCTGCGGCACTTCAAGCCGTCCCCGCCACATCGCGAGCAGCCAGATAACTCCCGGTGAGGCAGCCAGAAGCCCGGAGACGACAACCATCTCCCGGGCTCCGATGCGTGTCAGGATCGATCCGGCAACCAGCATGGAGATCGACATGGTCGTCAACTCCAGGGCGCGGTCGGTCGTGAAGACCCGCCCACGCAATTTGTCCGGCAACACGCGCATCATCATCGTCTCCTGAACGCCAAACTCGATTGCCAGAATTGCCCGGCTGACGAGAATGGTCCCGGCAAAAGGCACCAGGCCGGGCATCACCCCGGCGGCAGCAAAACAGAGTCCCTGCAGCAGCAGTGTCCAGCCAATGAATCTTCCGGCACGGCATCGGTTATCGATCCAGCCGCCCACCCGGCGTGCGAGAAGCATGCCCAGCAGAAGCCCGGCACCCGATGAGGTGAAGATCAGGGCGAGGTTCGCATCCCCTTCTCTGCCCCCCGGCGCAGCAAAGACATACCTTGCCAGCCGATCGAAGAGGAGATTGGCCATTCCTCCACCAATCGCCCAGGTGATATTGACCAGGATGATCGCCCGCACAAACGGTGTCGTGACAATGTAGGCGAGACCTTCGCGCACATCTCCCAGAAAATTGCTCGCCTCACCGGCCAAAGGTTCTGCCGCGCGGGTCACGGTCACGGGGATCTTCAGAATGAAGAGCGCCGACACGACAAATGAGAGTGAGTTGATGACAAAGGCGGCCTCATAACCGAGGTGGGCGGCGGTCAATCCGCCCAGTGCGGCACCAAGGGTCAATTGCAGAAATCTGGTCGAGAAGATGAGAATATTGGCCGTCAACATCTCTCCTGGAGTGACCATTGCCGCGACCGAGGCGTTCTTTGCCGCATCAAAGAAGGTCGAGGTGACCGTCATGAGACCGCTGAGAGTGACGATCACCCAGAGCGGTGCGCCGATCGAGGCCGTCAGAAAACCAAGTGCAAGAAGTGCGCGGAGCAGATCGGTGACAATCATGACTCGTCGCCGGTCGTAACGGTCGACGACCACGCCTGCCAGCGGCGCAATCAGCAGCACCGGCAGAAAACGCGAGACAAGCAGGGAGGTCGTCGCCAGCGGTGATTCCGAGAGACGCGCCACCAGTCCCAGTTCGGCGATGAACGAAAACCAGGTGCCAAGTTCACTGACCACCTGACCGGACCAGAGGCAACGAAAGGGACGATTATCGCGCAGCAACTCTCTGTAACCTGAACTCTTCTCCATAAAAATCAAGGGGGGAACCCGGCAAGGTCGTAAGGCCTCGAGCAGCTCAATTCTGCGGTGGCGGTGCAGGCGGCAGATCGGCAACTTCGCGGAGCTGGGCGAAGAGCGACTCCACCTGACGACGGGTGTCGTCAAACCCGACGGAGGTGTCGATCGTGTAGTCGGCAAACCGGAGCTTCTCGATCGTCGACATCTGTGCCGCGATCCGTGCCTCTGCCGCCTCACGGCTGAGTCCGTTCCGCGCCATGAGCCGGGCAAGCTGGATCTCCGGCTCACAGTGGACGACGACGATCCGGTCAAACCGGCGCCATGATCCGGTCTCGATCATCAGCGCTGCATCGATCACCGCGATCGCTTGCGGTTTCTGCGCTTCAAGATCGGCCAGCCACTTCGCCTGGGCCTCATAGACCCGCGGATGGACGATCCCATTCAGCACTGCCCGTTCGCGAGGGTCGGCAAAGACGATCGCGCCAAGTCTTCCCCGGTCGATCCGGCCGGCCTCATCCACTATCTGCGCACCAAAATGGGCAACGATCTCCGCATAGGCCGGCTGCCCCGGCTCCATGACCCGGTGGGCCGTGGCATCCGCATCAAGCACGTCACAGCCAAATTCACGCAAGAGGCTGACCACATATGTTTTGCCGGAGGCAATACCGCCGGTCAATCCAACTTTGAGCATACAGATCGATCCCGAACATAAAACGAGTGAAGCCTCAGCAAAAAGGGATCCGCCTCACATAGTCCGACCGCGCCGGGCCTCCGCGGCACGGAGCGTGTTCTTCATCAGCATGGCGATCGTCAGGGGCCCCACTCCACCTGGCACCGGACTGAACCATCCAGCCCGTCCGATGACGGAACGCGGCCCAACATCCCCGACCAGCGTATAGCCCCGCCGCCCGAGCTCCTCAAGTCGCGTCGGGATCTCCTCGTCAGTAAAGATGCGCCGGACATCATCCGCCGTACTCACCTTGTTGATGCCGACATCGACCACCACTGCGCCATCCTTGATGTAGTCTCCATTGACCATTGCCGTTCGCCCAATGGCCGCAATGACGATATCGGCCCGGCGCGAGACCTCAGCCAGATCACGTGTCCGGGAATGGCAGATCGTCACCGTCGCATGCCGGTGCAGCAACAGCATGGCCATCGGCTTGCCGACGATGTCGCTGCGCCCAATCACGACCGCATTGGCCCCCGCGAGTGGAATCTGGTAATGATCGAGCATCTCGATCACTCCCGCTGGCGTACAAGGTACCAGTGAATCCTCACCGCGCACCATCCGCCCGACATTGACCGCATGAAAGCCGTCGACGTCCTTCGCCGGATCGATCGCTTCAAGTATCAGCCGCGCCTCGATCTGTGGAGGCAATGGAAGCTGAACGAGAATCCCATCTATCTCGTCACGACCGTTGAGATGATCGATCACCGCCAGAAGCTCCTCCGTCGTCGTCTCTGCCGCAAGCTCGATCTTCTCAGAGAAGAGCCCCAGTGCCTGGCAGGTCCGCACCTTGCTGCCAACGTAGACCTTCGATGCCGGATTTTCACCCACCAGGACCACTGCCAATCCAGGCCGTACTCCACGCTGGCCCAACTCGCTCACCCGCGCCGCCACTCCCTGCTTGATCGCTTCCGCCACCAGCAGACCGTTCAACATCTGCGTTCCTGCTTCCATACTCATCTCACTCTTCCTCTCCCGGTCTCAAGCCTCAACCGTCCAGGACGGCTTGCCTGGCACTGAAATAACGACCTGTCCGGTCATTGCGGTCATAATATCACAGTCAACCATCAAGACCCCGGACCTCAAATCGACCGATCCGCCTCGGCTCACCCCACCACCATCTAAGTTGTGCTCTCCATCCGGCCACCGTCGAGTCCATACCTCACAACATGGTCGCTGCCACGAATATTGAAATCATTGGTGATTTTGATCACTTTACTCTTGGCGTAATGAAGAGATTGGGCTATATTGTCTTCGGTAAATGAGGGTTTTGTAGATTCCCCCCTTCCCCCGTACAAAGCCATTTGACCACCCTTGAAAATTTCCCCCGTGATAAGCTGCTAAGAGATACACAGGCTTGAGCTAATGCTCGTGAAGTCTCCTCGCTGCAGTCTGCTTCCTTCTGCAAACAGCTATTACTCTAGGAAACGAGTCAACAAGACGATGCGAAATTCGATCAAATCATTAGTCAGCAATTTCATCAGTGATGATCGTGGCCAGGATATGGTCGAGTATTCACTGGTGATGGTGCTGATCGGTACAGTCGCGCTTATCTTCGTCACCGGACTGGGAATGAGCGTAACCGGGATTTTTTCAACCGTCAGTCAGAAACTGGAAGCCGTCTCGAGCGCAATCACCTGAAGCTGAAGCTCTTCCGCAATGGCGTGAGCACTTCTCCATCTGGCAGTGGCGGCCTTCTCGACCTGTCGATAGCGGTTGGGCGCGGTCGAGAGATCCGCTCTCCGCGGCGATGGATTCCCGCAAAACTGGAAAGTCATGCCTGCGCTTGACAATCGGTAATTTATCGATAATATTTGCAATTCGCCATAACGCGCGAAGTGCGGGCCGTTAGCTCAGTTGGTAGAGCAGATGACTCTTAATCATCGGGTCGTAGGTTCGAGCCCTACACGGCCCATACCGCATCAAAACCTGTTACCAGGTTCTGTTACCAGGTTAAAGGCAGTGATTCCATCAGTGGATCACTGCCTTTCTTCTTTCCGGCATGGTTTTTCTGGCCCGGGTCTTCTTTCCAGATTGGTTATCTTGAAACAGCCAGGTCAACTTCAATCCAACAGCCCAGGCAACCGAAGGGAAATTGAAAAAA
>CAIOZW010000402.1 GCA_903862855.1 uncultured Acidobacteriota bacterium
CTCTCCATCCTCAGCCTGTCGCGGAGGACCGGTCACTTCGTCAAACTACTGAGTGGCAGTCTCGTGGATCTGCGCCGGATCGAGTCGGGTGAGCAGTGCCGTAAAGGCCTCTTCGAGCGCGGCACGGTCCTTCGATTCAAGGGTCAGTTTGACCCGGTATTCCACCAAATCATAATTCGGATAGGACCCGATGGCGACATTTGGATGGGCACCGGCGATGTCGGTCAGGTCAGCCGCAATATCAAACTCGTCCTGACGGGTGTAGATGAGCCGCAGATGGAATGGCTCGACACGGAAGCGCTCGCGGATGGCGAGAAACTTGCTTCGGAAATGTTCCGGCACTCCGGGCAGAATGAAGACGTTGCGGCAGGCCGGAACCGGCCACGACATCTCGCCAGCCCCAACCAGCACGCTGCCCTCGGGAATATCGGCCATGCGCAGGTGTGATTCGTCGACCCCCTCCTTGAAGTGGCGGCGAATGATCGCTTCGAGGTCGGGATGGCGCACGACCGACAGGTCAAAGGCGCGGGCGATCCCCTGGATCGTCACATCATCGTGAGTCGGCCCAATGCCTCCCGAGGTAAAGACATAATCGTGACCTGCGGCCAGATCACGGGTCGTCGCGGCGACAATCTCGACATCATCAGGGATGACAACGATCCGGCGCAACGAGACTCCGAGCGCGCGAAGCTCGCTGATCAGCAGATGTGCATTCTGATCGCGCGTCTTACCGCTTAGAATCTCGTCACCGATTACCAGGATAGCCGCTGTTGTCATACTGTTTGGCGAAGACCCGGCTCAGCTCTTCATCGCCGCCAGTTGCACGACCCGCAACGCGACGTTGTGGGCCTGGGCGGCCTGGCGGCACTCTTCGAACTCCGGGTGGCGCGTCACCACCCGCCCTGCGCTGTCACAGGATATCTTGACGGTGATCGGGCCATATGGTGTATCGACCGTCTCTTTGTGTCGGACAAGAATCTGCCGCCGCTCCTCACGATACCTTATGCCGACCGTTGTCGTTTCGGTAAAGATCAGTTGCGCCATTCGCTCGCGATCACGATTACGACAGAGGAGAGTCAGGAGCACTCCCGGCCGGTTCTTCTTCATCTGGACCGGTTGATAGAAGATGTCGAGCGCACCTTCCTCGAGAGCCCGCTCCATCAGGTGGCCAAAGACCTCGCCGCTCAGGTCGTCGATCGTCGCCTCGATCACCGTAACTGTCTCGGGAGTCGCATCGCCATCATCGACCAGTTCGCCGATGAAGGCGCGGAGCACGTTTGGGAACTTTGCGAAGTCCTTTGTCCCCGCACCATAGCCGACCCGCTCGATCTTCATCAGCGGCAGCGGGCGGAAGTCGACCGTCAGGTTGGCAACGATTGCCGCACCGGTCGGCGTCGCCAGCTCCCCGATGATCTCACCTGAGTATGACGGCACACCACGGAGCAGCGCGGCCGTCGCCGGACCAGGCACCGGATAGGTTCCGTGTGCACACTTGAAGGTGCCACTCCCGACGTGAATCGGTGAGGAGACGACCCGCTCGATTCCCAGCGCTTCAATCGCGATGCACGCACCGACGATGTCGACGATCGAGTCGATCGCTCCGACCTCGTGGAAGTGGACCGTCTCGAGCGGAATGTTGTGAATGCGTGACTCTGCCTCACCAATGCGCTGGAAGATCTCGAGCGCCCTCGTCTTCACCTCTGCCGAGAGCGCGGAATCGTTGATGATCCGCTTGATCGCGGAGAGTGATCGGTGTTCATGATCACCTTCACCCGACTCGCCATGGTGATGATCGTGATGATGGCCGTGATCGTGATGATGGCCGTGATCGTGATGATGGTCGTGATCGTGATGATGGCCGTGATCGTGGTGATGGCCGTGATCGTGGTGATGGCCGTGATCGTGGTGATGGCCGTGATCGTGATGATGGTCGTGATCGTGGTGATGGCCGTGATCGTGGTGATGGCCGTGATCGTGGTGATGGCCGTGATCGTGGTGATGGCCGTGATCGTGATGATGGCCGTGATCGTGATGCCCGTGCGGTTTGATGTCGACATCGAACTTGGTTGCAGAGATGCCGCTGCGGTCGACCCTCTCGACGCGGGTCGTGAACCCGGAGAGTCCGAGAAGCTGCAATTGGCTGTCGAGCCTTTCGCGATCAAGTCCAAGATCGAGCATCGCGCCGATGAACATATCGCCGCTGATACCAGAGAAGCAGTCCAGATAGAGGGTTCTTGCCATAACTATTAGTCGAAGGTCCCGGCGACGATCGTCGTCGCCACCTCAGGATGGAGATACTTGCGGATGGCGTGGTCGACCTCATCCTTGGTCACCGCCTTGACCAGATCCGGAAAGCGGTCGAGGTAGTCGCTCCCGAGGCCGTATAGTTCCAGGCTCGAGATCTGGCTGGCCATGCCGCCATTGGTAGCGAGTCCGACCTGGAACGATCCGGCAATCGACGACTTCTCGTCGGCCAGTTCATCCTCGCGAATGCCATCGCGGATGAATTCGTCGACCAGTTTCAAGGTCGTCTCGATCGCCAGGTCGATATTCTCGGGGGCAATGGTCACGCCGATGGTGAAGGGCCCATCGGCGATCCCCGATTCACTGAAGCTCGAATTGATGCCATAGGTGAGGCCCATCTCATCGCGGAGGATCAGTCCGAGACGCGAGGAGATGGTCGACTGGCCGAGGGCACGATTGGCGATGACGGCCGGAATATAGTCCTCGTTGAGGCGGCGCAGCCGTGAGGCATGGCCGATGACGACATCGCAGTTGGCCTTGTCACGCATCTGGATCGATTCACGATAGGGTTTTGTCTGGAGATCGGTGTAGGGAAGATCGATCACCGGAGGTTCAGGGCCTTTCCAGTCACCGAGGGCTTTCTCGACCAGATCGCTGACCTCGCGCTCATCGACATCACCGGCGATGACGAGGATCAGGCTGCCCGGACCGTACCATGTCTCATAGAAGTTCCGCACATCATCGACGCCGATCGATTCGATCTCACTGATGAGATGCTCACCCGACGGGCGGTGGTAGGGATGGCCTTTCGGGAAGATTACCTGTGTCATCCGCTCGTAGGCGCGGACACGCGTCTCGTCGAGATCCTCGCGGATTCCGGCGATGACCCGCTGCTTGAGCTTGTCGAGCTCGTCAGCTGGAAAGGCGGGAGCGCGAAGCTCCTCGGCCATGGTCCCGATGAGCATCGGCAGGTCACGGCTCAGCGACTGGCCGCTCACTGAGACGGTGAAGGTGTTTGACGAGAAGCCGATCCTGGCTCCAATCGTCTCCATCTCCTCGGCGATCTCGAGTTTCGAGCGGCGGGAGGTGCCCTTGTTGAGCATGCTCGCCGTCAGGCTGCCCAGTCCATCCTTGCCGGGAGGATTGAAGTATTCACCGGCACGGAAGGTGCCGGAGAGTGAGACGGTCGGATTGGCGTGGTTTTCGAGGACCAGCAGGACCAGACCATTCGGAAGTTGATGGCGCCGCGTCCGGGCGGCAAAGCTGTGATCTCTGCTCGTATTCATGACTGCTCTTCCTTCGGAATGAAGTATCCGACCGTTCGGTTATCATCATCGAAATAGGTGTTGACGACGCGCAGGACATCCTCCGCCGTGACCGCTGTGACCATACGTGGCAGGTCGGCGTAGAGCTTCCAGTCGGAGACTGCCTCGGATTCACCGAGGACATTGACGACGCCAAAGGGGCTGTCCCGGAGAAAGATCATCTGGGTGGTGATCAGGTTACGGGCCTTCTGCAGCTCCTTCTCACTGACCGGTTCGGTCTTCAGCCGCTCGATGACCTCGATCACCGCCTTCTCGGCCGCGGCGTGGTCGATGCCTGGGGCGAGGGTCAGATCGATCGTGAAGAGGCCCGGGTCGGTGAACTGGTAGGCCTGCGCTCCAACATCGACGGAGAGTTGAGTCTCGACCAGTCCCTGGTAGAGTCGTGAGGTGACTCCCGCCGAGAGAATATGATCGAGGACGGCAAGGGCGCCGGAGTCGGAATGGGTTGCCTCGGGGATATGCCAGGCCATCTCGACCAGTCCGAGCTGGCCGGCCCGCCGCAGCACAAAGCGGATCTCTCCCTGCTGGGGAGGCTCGACGGTGTACATTGGCGGAATCTGATGCGGCGAGGGCGGAATCGGCCCGAAGTGGCGCGCGATCAGCTCCAGCGCTTCATTGCTGTCGAAGTCACCGACGACGATCGCCGTCGCGTTGTTCGGATGGTAGTAGGTGTCGTAGAACTCCTTGAGCCGCGCCGTGGGCATGCCTTCGACATCCGTCCGCCAGCCAATCGTCGGGTGGTGGTAGGGATGCTCGCGGAAGGCCGCCGCCCAGATCCGCTCGTCAAGGATCCGCCCCGGGTCGTTCTCGCCGCGCTCCATCTCGTTGCGGACGACGGTCATCTCCAGTTGCCGATCCTCATCGGCAATGAAGGAGTTGCGCATCCGGTCGGCCTCGAGGTGGACGGCCAGTTCGAGCTGATCGCTCGGCAGCATCTCGAAATAGCGTGTCCGGTCGAGCCAGGTGTCGGCATTGAAGACCGCACCGTGCTTCTGCAGAACGGCGGCGATCTGCGTTCCACGCCGCTTGTTGTAGGTTGGCGTTCCCTTGAAGAGCATGTGCTCGAGCAGATGGGTGGCTCCGGTATGTCCGACCGCCTCGTTGCGCGATCCGACCCGGTAGACAACCATAAAGGCGACCACCGGCGCCGCGCGCTGCTCGCAGAGAAGAATCTTCAGATCGTTGCTGTCGAGTTTGTACTCGGTGATCCCTTCATATTCCAGTATTTTACTGTACAAAAATGGCACCCCTTTCCTCTTATCCAAGTCAGGAGAGATCATAACATAGACCGCCCAGACTTCGGCCAACTAAGGGGGACCTTGAGCGCTGCGAAATCGATCAATCTGACTTTTGCGCTTGGTGTGGGGGGATGGTCAGTGGCGGAGTTTGGCGGCGAGGTCAGCGACGATCCGGATGCCGTGGAAACGGCCATTCTCGATGAAGATCTTACCGGTATCCCTGCCGGCCATGACTACGCCGGCAAGGTAGATGCCAGCAACATTGGTCTCGAATGTCTCCGGATCGAGGGAGGGTTTCATCGTCGCGGGATCGATCGCGATACCGATTGCCTGCATGAAGTGATGATCGGCGTGGTAACCGGTGAGGGCAAAGACAAAGTCGTTCGGCAGATCCCGCTCCTCACCGGAGTCGAGATGGCGGATGTGGATCGAGGCTGGCTCGATCCGGGTCACTTCGTGGCGGAAGAGACCTTGGACCTCCGCGTTCTGGATGCGGTTCTCGATGTCGGGAAGTATCCAGTACTTGATCGTCCGGCGCAGCTCTGGCCGGCGATGGATGAGCGTGACGCGGGCACCGTGACGCCAGAGATCGAGCGCGGCGAGTGCGGCCGAATTGGCCCCGCCGATGATCGCGACATCACGGTTGTAGTAGGGATGAGCGTCGCGGTAATAGTGGGCGACCTTGGAGAGATTCTCGCCAGGGATGCCCATCAGATTGGGCAGGTCGTAGTAGCCCATGGCGATGATCACCTTCCGGCATTGGTAGGTCGATTCGCCCCCCGCCGGCACCGTGACCGTCCTCACCGTGAAGGCTCCATCGACACCGCTCAATCCGGTCACCTTCTCGTACTGGTGGATCTTGAGCCGATAGGTGTCGGCAACCCGCCGGTAATACTTGAGCGCCTCGATCCGGTTCGGCTTCTCCCGTTCGCAGACGAAGGGAAGATCGCCGATCTCAAGCAGCTCCGGCGTCGTGAAGAAGGTCATCTGCGTCGGGTAGTGGTAGAGCGAGTTGGCGAGGCAGCCTTTTTCGATGACCAGATAGCGCAGGCCCGCCCGGCTTGCCTCGATCGCGCAGGCAAGTCCGGTCGGGCCTCCACCAATGATCAACAGATCGAGTTGGTCCATGGTCAGTCTGCTCAGACCTGGGCGAGCATCTTCGCGAGGAACTCGCGGTTGGCCCGGGCACCGGCCGTAGTCTCTTCTGCCGTTGCTCCGATCTTGCAGCACTCGACCATCACCGGTCCCTTGAATCCACCCGCCTTGAGCGTCTTGAAGACTCCGGCGAAGTCGACCTTGCCGGCACCGAACTGGATCATCACGTCACCTTTCACCTCGGCGCAGTCCTTGGCGCAGAAGCCGCTGACGTGGCGGACGATCGGTTTCAGCTCCTCGATCGGATCCTTACCGGTGTAATGGATGATGTTTCCGGCATCGTACCAGATCGAGAAGTTCTTGTGGCCGACCGCCTTGATCGCTGCCAGAATCTCGGTCGAGGCGCTGCTGCCACCGCCGTGTGGCTTCATTGCGAGGCGGATGCCACGCTCGGCAGCATAGGCAGCCGTTTCGCGCATCACCTTGTAGTAATGGTCATACTCCTCAACCTTGTCGACTCCGAATGAGAGGATGAACTGCAGCGAGAGCTCGTGGGCGGCATCGACCTGCTGCCGCATCTCCTTGATCGAGTCCTCGAGCGGGATGTTGTGGCGTGACCGCAGCGCGCCCATGTTGGCACGCAGGCCACTCGCCGCGAGCCGCTTCTTCAGGTTTGGCAGATAGTCGGCGGTCGGTCCCGGACGCAGGAAGGGCTCTTCACGCGTTGCACTGAGCAACCCGGTGACCTGATAACCGGCAGCCTTGATCTCACGCAGGGTGACATCATATCCCCACTTCGTCCAGGGACGGTTGAAACAGCCAACCTCCCACTTGACCCCCTTGGCCGCGGCCGGAAGGGGCAGGGTGAGGGCGGCGCTTGTCAGCGCCACCCCTTGCATGAACTCTCGTCGATTCATTGTTGGATCTCCTCGAGACTACTTGCTGTTCATTTTGGTAATTGCATCGACCTGCATCGGCAGGCCAAGAATGTTGATGAAACCGGCCGCATCACGCTGGTCGTAATCCGCCCCCATCGTGAATGAGGCAAGATTCGGCTGGTAGAGGGAACGCTTTGCCGTGCGGCCGGCACTGATCAGGTTACCCTTGTAGAGCTTGAACTTCGCCGTTCCGCTCACCGCCGTCATCAGCGAATTGACAAATGCGTCGAGCGCCTCGCGGAGCGGGGTGAACCACTGGCCAAAGTAGACCATCTCGGCGTACTTGTGCGAGATGACCTCCTTGTAGTGGGCGGCTTCCCGATCAAGGGTCAGTGACTCGACCTCTCGCAGGCCGGCGAGGAGGATCGTTCCACCCGGAGTCTCATAGACCCCGCGTGACTTCATGCCGACGAGCCGGTTCTCGACCAGGTCGACCCGGCCGATACCGTTGCGGCCTCCGATCTCGTTCAGCTTGTCGATCAGCGGCACCGGATCGAGGTACTCACCGTTGACGGCGACCGGGGTGCCCTGCACATAGGTCACCTCGACATACTCCGGCTTGTCCGGTGCATTCTCCGGCGCAACGGTCAGCTCGAACATCGCCTCCTCTGGCTCGCTGGCCGGATCTTCAAGGATGCCGCCCTCGTGCGAAAGGTGCCAGATGTTCCGGTCGTGGCTGTAGATCTTCTCTCGGCTCGCCGTGATCGGGATCTGCCGCTCGTTGGCGTAGTCGATCGCATCTTCACGCGAGACAATATCCCACTCGCGCCATGGCGCGATCACCGGCAGTTCCGGGGCGAGCGCCTTGAAGGTCAGCTCAAAACGGACCTGGTCGTTCCCCTTGCCCGTGCAGCCGTGCGAGAGAGCATCGCAACCGGTCGCCTTCGCGATCTCGACGTGCCGCTTGGCGATCACCGGACGCGCAAACGACGTGCCGAGCAGGTACTTGTGCTCATAGACGGCTCCCGCCCGCAGCGTCGGGAAGATGTAGTCGGTCACAAATTCGTGGCGCAGATCCTCGATGTAGATCTCTGCCGCCCCCGTGGCAATCGCCTTCTCGCGCAGACCTTCCAGCTCCTCTTTCTGGCCGACATCGGCGGCAATCGCAACCACTTCGCAGTGATAGTTCTCTTTCAGCCACGGAATGATGATCGATGTATCGAGCCCGCCCGAATAGGCAAGCGCCACCTTCTTGAAAGTCTTGGACATTTACTGATCCCTTTCTCCAGTTATCTGAAAAATTTTTATTACGAAGGAATTATATACAGTTACCATCAATAGGGAAGAGAAGCGCGGCTCAGCGCCGCCACTCATCGAGATGCGCGGCGACGAAATCGTCATCGATCAGGTGTGGATAGGCATGAATAACGCGGTCGATCTCCTCCAACTGGCCGGGTGAGAGATCCTCGTCGGGATCGAGACACCAGCGTCCGGCCATCAGCCCCTGCCGGCGGAGAATCTCGTGAAGTCCGGCGATGCAGCCGGCAAAGCCGTTTGCCGCGTCGAAGAGCGCCGCATTGGCGTCGGTCGTCTCCGCCGATCGGTCAAGCAGTTCGCCAATCGCGCCACCGGCGTGGATCTCTTCGACCAGCTCGACCGCCCGCCTGGTCCAGACCGCCCAGTGGCCGAGCAGCCCGCCGACGAAGCGGAGCCGACTCTCACCAAACCTGAACCCGGTAATGAGATCGGCGACGATGTTGTCATCGTTGCCGGTGTAGAGGGCAATCTCACTGCTGCGCCCACTCGCCGCGAGTGCCCGCAGCACGTCGATCGTCTGGTAGCGGTTGAATGGCGCAATCTTGACCGCGACGACCTGCTCGATCTCGAAGAATTCCCGCCAGAAATGGTAGTCGAGGTGCCGTCCACCGACGGCGGGTTGGAGATAGAAACCGAAGAGAGGAATCGTTGCCGCAACCTCGCGGCAGTGGGCCAGAAGCTCATCGCCCGCGGCATGGCGCAGCGCGGCGAGGCTGAGCAGCCCCGCCTCATAGCCAAGCTCACGGGCGAGCGTCGCTTCACGGACCGCCTGACCGGTCGGGCCACAGATTCCGGCAATGTGGAGCAGCGACTGCCCGCTCTTCACCGCCGCCTCACGCGAGGTCTCGATTGCCAGGCGCAGCACCGGCTCATAGAGGCCGATCTGCGGCTCGCGGATCGCAAACTGGGTCGTATGGACGCCGACCGCCAGACCCGCCGCGCCGGCCGCACAATAGTAGCGCGTCAGCGCCCGCTGGCTCCGCTCATCGAACTGCCGCGCGGCGTTCAGCGCCAGCGGATGGGCCGGAATGACACCACCGGCCAGCAGCCTCTCCCGCAGGGTCTTCATCGTCTCGCTCACTTCATCTCCTCAGAATCGTCCGTCGGTAACCTCGAAGCGTGTCGGCTTGCCCAGGCTGCGCCCGCCATTCTCGACCCATCCGGCGACCATCTCCAGCAGTTCGGCCAGCTCGACAGCCGGCCTTCCCAGCCGCTCGTGGCACTGCGCCGCATTGTTGAGCAGCGCCCGCCCACGATCCTCTCCCGTGAAGCTAACTTCACACTCGAAGCGTCGACCATACCAGAGTGCCGTCTCGCGGACCGCGACGATTTCCGGGCCCGTCACGTTCAGTATTCGCGCCGGCGATTCCGCCAGATCGAGCGCCCGCAGCGCATACGAGTTGGCATCTCCCTGCCAGATGATATTGAAATGGCCGACATC
>CAIOZW010000403.1 GCA_903862855.1 uncultured Acidobacteriota bacterium
CAATGCGGCACGAATCGCCCTCTCCGAGCGGGGGCGCGAGCTGGCCTCGCTGCGGGTTCTCGGATTTACGCAGGGTGAGATCACGGGCATGCTTCTTGGCGAGCAGGCGCTCCTGACGGCAGGCGCCATTCCACTCGGCTATCTGATCGGCTACGGGTTCTGCGGACTGATCATCCGGGCCGTAGATACAGAACTGATCCGCCTGCCCCTGGTCTTGACGGCACGAACCTTTCTCTACTCGGGGGGAATTGTCCTGATCGCCGGACTCTTGTCGGCTCTGCTGATCCGACACCGGCTGCAGAGATTGAACATGATCGAAGTGCTGAAGACGAGGGAGTAAGTGATGGCACAAATCAGATGGAGAAGAGAGCGGTGGGTAGTCGGAACGATCCTGGGAATGACGATCGTCATCATTGGCCTGGTAATCTTCCTGCGGCAGCCAGCGGTCACAGTCGAGACCGGTAGCGTCGAATACGGCGAGCTAAGGACATTGATCACGGCGGAGGGTCGCACACGAATCCATGACCGCTTTGTTGTCGCCGCGCCGGTGACCGGACAGCTTGAACGGATTGAACTTCACCGTGGTGATGAGGTCGTTCCGGGAAGTATCATCGCGCGGATCCAGCCTCCATCGGCGATCCCGCTCGACGCGCGGCAACTGGGGGTGGCCGAAGCGAGGCTCTCAGCAGCGGAGGCTGCGTGGCGAGAGGCTGAGGCTCTTGTTGGACGCGAGCGAACCGCGCTCAGCCAGGTGCGTCGTGAGAGGCAGCGTGCCGGACAACTGATCGAATCGGGGGATCTGCCACGCCAGGAGTTCGAACGGCTCACGACTGCCGAGTCGGCGGGTGAGCAGCAGCTACTCGCTGCGCAGGCCCGCACGCGGGCGGCCCTGGCCGAGGTCGAGGCAGCCCGCGCCGCACTCATCGCAACCGGTCGGGAGGCGGCCAGCGGACACAAGGCCGAGGCCGTGACCATCCGTGCACCGGTCGGGGGACGCCTTCTCAAACTTTACGAGGAGAGTGAACGGGTTGTCACCGCCGGCACACCGTTACTCGAGATCAGCAATCCGGAGACACTTGAGCTGGTGATCGAGGTGCTCTCGAGTGATGCCGTGCGCATCCGCCCGGGCGCTGGTGTAATCGGTGATCGGTGGGGTGGCGACCGTCAGCTTCGCGGAACGGTCAGGGTGATCGAACCCTCCGCATTTACCAGAACCTCTGCGCTCGGCATTGAAGAGCAGCGCGTGAAGATTATCGCCGACCTGGTGGAGAGACCGGAAGGTCTTGGCGATGGCTATCGCGTCGAAGCGGGGATCATCGTCTACCAGACTCCGCGAGCGCTCAAAGTCCCGCTCAGCGCCCTCTTTCGTGATGGGAATAACTGGGCGGTCTATGTAGTCGATGGTGATCGCGCGACCCTCCAGCCAGTCAGAATCGGGCAACGCAGCGAAACCGAGACCGAGATCCTTGACGGAGTGAGTGCCGGGACCCGCGTCATCCTCCACCCCCCGAACGACCTCACCCCAGGCGGGCAGATCAGGATCAGATGATGGTCGGCCAGAACATTACCATCACCTACCTGATAACCCTCACCACCAAGACAGAGACCGGGGCGCCGAGTTCAAATTCTCGACGCCCCGATCCTTTGTGAGGTGACACTGGACACCCATTCTGCACTGATCCGCTCAGGAGACCTTCACATCGATCTGCTTCGGCTTGACCTCTTCGCGTTTCGCGACCGTAACACGGAGAATGCCATCCTTGTATTCGGCATTGACTTTGCCAGGATCGGCAAAATCTGGCAGGGTGAAGCTGCGGCGGAACTCACCATAACTCCGCTCGACACGATGGTAGCTCTCACGCTTCGTCTCCTCCTCGAAACGGCGCTCACCCCTGATCGTCAGCAGACCATTCTCGAGACTGACCTTGATATCTTCCCTCTTCACATCCGGCAACTCGATCTTGACCACAATCTCGTGGTCTGTCTCAAAGATATCGCACTTTGGAGCCCAGGCCCTCATCGACCAGTTCTCTTCAGTCAGCGGCTCCATCAATGCTCCGAAGTTGTCACCAAAGAGCCGGTTGAAACGATCATGAAACGTTCGGAAGAACGGATCGACCAGTCCAATCGTCCCCTTCGACGTAACCATTCCTGTTGCACCTTTATTAGTCATATCATCCTCCATTCCCCACTCTCATTTCCCCAATTCCCCAATTCTCCATTCTCCATTCTCAATTTTCTATTTTCAATTTTCCATTCTCAATTCTCCATTCTCAATTCTCCCCCCCTGCTCCACCAGACGTGGGTCAGCTTGTTCTCGTGAGAGAAGTCATAACGGACGTTGCCGTGAAAAGCCTTTTCGAGAGCGTGGCCGAGTCTCTGCGCAAGATGTTCGGTGGTCGTCCGCACAGTCGTCGCCCCTTCGTCATCTGTCTCGATGCCCATGATCCGGCCGAGTGGGTTGTCGGCCAGTGCGCGGGCAGTCTCATTGAGCAGCAGCCGCTCGATCTCGATCCAGTGTTCGTTCAGGAATCGCCCTTCGAGGTGGACATAGCCAGCCGCGACGCCGCTCTTCTCGATCTCACATGCCGGGCAGAGAACAAGAGTCGCCGGTCTGAAATGAGGGTGTTTGTTGCTCTCGACCGCTGTTTCCGGAAGGGACCAGCGCCGATCAGCATAGACATTGCCGCAGCCCTCACAGACCGCCGGTTCCGGCATTGCTGCATCCTGTCGATGCTTGCCGG
>CAIOZW010000404.1 GCA_903862855.1 uncultured Acidobacteriota bacterium
GTTGAGCCACCAGAGGTACCCATAGTCCGGCCCGTGGGCGCTCGGGGTGAGCGCGGCCCGGACGAAGTCCGGGGGGAGAATCTGTCGGGTCCCCCAGCGGCCCCCACGCAGCCAGAGGTAGCCAAAGCGGGCCATATCCCAAGAATCGATCCAGACCCCTCCGCCCCAGCGGGTTCCACCACTGACCGAGGGAAGACGTCGACCATCGATCTCGACATAGCTGTTGTGATAAGGCACCCACTTCCAGTTGTTGGAGGCACCGATCAGACTCATCACCTCGTCACGAAAGATCTCTGGAACCGACTTGCGATAGAGCCTGAGAAGCGAGAGGCCGAGGCGGTTGATCCGGACATCGTTATACTCATAAAAACTGCCCGGAGCCTGCAAATCGCGCGGTGCTCGTTCGCCCTCACCAAAGGCGGCCCGACCGACAAAGTCGTGCTTCTTGCCGAACATCTCGCCCTCCCACTCCGACTCCTGCTGGAGATGCATCTTCCAGGTAATGCGTGCGTTTTGGGGAGAGTCATATCCGCCATCTCTGATCAGCTTTCCGACCGGCTCGTCGAGACGGATCAGTCCATCCCGCACCGCGATTCCGGCGACCGTCGCGATCATGCTCTTCGCCGCCGAATAGGTCGGATCGACGGCAGTGGTCTCGCCAAACTCGGCGACGACATATCCCTTGTAGATGACGATCCCGTTGGTCGCTGCTCGCCGGGTGGGGACCGATCCGAGCAGCGAGCCAAAGATCCGCTCCTGATCAGAGAAGTCGATCTCGCGCGTCGTTTCACGACTCCGCGCAAACTCGATCGCTGCCGCCAGTCGCCCCGGATCCATCCCCAGCTCAGCGGGTGGCTTACGGGCCCAGCTCCCGGCCGACGGATAGTAGGGATCCTGTCCGGCGGCGGAGACAAAGGCGAGAAGACTCAGCAGAATGGGCAGCAATAACGATAGTTGTTTCATCAATCATCTCCCTCAACCTGATCAAACTTTGCGACAATGGCGTCCCAGAGTTCGACCCGCGCTTCAAGAGCCAGAAGGGCGGCCTCGATGGCTTCGGCCCGGAGCCTCTCCTCACCACGACAGAGAAGCTCGACCATCCGTCTCGACAGTGGCCCATGGTGACCACCATCGACCTCGATGTGCCGCTCCAGGTAGTAACGCAGGTCAGTCAGGTCGACCCCCTCTGGAACCTCGAGGCGGTCGAGCATACCGATGAACATGGTTGGAATGATGTCCTCACGTCCATAGGTGAAGACGCTGGCAATCTCGTGAACACGCGCCCGGTCGATCACTGCAAATGTCTGGCGCACAAAACTGGCGCTTGCCGCCGGTGCGCCAACCAGCTCGAGGGACCGCTCAACCGTCTCGCCCTGGCTCAACAGTGCGACAAACTGCTCGATGCGCCGGGTCGTTGCCCCGACCCCCTTCATCGCTTCCAGATACATCTCGAAATGGCTCGTTCGCCGACCGTGACGATCAAGATCACTCTCCTCACCAACGACTATATCGTTGATCAGAAAGCGAATCTCCGGATCCCCGACCGGACGCCACGGCAGATCGATCCCGGTCAACTGGCGCTGTAATGCCTTGACCAGCGACATGAAATCCCAGACCGCCCAGACGTGATGCTTCATGAAAATGGCAATGTTGCGCGTGGTCGTCAGGCGGGAATAGAGTTCGTGTCTCGACAAACGATCCCTCAGCCCCACCAGAGCGGCAAATGACCTGCCATCCTTCGCCAACGCCTCCCCCTGATTCATCTTCTCCTCCTCTGCTTCTGCCCTGATTTCTCCAGACTCGTTTCACACTCTCCAACCGGATTAGGAACAAAACTATATAGACCCTATTTCAATCCGGATTTGTCACCTTTCCCACACAAAAGTCTGAAGCCAGGCTCACAATCGATCACCTCTTCGGCTGTGGCATCGAGTCGAGCTGCCCTCGCAGTCGGGCCTCCACCGCCACATGCCGTGCCATCCCGGCCAGGTTGTTGAACTCATGCGGATCCCGCCGATGGTCATAAAGCTCTCGCCCCCGCGCACCGCCATCCCATTCAGTGTAACGCCATCGTTCATCTCGAATGGAACGCCCCTCAACCCTGCCTTCTCTTGTCTCGTGATAGACCAGGGTAAAGGCAGGATGGTTCCACGCAAGTTGTGGTCGGTGCAGTAATGGCACGAGACTCCGTCCCTCAACTCCCATTGGTCTTGATAGCCCTGCCAGCGCGGCAAGCGTCGGGTAGAGGTCGAGCAGTTCAACAACCCGTGGACTCCCCTCTCCCCGCCTTCCGCCCGGCGCGGCGATGAGCAGCGGGGTTCTGGTGCTCTGCTCAAAGAGGGTCAGCTTTGCCCAGAGCCCGCCATGATCGCCAAGGTGAAAACCGTGATCACTGAAGAGGACGACGATCGTCCGCTCCCAGAGCTTCAAACGATCGAGCTGATCGAGCATCACCCCAACCTGACGATCCATGTAGGTGATGGCCGCATAATAGGCCGCGATCGCCTCTGCCCGCGAGGCTGGCTGCGCCGCTCCATAAAGCTCGGTCATCAGGGCCACCAGCGGAATCCGGCGCAGCGGCGGATCCGGATCGATCCTGATCCTCTCCGCCGCATAGAGCCCATAATAGGACTTTGGCACATTCCACGGCAGATGCGGCTTGTTCAACCCGGCGGCCAGAAAGAATGGACGCCCTGTCGCCACCTGCTCCTCCATCAACCTGGCCACCGTTGCCGCTGTCCGCGCATCACGCGTCAGATGCTCCGGCGTATTGAGAGGCCGCCAGTCAGGCGTCCGCTCATTCTGTGGCCGTGCATATCGCAGACCATGGGCATTTCGCTCCTCTTCATCCACGAAATCACTGCTATCCGAGATGTCCCAGGAGAGCTTGTCATCACGCCCCTCGTGAAAGACCTTCCCATAACGCGCCGTAAAATATCCATTCTGACGAAAGAGCTGTGGCAGAAAGATCGCCTCGGGCATTGCCCGGCGCGGCGGTGTCTGCAACTCATAGATCCCGGTCTGCTCCGGCCGTCTCCCGCTCAACAACGATGCTCGTGAAGGGTTGCAGAGCGGATACTGCGTATAAGCCCGGTCAAAGCGCACCCCACGCGCGGCCAGCCGGTCGATGTTCGGTGACTTGACGGTACCATTCCCATAGCAGCCCAGATCGTTGTTCAGATCATCGACCGAGATGAAGAGAACATTAGGCCTCATCGACTGCGCCTGTGTCGTCCAGGACGCCACCACCAGCAACACCACGCCAATCAACCATCCAGGAGAACACTTTGACAGTTTCATCGATCCTCTCCTTAAGGGAGCTACTCCATCTCAAGCCTGAAAGTCCGATCATTATAGATCCAGGTCCGGTCATCCGGCGCCCGCTCAGCCGCTCCGCCGGTCACGTACAACCGGCCATCGACCACCCCGGCCGCCCCCCACGAGAGCGGGATCGGCAACTCAGGACCCATCCGCCAGCTCCGCGTCCGTGGGTTGTAGATCCTGGTCTCGGCCAGATTGGTGATATCCCGCCCACCCATCATCCAGATCTCTCCCTTCCACGCCGCCATCTGGCATGACCGCGGAGCCGCCGGGGAGTCGATGACCTCCCACTTCGAACTTCGCGCATCGAAGACCGCCAGTCCCTTCCCCGGCACGACCACATAGAGTCGTCCGTCGAGTGCCGCCCCAGCGAGTGGCCCCATCCCCGCCGGCCCCTCCGGCTCCGGTCGCCACTTCGTCTCTCCCCGCCCGAGGCTCTCCATCCGCCCCGGCCGGTCGTACTCTCCACGCCCATTCCCCATCACGTAGAGCCGCCCGGCGGCCTCGAGCGCCAGCGGCATCGGCCGCGCCAGCTCCGGCTCCGGGCCACGTTCGAGCCGTCCCGTTCGTGGATCGTATACCTCAACCGTCCTTACCGCGTAACGACTCCCATCCGGCTCGATGTAGTCTCCACCAATCACCCAGACCCGCCCATCAAACGCGGCCGTCGCACAATAGATCCGTTCCCGGTGGAGCTTCGCCGCCACCGCCCAGCCCTCGCGCGCCCGCGGATCGAAGACCTGCAGCGTATCGAACGGATGCGAACGAGCCGGGAATCCCCAGTCGGCCGTCAATCCTCCGCCAATGTAGAGCTTTCCACCCACCACCGCTCCGGTCAGGTCATGGTTGCTCTCCGCCATCCGGGCCACCACCTTCCACGCCCCCTGCCCTGGTATTCGCTCCGGCCTCCGCAACCCCTCCGCCAACCCCTTCTCAGGATGGCGCGGATCGAACCGATAGCTTCGTCCCTCCCTGACAAGCCAGATGAAACCATCCTCTGCCGTGCCCACTCCTGTCCATCGATCCACGATCAGCCCCGGAACATTCGCCGCAACCCACTCACCTGGAGCCTGCGCCGGCCGCACCATCAGCCGGCTCTTCCCCTCTCCAACCACCTCCAGACGCCATTCATTCGCACAGAGATCGCGGACGACTTCAACCGAACCGCTACCTCTCTGCAGAATCAGAAACATTATCAGCAGAAATAGTCGCATCACTCATCCCCTCTCTATCCAGCGATAGAATCGCCGCGAGTTGCCATAAAAGTAGTCGTCGGCCGCTACCTGGCCCTTCGCCTCGAAATAGTCCGCAACCAGCCGGAACTGCTCCTCATAACTCGAGACCCGGTTGCTCACCGGCCAGTTACTGCCATAGACCAGCCGCTTTCCACCAAAGAGATCCCAGAGCAGATCAAGCCGCGGTCGATACACTCCCGGCTCCCTGACGACCTGGCCCTGACGCTGCCGGATCACGTTCGAGACTTTGGCGTAGATGTTCGGTCGCGCCGCCAGCGGCGCAAGCCTCTGCCGCGCCAGCTCCTGATCCTCATCAAACGCCACAAATGGCAGATGGTCGATCATGATCCGTAACGTTGGTATCTCCCGCCCGATCCGCTCCACCGCCCCAAGTCCTCCGACTCCCACCAGCGCGTCGAGCGCCAATCCCTCCCCAGCCAATCGCCGCAGATCCTCCAGAAATCTTACCCTCCCAACCCCTTCAACCAATCCCTTCTCTCCAACTCTCAGACCTCGAAAGAGTCGATTCCGTCGAAACCTCCGCAAATTACCGGCAAATCCGGCCTCTCCCACCGCCAGGTTGCCGACAAATCCGACAATCCCCGGACTCTCCTTCGCCACATCCAGCACCCACTGGTTGTCCTCCAACCACGGACTCGCCTCGACGACCACCGTCCCCACTACCCCAAGTCGCGAAGTCAACTGGCTGAACTCTGGCGGTAGGTGTGTTCGATAGAGCACCGGCTCTGATCTCGGAGGCCACGGTACCCCCTGCGCCCGCTCCACATCATAGAAATGGGTGTGCGTATCGATCACTCGCCCTCCCACTCCCAGACCAACGGTGCCTGCCCCGACAGCCAGTCCCGTGCACCCATAGATGAAATCTCGCCGCGTCAATCCAAGCGCTGCTCGTACCATCGTCAGTCGACCTCCACTTGTCATCAATTCTCTTCTCATCAGGATTCGATTTGCCAGAATTTTCCTGGCCAAGATTAGCTGAAATCACCTCGATTTGACACCTCTGGATATGTTCCAGGCAGAGATCTCCTCGGCCAATCGATCGTAAAATCAGCTTCTCCACCCTACTTTGTTCGATTTTCTGTTAGGCTTGAGGTCGCAGGCAAAAAAAAGGCGGCAACGCCTTTTATTACGATGCCGCACGCGAAACTCACATATTCTGGAAGCGCCTGCTTCCATCTGTATAGACGTCTCACAAGATCCCTTTTTGTCAGAGACCAACCAGTTTTTTAATAATATTTCATCTCTGTCCGCCCCTTATCTCACCTCTCTGCCAGGGAGTCGGGCTGCCTTGGCCTATCCTGCGTCGCCAGATTATGGATCAGATTGAGATCCCTGCTTATGATCTGAACCAGCACCGGTCTCTTTGCCTGATCCAACCAGTAGACGATGTCTTCCAGATCCTGCACATCAAGCTCCGTCGATCCAACCGTCGGCAGTCCTCTGCCGTTCGATGCATTGAGGAAAAGGCAGGAGAACGACTCCCGGTTGTCAGCATCTCTCGGTGAGTCAATGATTATTCCCAACCTGTATCGTCCATCCCTTTCACTCATCGTGATCGAACTCATCGCCTCGGCAGGTGACACTCTTCTCCGATCGACCAGTCTGTTGAAAAAATCTGAGTTTGGAGTAGATACGCAGAGATCATCTTGCGTGATCGTTTTGAAATCGTATCTGTTGAGCCTCGATGGCGGGTTGTAGACCCCGAAGGCTGTCCCAAGCCTGAAAACTCCAGCCGGGGACCTCACATCTCTTCTCCGGTAGACTGGGTCACCCTGCTTTTTGAATTGTGCAAACTTTTCAGAATCGACCCATGCCAATCCCTTCTCTCCAACACTCACCCGGAACGATTCCCCCTCTTTCACCCACGGCGAACTTGTCGAAGAACGCGAATATCTCTGCAAGACCCCCTCATATCGTCCCCAGTCCGGTACATCGACCAAGAGCATCTGCATCGCCTCATCCATTGGTAGCGAGGGGCTGCTCTTCTCCTGTTTCCCCGGGAGTATTGCAGCGGCAACCGCCCGCACCACTACCTCGACGTGGGTCTTGACGACCTCAGGAACATAGCCGTAGACAAAGGTGAGCCCCTGTTGGAATTTGTCCGGATAGACAAGGGCAAATAGAAGAGTTCCTGCTATCGCCAATGAGACATTGGTAACCAGCTTGCTTTTGCGTTTTGATGGGGGGCAGGCTTCAACTGTGACTTTCATACCAGGTACCTATGGATAATAGAGTGTTGTGTCCAATGAAGATTATTTAATTTAAGATTGTTTTATATAAGTGCTCATCACCAGGGGTCCAGTTACCTGACATCAAGGTTTTTGCAACATTGATTATCGTTCAACTGTTCTCTCCTCAATTCTTTAGACTCATGTTTCTAATAGCGTATTTTTTGACCAATTCAGGTCAAAAATTACGCTGATCAACTCAAAAAATAGCCAACATTACAACTCGGTAATCAAATCTACTTGATATTTATCAATTAAAGCCGATCAACACGCCCCCCGGCTCTCCGGGTCACCAACTTTTGTTCGGGCCTTCCGGCTTTTAGTATGGGTTGACTCTTTCAAGCCCCGTTCCCCACTCCAACTTTCACAGTGATCGTAGCCTCCCCTGGTTCGACTGGCCACCACTGCAGATTAATCGAAAGGAGACGAAACCGATCAATTTCGATAGGGTACTCCTTCAGAATTGATTCTGGTCTGCCTCAACCGGCGCGGCGTTTTTGGCTCCCTGCACAAATCTTCCCGACACTGACACCGGGAAGACCATTTTGTCATTTACCGGCTTGTTCATCATCCAATCGTCACTTGAGGTTGACGATGAACCTCAATTTATCGAGAATCACACCAGTCCAGCAATAGATCTATTATTTCAGGGGAGATTAAAGTAATGAAGAGAATGTTCCGTCATCTGACCGGACTGTCACTGATAGTCCTGGTCACCGTCATCACCACCACCTTGGCCAATGCCCAGACACCGGCCAGTCCTCCGGTTGAGGCGCCAAGCCCATCACTGGTCAAGGACGGCAAGTGTTATGAGATCCGCACCTACTTTGCCTTCCCTGGCAAACTGGAGGATCTACACTCACGATTCCGCAACCACACCATAAAACTCTTCAAGAAGCACGGTATGGAGGTCGTCGGATTCTGGGGTCCGACCGACAAGGAGAAGGGATCTGAGAATACTCTCGTCTATGTTCTCGCCTATCCCGATCGTGCAGCTCGTGAGAAGGCCTGGGCGGCCTTCCGCAGCGATCCAGTCTGGCAGGCAGTCGCCAAGGAGAGCGAGAAGAACGGCAAGCTGGTCGAGAAGGTCGACTGGGCGATCCTCAGATCGACCGACTACGCCCCCTTCAAATAGCAACCCATCCGTCACTATCTTGGTAAAAAGAGAGGGTCGACCCGTTCAACCGGGCCGACCCTCTCTTTTTACTGCTCCTGATCCGGTCAGTTCTCTTATCAGAAGCTGAGCCGCATCGAGACCTGCCCCGTCCGGCTGCCTCCCAGCTCGGATGCGCGGGCGCTTGTGATACGACCGAATGCCGTGCTGGTCACATTCATCTGCGGATCGGCAAAGTTGGTGTGGTTGGTCACGTTGGTGAACGAAACACCAGCCTCGAGGCGAACCTTCTCCGTCAAACTGAAGGACTTGATGACCCCGAGTGAGAGATTGGCCGTCCCGGGTCCGGTCAGGATACCAACTCCCGCCGTTCCGAACCGCCCGATCGGCGCGGCATCGCGAGTCGGATTGACTCCGATCCGGCACTGGGCCGCTACCCGCGTCGCCAACCCCGGGCAGACAAAGGCATTCGGATCGAACCACTGGTACCAGGTCCGATTCGAGATGTTACCATCGGCAATCCGGTCGGGATGCTGGGTTCGTGAGAGTCCCGAACCACTTCCCGACGAATCGACTCCGCTGACAAATGGCGTCAGGAATGGCCCAGTCTGCGCCAGAAAGATCGCACTCATCTGCCAGCCACCGATGACCGCATTGGCCGCCGGATGTATCGACTGGGCAAACTTTCTTCCGCGTCCGAATGGAAGATCGTAGACGAGCGTCGTGATCGAACGATGACGACGCGTCGCGTAGTCATTACCATACTCGGCCTGCCTGTTGTAGAGATCGGCAGCCCGTCCGCCACCCGTCTCCCCAATAAAGCCGGTCGCATTCGGACCGAGGTTGTCGGCCAGGCTCTTTGCCCAGGTATAGGTCGAATTGAAGGTCAGCCCGTTACCCAGGCGGCGATTGAGTTCAACCTGAAGCGCATTGTAGTAGGATGTCGCCCCGGCCGTTCGCGTAAAGATGATCCCCCAGTTCGGGAAAGGACGGTCACTCAGCGGACGATTGATCGCAAAAGTCCGCGATGAGGTCATCTGGTTGAGATCCGGCGCCCACGCGAGCTGGGTCGTCTTCATCCCGATGTAGGAGACCCGGAGTCCCATTCCAAACCCGATGTAGCGGTCGATCGAGAGGTTCCACTGCACCGCGTATGGATCCTTGTAGTCGATATCGTTTGCCGTCCGGAATGATGCCGTCCCAAGCTGTCCCGAGGTGATTCCTGTCCCGCCCGACTGGATCTGCGGCCACTGGTAGAGCGGCTGCCCGGCGGTTGACAGATTGGTGAACTCACGCACATCCGACTGCAGCGTTCCGGTCAGTGAATAGTAGGTGCTGCCGAGCAGCGTCCCATTGTAGGCACCGATTCCACCGCGAACGACCGTCCGGTCGTCACCGAAGACACGGTAGGCAAACCCGAAGCGCGGCAGGAAGCGGAGCTTCGGAACGCGTCGCAACCCCTCAGGGAGACCGGCATCGGCCGCCGAGACGACCGGCGTACACGGCGCCCCATTGGCCTCCGGAGCTGGACAGGCATTGAAGGTCTTCAGGAATCCGGGAGCGAGCAGACTCTGCTTCCCGGTCGGATAGACTACTCTTCCCGATCGTGGCACCGAGGTATCGAAGTTGCCGATATTTCCCGACGCGTCGGTGTAGGCCGGGTGATACTCATACCGCAGACCAAGCTCGAGCGTCAGCTTGCTGTTGACCCGAAAACTGTCCTGACCGAAAAAGTGGTAATGGGTCGTCCGCCCGTCGTTGTCCTGCTGGATGATCGCATAAGATGTCCGAATCGGTATCCCAAGGAGGAAATCTCCAAAGTCGGATCCACTGAACGACCCGTTGAACTCGGAGTTGCCATAATTGTCAGCCCCAATGAACCCCAGCGCCGACATCGCCCGAATCCAGCGCACATCGAAGCCGTACTTCATCGTGTGCCGCCCCTTCGTCCAGGTCAGGTTGTTATTGAACTGCCAGGTCCTCGACTGGGAGGTCGAATCGGCCCGGTTGCGGTTGAGGTCGGTCACATCTCCCGTAAAGGTGATATTCGGCAGACCATTGAAGGGAAAGTTTGGTCCAATTCCGACAAAACCGAGCTTCTTGGTAAAGTCCCGCCCATCGAATGGAAACTCGGTCCCATTGTTATTGAGCGTCAAACCGAAACGCGCCTCGTTGAGCAGGTGCGGCGTAATTGTATAGTTGTGCGAAGTGACCAGAATCCGGTACTTGTCAAAGTTTGTATTCGAGGGAAGTGTCAGAATGTTCGGGCTGTCCTGGAAGGCATTCTTCCACGTCCAGCGCGCAAAGATCGACTGCTTCTGAGTCAGATAGTGGTCGATCCGGATATCGTACTGGTTTGAATCGAGACTGCTCGAACTGTTACGAATGTAGTTGGCGACCCGCGTCTTATCGGTCAGCCCGGCATTTGGCAATGGATAGAGGGTGAGAATCGCCTTCGCAATCGGACTGATCCGGTTGTCAGGAATCTTGTTACCGGCAAACGGCTGGTTGGTCAGCGGATCCTTCACCGTCACCCCTTCGGCGGTAAAGTCACCATTGCGGAGAGCCTGCGTCGGCACCGTATTCTGAATCGTCTGGCCACGGGGAAAACGAAAGCCTTCAAATGTTCCAAAGAAGAAGGTCTTGTCCTTCCCCTTGTAGAGCCAGGGAAGGTTGACCGGCCCACCACCGCTGAATCCAAAATCGTTACCGATCTTCTGCGGCTTGGTCAGTGCCCCGAAAGCCCGTGAATCGAGCGCCCGGTTCTGGTGATACCAGAAGGCCGTCCCGTGATACTCGTTGGTCCCGCTCTTCGAGATAGTCGTCACGTCTCCAACCTGCCCGTACTCGGCGGCGTTGCCGACTCCCTGCACCTTGATCTCGGCAATCGATTCGGCCGAGGGAAAGGCCTGATTGAGCGGGGAGTTGCCCCGCACGTTGGTCGTCGAAATGCCATCGAGCGAGAACTGCGACTGTGCCGGCGGCGCCCCCTGAATCGAGAAGTTGTTGCCATTGTCAGCCTGCACACCCGGCAAAGAGGCGATCAGAATGTATGGGCTTGTGCTGCCGGCAGCGCGGTAGTTGGCTGGCAGATTGAGAATCTTCTGGGAAGCGAACGAGGAGGAGATCGTCTGGGTCTCGGTCGTAATCGCTCCCGCATTGGCCGTGATATCGACCGTTGCCGTCACCTGCCCTGTCCCGAGCGCTGCATCGATGCGCAGTGTCTGCCGCGCCACCAGCGCAACCTCCGAGGTGTTGAAGGACTGGAAGCCGGTCGCGGTCACTTCGATCCGGTGGCGTCCCGGCTTCATGTTGACCGACTCGTAATCGCCATTGTCGTTCGTCAGGACTGTGCGAACGGTATTCTCATCCGTATTGACGATCCGGACCGTCGCACCGGGAATGACGCTTCCCGAGGTATCCCGAACCGTGCCGAGAATCGTGCCGAAGATCGACTGTGAATCTGCTGGCAGCGCCGCAAATATCAGCAACAATGCTAACGACATTGTCGCAAGCGTCCTATTTACCCTCTTCATAGTGGTCTCCTTGATAGTAAAGTTATTTTCAAAATGGCGGTCCTGACCCACTACCTGACCTGAAGCTGTACCTTCTCCAGGTGCCAATACCTTTCATCCTCGTGCAATGAAGAGAGTATCCTGATATTGGCTGCTTTTAGAGAAATCTTAAGGACGATTAATGTCACAAACCTGCTACCTTGGCAAGTTAACAATATGTTACATCCTGCTGACTCGGGAGCTGACCGATGGATAATGATGCCGGGAGAAGTGGCGGGAACAGCCAGGTTGAAGTGAAGAACGACGATCGAAATGGCGTCGACCGTCGTTCTTCTCAGGTTGTCACTCCACCTACCAGAGCAGCTTGAGGGCAAACTGCATCTGCCGGGGCGTGTTGGCCTGCGAGGTGATCACCCCGAAGGTCGTCGAGGTAACACTCGTATTCGGCGAACCGAACCGCGGCGTATTGAAGGCGTTGAGTGCCTCGACCCGGAACTGAACCTTGAGCCTCTCCAGCGGTGAGAACTGCTTGAAGAGTGAGAAATCAAAGTTCTTCACGCCATCATTCCGCACATCCGGCAGCGTTGCACTGACATTGCCAAAAGTGAACGGAGCCGGCTGGCTGAAGACGCTCGTGTCAAAGTAACGGCTGAGCCGTTCGTCGACCGGGCCACTCAGCTTCGCACTCCGGCCATTGTTGTTGGCACGCGTGAGCGGATTGAAGAGTCCGGCCGTGTTGCTCGCCGAGATACTCAGCGGTGTCCCAGTCTGAAAAGTCGTAATACCATTGAACTGCCATCCCCCAAGCACGGCGTCGACAATCCGCGGCGCCGTCGCCCCAAAGCGACGCCCCTTGCCAAAGGGTAACTCGATCAGGTAGCTGACGACAAAACGGTGGGCGATATCGATGTCCGCCAGTGAGCGGCTCTGGCGAATGTTGTAGCTGTCCTGATGGTTCAACCCTTCATCGATATTCTTACCCCAGGTGTAGTTGCCATCGATCTGCAGCCCTTTCGCAAGGCGCTTGCCAAAGGTGAGCTGCAGCGCGTGATAGTTCGATGAATTACCGCTCGAGTAGAGTGGAATGATACTCGTAAACTGCGGATAAGGTCGCAGCAACTGCCCGCGGGCAATCTTCGGGAATGCAAAGAAACCGCTCGTTCCCAGACCGAAGAAAGGATTGTCGACCTGCTGGTTGAGCTGCGACCCGAGTGAAAGATACTTCGGATCGAGCTGATTGAGATCGAGTCCACCCTCACCATTGCGCGAGAGATGGCGTCCCCGCGTCCCGACATAGGCAATCTCGAACGACATCTGCCAGGGCAGTTGCCGCTGAATGTTGAGGTTCCACTGCTGGCTCCACGGTGAAATCGTATCCTGCAGCACCGACTGAAGATTGGCGCCAACCTGGGTCAGCAGACCATCACCCGCTCCCGGCAGCCCGCGGAAGCCGAGCGGATAGGGGTTACGCAGCAGATTGGTCGGTGTAATTCCGTCGATCGTCGTGATCCAGGGATACTCGGTCCGGAATCCGAACGGCCCGACCGTCCCCTGCGCCGCCTGGTTCGATGGACCAAAGATGTGCGAGTAACCGGCGCGCAGCACCGTCTTGTCATTGAACTGGTAGGCCAGTCCAAGTCGTGGCGCAAGGTTGTTCAGATCCTTTGTATACTGATGGCGCGGTGTTCCATTGACCCCGACAAAGACCACTCCACCCTTCAGCGTCGGAATACCCGGCACCTTGCCCGTCAGTGGTGAGACGGCGTTCGGATCAAAGTAGTTCATCCGGTTGTAACGCTCGGTGCGCGGCGTATCATAGTCATAACGCACGCCAAGGTTGAGAGTCAGCTTGTTGGTCACCCGCCAGTCATCCTGGAAGTAGGCGGCATTGTAGAAGCTCTGCGACGCGACGTTCTTCCATCCCTGGATCAGCGTGTTGCCACTCGTCCCCGTTCCGAGCAGGAAAGACGCAAAACCCAGACCGGCCGCACTGCTCGCCGCATTCGGATTGGGTCCCTGTGTGAAGCCCGCCCCGAAGTTGAAGGTTCCGGCATTACGCGCCTCCCAGACGTTGACGCGAATCATGCGGATCTCCCCGCCAAACTTGAGATTGTGGTTGCCCTTCGTCTTTGTGATCGTCGCCACGAACGGATAGCTCATGAAAGCATTATAACGATGATCGTTACCACCAAGACTGGTCATCCCCGAGACACCGAAAGCCGGGAACATCTGCCGGTCGACCACAGCGTCGATCGAGGCAGGCAGACCGAGGCTCGAGGGCTTGAACCCAAGCCCCTGGTTCGAATAGACATAGAGCGTTCGCGAGAAGCCCAGCCGCGCCGTGAGAACCGTCGAGGCGTTGAGCGTGTTCGTATACTCCGTAACAAAATTCCGGACGCGATTCTCCTGGATGATCCGCCCCTCGGCGATCGTCAACTCATCCGGGAAGGACTGCAGCGGGACATCCTGGGTATAGCGATGGGAGTATCGGGCAAAGAAGGTCTGTTTGTCCGAGAAGCGGTGGTCGATCCGGAAATCAAAGTTGTCCAGATTGAGCTGGGTCGACCCGCTTGCGGCATAGTTGTTGGCCCGCGTGTTGGCATCTCCCGGGAGATTGGGCAGCGGGAAATACTTCATGACATTGAGCGCGACCGGATCCATCAGATTGGTCGGGATCTTGTTGTCGGCAAACTGATCACGGATAAAGCCAGAACCGCTCGGATTGGCCCGGGTCGTGAAGGGATTGAAGATCTTGATCTGCGCCCCGGCCTGATTGAAGGTCTGCGAGAAATCACCCTGCCGCTGCAGAAGAGTCGGGACGGTCGTCAGACTGGTCGCGAAACTCCGTGCCCGCAGCCCCTCATAAGACCCCATGAAAAAAGTCTTGTCCTTGATGATCGGCCCCGTCGCGTGGCCACCAAACTGGCTGCGCTTGAAACTGCCCAGCTTTGCTCCACGCCGGTTGTCAAAGAAGTTGTTCGAATCGAAGACCGAGTTTCGGAGAAACTCATACGCGCTGCCGTGAAACTGATTGGTCCCTGACTTGAAGACGACGTTGAGCACACTTCCGAGGCTCCGCCCAAACTCGGCCGGATAGGTCGCGCCCATGACCTTGAACTCCTGAATCGCATCGACCGACGGGAAGACCGAGATGCCGGTGAACCCATTGACCGTCGGGAACGAGGCCGTCACGCCATCGATCACCGTATCCATCATCGTCGGGCGGGCACCATTGACCGAATAGCTGAGCGAATTGTAGTTGTTCCCGATCCCTCCCGCGACTCCCGGCGTCAGATAGATCAGCGAATAGACATTGCGGGTGTTGAGCGGCAGATCGAGAATGCGCCGGTTATCGACCACCTTCCCCAGTACCGAACTGGTCGTCTCGAGAACCGGTGCCTGCGTCGTCACCTCGATCGTCTCCGTCACCGCACCGACCTCCAGCGTGAAATCGACCATCAGCACCTGCTGAATCTGCAGGTTGATCCCGGTCCTAACTGCCCGGCGGAATCCATCCAACCGTGCCTCAACCCGGTAATCTCCAACGACGAGCGGCGGCGAAACATAGTATCCCTCACCATTCGCCGTGACCGACACCACCTTGCCGGTCTGCGTCTGGGTGATCGTGATCTCCGCATTCGGCACCACCTCACCATTAGCATTCCGCACTGTACCTGTAATACCTCCAGTGAAGGACTGCGCGAATGAGAAGGATGCGAGAGCAATCATTATTGTGAGCAGCGAAACACAGCTCTTCATTATACTTGTCATATATTCACTCCATCGATGGACAATCGAGACAGATTCAATGAGATCGATTTATGACGATCGATTCAAAATGATGGAACCATTACTGAAGAAGGTTCTGGTCAAGTCAGGGCCTAAAAATGACATTTAACCTGGAATTAATCAACAGATAATTAACATGGAATTAATAACCGGTTCACAACGACTCTCCCACCCGGATGAGATAACCGCCACGTCGGTTGAAAAGACGGATCGACCGACTTTATTTGCCATTCGGGAGGTACCGGTAACCAATATCAGCAGGCAGATTGACACAAAAGTGAAACTGCCCTACGCTGACGCTTCCAACCTTCAATTGACCCCGATCTGATCGGTTCGCTGTTCGTGGGAGAAAGACCAACGAGGAACGAAAGATGAGCAATGTTGCCCTTGATGACCAGCCTGCGGATAGTCGCCGGGAATTTCTGCGCCGTTCTCTCTGTGCGACGGCCGGGGTGATGGTGGCCCCCCGTCAAAAGAAGAGAATTGCCGTCATCGCGACCGAGTACCGCTACTACTCGCACGCCGACGTGATCTGCGGGCGGATCCTCGAGGGCTACACGCCCAACAACATTCGTGTCGAACCCCGCACGCGTATTGTCTCGATGTACACCGATCAGGTTCCGGAAAAGGATCTCAGCCGCGGGGCCGCGGCGAAACACGGCTTCACCATCTACCCGACCATCGCCGAAGCGCTGACGCTCGGTGGTGACAAACTGGCCGTCGACGCCGTCCTGCTCATCGGTGAGCACGGCAAATATCCCGACAACGAAAAGGGGCAGAAGCTCTACCCGCGTTACGAGCTCTTCAAACAGATCACCGACACATTCCGCCGCACCGGACGTTCCGTCCCGGTCTTCACCGACAAGCACCTCTCCTACTCCTGGTCAAAGGCGAAGGAGATGTACGACCTCTCCCACGAGCTGAAGTTCCCGCTCATGGCTGGATCATCGATTCCAGTCACCGTCCGCGTTCCGGAAGTCTCATTTCCTCTCGAGACCCGGATCGAACAGGCTGTCGGTGTGGGCTATGCTGGTCTGGACAGTTATGGCTTTCACGCACTCGAAGGGCTGCAGTGCATGCTCGAGCGGCGGCGCGGCGGAGAGACTGGCGTGACGGCCGTCGAGACATTGTCGGGCGCAGATGTCTGGCGCTGGCGCGAGAGCTCGGCCGGGCAATGGAGCGCTCCCCTGCTCGATGCCGCCCTCGGCTGTCTGCGCTCACCAAAAGGGGGGATTGCCGGGCAGGCCAGGGACGCGACGCTCTTCCGGATCGAATATCGCGATGGTTTCCAGGCCGTCGTCTACATGCTGGGCCAGTCCATCGATGACATGATGTTTGCCGCCCGGATCAAAGGCGAAGCCAGACCGGTGGCGACCCGCTTTGATCTGACGCGCCGTGCCCTGCCCCATTTCGATGGCCTCGTCGATTTCATCGAACAGTTCTTTACCACCGGCCGTCCACTCTATCCGGTCGAAAGAACCCTCTTGACGACCGGCGTGCTCGAGGCATTGCTCGACTCGCGACACCAGGGACGACGAATCGAAACCCCGCATCTCAATCTGCGCTACCGGGCGCCACGCCGCGATTATCACGAATATGCCTGACACCTGTCATCTAAATGTCGAAAGATAATGAATAGCAGAAAGATCTCACACGAAGGCACGGAGACACGAAGAAGTTATCAACTTCGTATCCTGGTGTGATCGATCTTCCGGGATTATTGAAACCTATGAGAAAACTTCTCTCCCTGACCATCATCTCGATCCTTGCTCTTCCTGCCGTGACGGCGCAACAGAAGGCGGTTCGTCAAGTATCGGCACGCGCTCAACAGGTCCATCGTGAAGCCTTTGTCTTCGATGCTCACGTCCATTTCATCGACCGCACCTTCTATCACGGAGGCCGCATCGGTGAGCGAAGACCTGACGGGCAGGTCGATCTGCCACGGATGCGCGAGGGTGGCGTCGATGCCTTCATGCTCAGCCTCTTCGTCACCGAAGAGTACTACCCGGGACGCTTCGAGACCAGGCAGACCCTGCGGCTGCTCGAGACTGCCCGCGAGCAGATCGCCCGGCACCGCGAGGAGATCGAACTGGCCTACTCTCCAGCCGATATTGCACGCATCAACCGACAGGGACGCATCGCCGCAGTGCTCGACCTCGAAGGCGGGTTTGACCTCGAAGGGGATCTCTCCGTGCTGCGCAGCCTCTACCGACTCGGTCTGCGGTCGGCACAACTGCCCGCCCACAACTGGGCCAACGAGTTTGCCGATTCATGCTGCTCCACAAAGAGATGGGGCGGGCTCAATGAACAGGGGCGTGCGGTCATCCGTGAGATGAATCGCCTCGGGATGCTCATCAACATCTCCCACGCATCCGATGAGACAATTGCCCAGGCGCTCGAAGTGAGCACCGATCCGCTCGTCGCCACTCACCATGGACTGCGCGCACTCAACGACATACCGCGGCTCATGACCGATGACCTCCTCCGCAAACTGGCGGCCAAGGGTGGAGTGATCGGGTTTCACATCGGCAACGAGTTTCACAACCGGCGGCAGTTTGAATGGCTCACCGCCCGACGTGGCCAGACCTTCTGGGATACGACCTCGGTCGAACGCAAAGTCGCTGGCAAATCGATCCTCGAGATCGATCAGCTCGTCAAACCCAAATTTCCGATGCTGCCATCCGACACTCCGGATGAGCTGCTGATGTCGGTCGATCAATGGGTCGACGTCGTCGACCGGGCAATCCAGATCGTCGGCGAAGATCACGTCGCCCTCGGCAATGATTTCGACGGCGGCCCTACCCCGCCACGTGGCATACGCGATATCAGCGACCTTGCCATGATCACCGATGCCATGCTGCGGCGCGGCTACTCTGAAGCGCGAATCCGCAAATTCCTCGGCGGCAATATTCTGCGCGTCTTTCGCCAGGTGACCGCAAAGAGATAGGTAATCCTTAATCCGATTGGACGGGATTGAACCGAACCCTGGTCCGGCAAAGTCGGCCAAACTTTCCAGTTGTCGAAGTCTCGGTCAACTGCCTGAGGAGAGAAGAGTCCGCGCGCATGAAAGAATCCTTGAACAACGAGGAGCGTCGATCTGACAGGGCCGATCTTGAAGACCTGATCTGCTCCGCCATCGCCGGAGATCTTGAGTCCATCGAATCACTCGTTCGCTCACTGCAGGATGAGATCTATCGACTGGCGCTGCGAATGACTGGTAATCGTGAGGATGCAGAGGACTCGACACAGGAGATACTGATCCGCATCGTTACTCGATTAGCGCAGTTTGAATTCCGCAGCAGTCTCCGCACCTGGGTATTCCGGATCGCTGTCAACTACATCCTGGATCTAAAGAGGAGCCGGATCGAGCGACTAAACTTCAGCTTTGAGCAGATGGGAATGGGCCTCGCTGAGGGGCTTGGACCGGTCGCACCAGCCGATACTGATCACCTGCTTCTGGTTGAGGAGGTGCGGATTGGCTGCTCCCTTGGAATGCTCCAATGTCTCGATCGACCGCATCGGCTTGCCTTTGTGCTGGGAGAGATCTTCGAAATGACGGGCCCGGAAGCAGGGGAGGTACTCGGAATCTCACCGTCACTCTTTCGGAAGAGACTGCAACTGGCACGCTCGGCCATGCTCGCCTTCACGCAGCGACATTGTGGTCTGGTAGCAGATACTGCCGCCTGCTCATGCAACCGCCAGGTGCCGGCCGCACTGCAATCAGGCCGCATTCGAACCAATGCCGTTGATTTTGCCAACAAACCTGCCTCATTCCTCGATGCACGCACCGTCGTCAGAAAAGTCGATGAGGCCCGTCGTGCTTTCGCCCTCCACCGGGCCGCTCAGCCTCGCGCCTCATCGATCGATTTTGCCCGTCAGCTCGTCGAGCGTTTGGATCTTATTCAGTCTCAAATGGAGAAAAACAGATAACCATCCTCCTCCAGCCCGATTTCACACCCGAAGATTCACACTGCACCTTCCAGACTCGTCCAAAGAGATGAAACGTCAATTTCATCCTGGAAGTTGGCCACTTTGGCCAGGCCGGGACACAGATCACTTTTACTGTCTGAAAGGAAGCCGATGACAATCGACCGCAGAGGTATTATCAAATCAGCCCTCGTCGCCGGCCTCGGGCTGCCAATACCGCCACAGCCCCTGGTAAAGATTAACCAGCAGACCGGAATGGCCAATTTGACCATCCATCTCCATCCAACCCTTGGTCGCGATACAAATGCTGGTAGCATTGACGCCCCAATCAAATCACTGGCTGAACTGACAAGGCGCATCAATGCGGCGAGTGGTCAAGGATCTATCACGGCCATATTATCTGAAGGGGTCTATATTGTTGACGAGACAGTGCGCCTGGCCCCGGACAACCGTCGCTTTACCGAAGACTCCCGACTCACCATCCGCGCAGCGGTGCTTCCCGATGACCCGGAGTGGAATATCGGTCGGATGCCAACCCTTATCCACAGCCTGCCGCTCTCACCAAACTGGAATGGCCGACCTGATCCGCTTGGAGGAGCGGCAAACGGAATACTGGTCGAGACCAGCCACGTCACGATTCGCGGGCTGAAGATCCTCGGCCTTCCCGTGATTGAAACGCCAGTTCCAGGCAGAAAGCAGCGGCTATATGGTATTGCCAGACTACGTCGTGATCTCGATGATCTTGAGGTCGCGCAGTGCCTCTTTATCAGCCGTTTTGAAGTGGCATCCCTTCACGTTGGAATTATTGCCCACGGCAATCGGGTCAATGTTCATCACTGCGTATTCCTGGGAGATATCAAGGATGCCGTCGTTTATTGGACACCTGGCAGCAGAGGGCACGCGATGAGAAACTGCCTTTTCCGGGGAATGTACAGCAGCACTGTCTGGACTTCCGGAATCGCTGACGACTTCGACTACCGGAACAATGTGGTTGCCAATGCCAACTATGTCTGGATCTACCAGAGCAGCAGTTCAGCCCGTGCTGACAACAATGGTCGGCCCACACAACCGGGAACCGGACTACCGGTCAGCCCGACGCCAACTGAACGCTACCAGGTGATCGGGGGCTACTTCGCCAACAACAAGGCCATGACTGGAACCGGAACAGGGGCGAGAGTCGAATTCTCA
>CAIOZW010000405.1 GCA_903862855.1 uncultured Acidobacteriota bacterium
GCTATCAACTACTGGCAACTACTGGCAACTACTGGCAACTACTGGCGCGGTTGACATTGAATTATGTGCTGGCGAGGAATACAATAAAGTTCTTTAGAGTCAGGGCTGATACATAACAGCCTCCTAATTGCTGCAGATCGATTATATTTACCGATCTGCCATTATGCCGTTAATTATCTATCATTATGCCGTTAATTATCTATAATGGCCGATCACGTCGATCCGGAATGTTTGCAGCATCAAAGCTCACCCGGACTGCTGGTGAGCATCATAACCCAAACAGTGAACGCATCATGCGGAGGAAAGAAATGAGCAAGAAAAAAGCCTGGTCAGGTATACTGGGTTGCTTATTGATCTCAATGGCAGCTCTCAATGTCTCGGCTCAAGTTGGTCGAATCGAGGGTGATGTCACGAAGGCTGGCTCGGCAGAACCGATCATCGGAGCAGAGATCCAGATTGTTCGAACCGATATCAAGGGCAACTACAACATCAAGAGCGACAAGAAGGGCCATTTTCTGCACGCCGGTGTCCCCTACGTTGGCACCTACACCCTGATCGTTTCAGCAGAAGGTTGCGCTCCCTACTTTATGACCTCGATCCGCCCGACCGGCGAGTTGATGAAGGTTGAGCTTCAGAATGGTGATGGACGGAAGCTGACGATTGACGAAGTCAAAGCAATCCAGAAGTCCGGCCCCTCCGGTCCCGGTCCTCAGCAGAAGCAGCTGACCGCGGCGGAGATCAAAAAGCAGCAGGAAGAGTACGAGAAGAAACGGCAGGAGATTGAAAAGCAGAAGGCCGACTTCGATAGTATGAAAAAGTTCTTCGAGCAGGGCCAGCAGCTCGCGGCAAACAAGGACTATCCCGGCGCGATCACCGCCTACACCGAGGCCTCGAAGCTTGATCCGGAGCAGGAGGCAGTCTGGGCCAACCTCTCTCTCGCCCTCTATAACCGTGGGGTGATCAACCTGAACGAGAGCCTGCGCGACATGGCGAAGCGCGACATCGCAAAGCAGGACTTCACCGACGCGATCGGGTCGATCGAAAAGGCACTCGCCCTCGCCGAGTCCAAGCTTGGCGATCCGGCCAAGGCTCCAGGGGCCAAGAAGGCCAAGAGCCAGTACCTCAAGATCAAAGCTGACTCTGAATCACTCCTTGCGCGTCGACTTGGAGTAATGGAGATGGCCGACGCGGCAGTGAGAGACTACCGTGACGCGGCAGCAAACTCAGATGTCCCGACCGACAAGATCACTTTCGACCTGAAGGGTGCGGAGACGCTCTATGAGGCCGGGAAGATCGAAGAGGCTGTCGCCATGTACCAGGCGATCCTCACGGTGGATGCCAACAATATCGAAGCGCTCTATAAGCTCGGTCTGGCCTATGCGGCTCTCGCGAAGTTCCAGGAGTCGGCTAATACCCTCCAGGCTTTTGTCGACCGCGCTCCCGAGACCGACCCACGAGTAGCCGAGGCGAAGGTCGTGATCAAAGACCTCATCGTTGGCAACAACCTCGAGCCACCCAAGAGTCTCGACAAGAAGGGTGGTAGGGCACCAGCCAAGAAGAAACCCTAACCATATTCAATTCACTCCGCGGAATTAATAGACCGAAAGGGGCAGGTGAGTTTTCACCTGCCCCTTTCGGCTGTAATCATCTCAGCTATCGTCCAATACAATCCACACTTCATTATTTAAATCATCGATCAAAAAATGAACTTGTGTTCCTCGAACAAGCAGTGTTGTGGATTCTGATCTCAGCCAGATCGGCGAACTTACCCATTTTTCTCACGAATAAAGAGGAATGGATTGACAAGCAGATTTGGTGAGATTTGCTGGTAATAAAACATCAGCTGTAGGATAATCGTCTCCTCTGTTTACAGACATTGAAATATGGACTTCGGTCTTCAGATACCTTGCTTGAGGATATATCTGAACTGAATAATCTTTGGCGAAGTCCAGCGTAAAAGATAATTATGGAGGTAGTTAGAAATCCATGAGTCTAAGAACGTTGCCCCGAATTGCACAAATATTTTTGGTCTTGGCCATTCTCCTGACCAGTCTGGCACTGATTGAGGATCTCCAGCCATCCGTTGAAGCTTCCCCGCGTGCGGGAAAACAGGGACGGAAAACCGGCACAAAAAGAGTTCGACGACGCAGAGTTATTCGAAGAACCATCTCAAAACGACGGGTTCATTCACGGGCAGGTCGGGCCAGACTCGCACCACCAGCTCCGGGCACATATCCAATCGCTCCTGACAGGATTGAGGTATTCGAGAGCAATTCGACCGATTTGAACCTGACGAACCGGCTTCTCGATCTACCAAAACCTGCACCGTTTATCGCCACTTCCGGATCCAGCTCAATGATCAGCAGCAGCCGACGGAGAATCAATACCAGAATCGATTCCGGACGTGTCATCGAGATTCAGCGGGCGCTCCGTGAGCGTGGGCTTTATGATGGAGAGATGAATGGCAACTATGATGAGGCGACGGTTGCTTCAATGCGCCAGTTTCAACTCCAGAATAAGATTCCGATCACTGGCTACCCGACGGCGCATGCTTTGAAGAGGCTTGGATTGGCAAATTAGCTCGATGAGCCTTGCCAAACATTTCAGATGAAGACCGGGACGATATCAGATTATCGGCGCAAGGTTACAGACATTGAGATTGTGTCAGTCAAACTATCTTGATCGCTCGATTGTCTGCAACAATCTGACGGCATGATTTCGAGCGATGAGAGGAACACTCTCATCGCTCTTCAATTCGATGAGGAAAGAGCTGAACCTCTCCGGATCGGCAATATTCCTTGACTTCAGTTCCCCCTCGAGAAATCTAAGCTGGGCGGGCATCGAGATCGGATCCGTCGACTTGACAAGATCCATCTCAAAGAGCCGATTCTCCTGAATCGTCAAACCACGAAATACCTGAACAAGCTGATTCATGAGGCTGTTATCGGTATAATTGAATGTCACTTCCCGCTCCCGCAATCCATTCCTCACCCTGATCGACATGGTGCCCAGATGTGAGAAGTCCTTCCGATGCTGAAACGACTGTTCTGAAGTCAGAAATGACAGTTGATCGACCAGACTTCCGATCTCACCAAGTAGGCGTGGTGAAACTTTGAAATCCAGTGTCATCTCATCCATATCCTTCTTTTTAAACCTGTATCGCCCTCGTCCATCACCGGCAATGAGGACCTCCTGGTTGGAGACAATGAACTTGTCGTTGACAAAATAGTAGCGATAGGTCACGTCAGCAGAGCTGCCCTGAGCAACGGCAATAGTTGCCATTACTACAGTGAAGAATGGCAGTCCAAGCAGTATAAAAAGAAGATCCCCGGTAGTCTTACTGAAATTGTTCATTGACCTCCGTCCTGATCCATCTACTTCTCGCCTTCAGGTGCAGGCGACTTTTTCCTGCCATAAGGTGCGGCGAGATAGGTCTGAGCAGTCTTCTGGGCATTATCATGTTCGCTGCCATTACTGATGGCCTTGTTGTACTCGGCCACTGCCCGTTCACGCTGACCGATCATATCCCAGCAGTTACCACGGTAGATGTAGGACCAGACCTCGATCCAGTCCGGGCGAAGCGTACCATTGAGCCCCTGATCAAAAGCATCGAGTGCCTTGTTCCAGTTGCGCTGCGCGATGTATAAGAGTCCAAGGTTGTACCAGGCCCAGGAGTTGCCACGATTGAGCTTGATCGCTGCCTGAAACTGCTGTTCAGCCTCGATATACTCCTGCTCTCGGAAATGCTCAATCCCCCGCCGGACAATCACCCCTTGTCGCAACTCATCAGAGCTGCGAAGAATGCGACCATCCGGATCAACGACTATCTCGAGCGGCTTGCTGGCAGTCGTAATATCAAAATCGACCGAGGTTCCCTTCATCAGTAGCGTCTGCCGTTCGCTACCAGCCTCGGTGCGTAGAAGTACCTCAACCGGCAGCTCAAAGGTATCAAGATCCTGACGGACAGTGCCTGGAACCCGAAAACCATCACGAGTGCGAAGGATCCGGTAGTCGGAGCGGAACTCGGGGACTCCCGTCGAGTCGACCCACTGTCCAAAGAAGAATCGCAGATCGCGGCCAGCATTCTTTGATGCGAACGCCTCAAAATCTTCGAGAGTCACATTACGTCCACTGAAGGTTTTGTAGTAACTCTTGAGCATCTGATCGAAGCTCTCCGACCCGAGTAGCTGACGGAGCATGCTTAAAACAAGGGCCCCCTTGTAAAGGATGACGGATCTGAAGGCGGCCGACTGATCGTCAAGCTGAAGCGGCGCAGAACGGATCGAAGCGCTCTGCTCAAAGGCGAGTGCTTTTTCCAGTTCGGCCTGAAGTGCCTGGCGGAAAAGTGACTCGTTTTCACGATCAGCAACGTAGAGGAGAGTGCTGAATTCGGCCATTCCCTGAGAGAGGAAGACATCATCGAACGAGCGCAGTCCGACCGTCTGCCCCCACCACTGATATGCAACCTCGCGAGCCAGTTTCTCGTTCAGACCTGTGGTCAAAAGCCGAGGTGAGACAAAAAGGATCCCTGCACCAGAGTAAGATTCGAGTGTCTCATCATCGGTCTCGACGACAATCAGTTTGCGACCGAAGGCATACTCCCCGAACTTCTCAGAGTAATATTCAAGGTGTCGGCCAATAACCTCAGAAGCCTGTTCCGCCCATTTTTCGTCTCCCGCTTTGGCGTAGAAGTCGATCTCGAAACCGGCAACATTTGATGAACGAACGATGAACTTACCGGCAGCAATACTGCCGGGGAGAATCGGCTTGGCACTGTTGAGCCTGTATAGTGAGAACTCTGTCTTGGTCTTCGGATCGATCTCTGACTCGATGGTGATGGGACTCTCACTATAACCAGTAACCAGATCACCTTTGGGAACTCTGACCATAATCTCACAGGTTGCACGGTCAGCGGCGTAGTCGTGAAATGGAAACCAACGTGCAGCATAGTAGAGGTAAGATCCCTGTTCACTTACCAGAGCTAGTCGAGCGCCGGGTATTGGCCCTCCCTGTGCCGACTCGAGCGCCCCCTCATACTCAAAGACGAGGGTAACTTCGGTGTTGGCCTTGACGACACTGCCAAGGTCGACCCGGACGTCCATGTTTTCGCGATTGTCCTGGATGAACTGCAGGCCCTGCGGCTCTAATGGCTGTACTGGTTGAGGGGCTTGAGTGGCCGCGTTTACCGGGCGAATAGCACGCCGATCAACTGTCTCGCGAGCCTTCGAATCAGGGCTCAGGCGAGGTTTCAGATCGGCGCGAACGTTCCCCCCTGCAATCTGCAGTGCATCAACCGGCTTCTGATCGGTAACTGGTTGACCAGCCAGCAACTGATCCGGACGGTAGATTCGCTTGATGACAAGTGAACCGTTCATTTCAAAAACTACTGATCTCGTGTCGGTTGCCGGAACGAAGGTCACCGCAGTGACGGCTCTCAATGACTGCGCGGGTGGGGTCAGTGTCACCTCGATCTTGTAGTGGCGAACATCATAGTCGGTCGCCGCCTTCTGTGCTTGCACCTGGGTGCCAGAAATTAGCAGAAAGACAATCGCCGGAAGGCCGGCCGTCATCGTTTTATAGAAAGAAGATATCATCAGTGTCGCCCCATAGCCCGTTTGTTGATCAAATCCATCGGAAGCAGTATACCCCCGAACAATCGCCGTCTCAAGAACGCTTGAAATGAAGGTGCTTGCGGGGCAAAATGTCATCCGTTCAGATGGCTATCAATCTTTTCAATATCATTCGACAAGGAGGCCGCTTCGAAAACTGGCTCCTGCTCCTGCGGACGGTGATGGCGGCACTACTTGTTCTGCGCCACCTCGAGGGGCGTCGGGTGAAACCTGACATTGCCAGTTCCATCAGGGCGGCTGAAGAGATTTACCTGTCATCAGAAACCGGCTGGACGATCAGGCAACCGCACCTGATCGCCAGTGCCGCCCATCTGATCACCAGGATCCCGATTACCTGGGGAGAGTGCGTCCAGCAATCTCTCATCACTTATCGTCTCTTGAATGGTTACGGCGTTCCCTGCCAGATCTGCTTTGGCATCTCTCTGGCCAATCCCGCGGCTGACGGACACGCGTGGATAAGAACAATTCATCCCGAGGATCAGCATCTGGCTGGCGGTGCTGAACCTCTCGATCGTTTTCAGATCGTCTACATATCACCGCGCCAACAGGCTGCAGCGCAACGCTCTGATGAGATGAAGCCCGGTGAGTCGGTCATGGAGGATTAATGGAAGACCTCTCAAACTATCACCACCCCGTTGGAGACCTACTTGATCAGGGCTCCTCATCGAACGACAATATAAGTCTGCAACTGAGCGATGAACAGATCAGACTCTTCGAGGAGCAGGGTTACCTGTCTGGCATTCGACTGCTATCAGACTCACAGGTCGACCAGCTCCGAGAAGAGCTGCTGGGCCTGATGGATCCAACGGCACCAGGTCACGAGCACTTCTATGAGTTTCACAGCAACGAATCGACCGATCCAAATAGAGTGCTCTTTCACGCGCTGGGGGCCTGGCGAATTAAACCCGGATTTCACGACATACTCTGGAATCCGGCCTTCATCATTCCGGCCACCCAGCTCCTTGGCGGCCCGATCAGATTCTGGCACGACCAGCTCTTCTGCAAGCCTGCCTTTCATGGCGGGGTCGTGGCCTGGCATCAGGACTACTCCTACTGGACCCGCACGACGCCACTCGCACATCTGACCTGCTGGATTGGGCTGGATGACTCTACCCGAGACAATGGATGCCTTCAGTATGTCCCGGGCAGTCACCGCTGGCCGGATCTGCCGATCACGGGGCTGACTGGTGACATGGACTCGATCAGAGAGGTTCTCACTCCTGAGCAGAATGCCCTCTTCAAACCAGTCCATATCGAGCTGAAGAAGGGGGAATGTTCGTTTCACCATGCCCGGACGATCCATGGTTCGGAAGCAAACCTCACGGCACGGCCTCGTCGGGCAACGGTGATCAATGTCTTCCGGGATGGTGTCAGATCCGACACCGACGAGCCGCTCCTTAACGGTCTCCCTGTCATCCCTCGTGGTCAATCAATGGGCGGAAGATTCTTTCCACTCCTGAACACGACCCGCTAAAAAAGAATGACGGCGGAGGCATTCACAAGCGATGTGTATACCTCCGCCGTCAGGCTGATTTTCCTGCACGGTACCATCAATGGTTACTGAAAAGTGGCACGGTGGCAGGAGTGTCAATCGAGACTTCTACTTCTTTTTATACTTCTCGACGAGCTGATTGACGCCATCCGTCTTTCCGTCGTGACGAAATCCATAATAGGCGTTAAGGTTCTCGCGAAGCTGCTGATTGGCCTGCTGCATCTGGGCAACACCTTCCGTCGCCGCAACTGCCCGTGCCATCCAGTCGATCACCTCATCCATCTTCTCAACGGCCTTATCGAGAAGATCACTCTTCCTCTCCGCCTGGTAGCGCTTTGCCAGATCCTGATACTCATCATTGGAGATATTGACAAGCATCATCAGCGTTCCTGGATCGTATGGCTCGAGGCCGGCCGCCTTCTCAAGATTCTCCTTGGCCTCGTTGCGGTTGGTGCTGACCAGCATCAAGCCACGGGCCTGATAAAGACGAGGCAACCAGGAGTTGCGGTACTCACCCCAGCTCTTGTCATCAAATCGTTTTGGCCGCTTGTCCTGCTCCATCAACTCAACTGCTGAGGCAGATGCATCGGTCGCCGCCTTGGTCAACTTGTCATTCTTGACCCCCTTCTGAAGCTGATTGGCTCCAGCCCAAGCTATCGAGATCAGCACGGTCACGTCCTCTGGGTTACGCTGGAGGTACTGGTTACCCTCCTCCAGCGCCTCGTCCCACTTTTCAAGCTTGAAGAGAGCATCAACCAGCCCCGGCCTGACCAGATCCCCCTCTTCGGTAGTATTGAAGACGGAGATGAAATTGCGACAAAGCGAGGCGACCTGCTGCGAATTCTGACCGAAGGCGACAAAATCTGCGACAACCTCAGCCACCTTGCCTCGAATCGCACTCTTCGGATTCTTTTTGATGAACTCGCTCGCCGCCTTCATCTTGGCCTCAGGGTCCTTGGCCGTATTGATCTTCTCCGCCGCTTTCCGCTCACCATCCGATAACTGCGGTTGCTGATCCTTCCCCTGCCCCTTATCCGACTTATCCTGTGCAGTGGAAACACCTGCTGCCGACACCAGGGCTATCACGACCAGCATGGTGCAGAAGAACCGCCCCCGACAATCAATCCCAACTCTTGTCATAATTTCGAACCTCTTCTTGAATTAGTGATAAAGTCTCTCTACAGGTAAAGACATCTGGTTAAATTGCAGAACAGAATAAGCGCTTTTACCGCAGTGTCGTGCATTATATGGCTCACGCTATCAATAACGCAAAGGACTGGAGAGCTCACAGTTTCAGGTTGATCTCGCGCGAGGTTCGGTCTCTGACGACAACCACTTTCATCTCGACCAGTTTACCTGGTGGCGTCGCGATTACGGCGCGATCAACCTCCTGATTCAACTCCGCTGGTGTGCGCATCGCGATACTGTTAAGGCTGACCAGGCAGTCGCCAGGCTTGAGTCCGGCTGCCTCCGCAACACTGCCGGGGCGAACTTCCGAAATCAATAGGCCGCTTTCACCTGCATTGAAATATGCGGCTAGTTGAGCCGTCAGACTGACTACTGTCAGACCAAACTTGTACCGGTTTGAATTCAACCGTAGATTGAGATTGAAGTTCTGTACCGCGACCGGCTCAGAGATCCGGCCCTCGCGCAGTTCTGTCTCGATATAGGTTCGACTGTCATCGGCCATCTGCCGAAGTGTCGCCTCATTCTCGAGAAACCTCGCCGCTCCCTTCTCATCACCCTTGGCCCTTGCCTCCACGGCCATTCGTCTGTTCTCATCTGCGAGGCGAACCATGGAATCAGGCTCACTGAAGAGTTTCCGGCGCTGCAGGAGAGCCTGTGAAAGGCGCCGACCGACATCGAATTCAACATCAATCCGCTCACCATTCCGAAGCAGACCGAGGCGAATTCTCTTCCCTGGGGGTGTATCCATCATGACCTGGAAGAACTGGAGCCGATTGAGTATCTTCACTCCATCGAGGGTCAGCAGAAGATCACCAGAGCGAAGTCCGGCACCTGCGGCCGGGCTCCCAGCCTCGACCGTTCCGACCAGGACACCATATACCTCACCAAGATCCCACCGCCTGGCGAGATCGGCAGTTGCATCGCCAAGGTAGACACCAACGTATCCCCACACGCCAAACTCAGATCGGGTTGCCGGAGAGGAACCAGATCCACCGGGCTGCTGCCCCACGACATCCAACCATCCAGGCAGAGAGAGCACCATCAGAATCAGTCCGGCTACGAAACTCCGCAACAGTTTATTCATTGAGTATTCCATCATCTTGATTCCAGAACTGTCAGATAACCTGATCGACTGATCAGTCAGATAACCAACTGACTCCTGACAGTCTCTTAGATTTGTCCTTGACCGGCGGTGAACATCAATTCTGCCCCCAAAGCGAGGTAAGACTGCCACCGGTCATTAGAATCAATCTGTCTCAAATTTCGGATAGAGTGCATCGATCGTCTGGTGATGCTTCTCTTCGACAAACTTGCGCCTGACCTTCAATGTCGGAGTCAATTCACCGCCCTCAATTGAGAATTCCTGCTCAAGCAAGGCGATCTTTTTGATCTTCTCATGTGAGGCAAGATCACGTGTGACGCGATCGACGCTCTTCTTGTAGTAATCAATTATCGCTGGCTCACGCACCAAATCGGCAGGAGCTTGACTTTCAATCCCATTGTTTCGGGCGTAGACGGCAAGTGCGTCCAAACTGGGCACGATCAGGGCAACCGGGAACTTTCGGGCGTTTCCGATGACAATCACCTGCTCGACCATCGGTATCGATCTGATCATATTCTCGATCGGCTGTGGAGCGATATACTTACCAAGACTTGTCTTGATCAGATCTTTCTTGCGATCAGTAATGCGAATGAAGTCATGCTTTTCAATCGTTCCGATGTCGCCAGTGTGAAACCAGACCCCATCCTCACCATCGCGAATCACCTGGCTTGTCTCCTCCGGCATCAGGTAGTAGCCTCTCATTACACAATCACCCTGAACCAGCAATTCTCCGTCCTCGGCAACCTTCACTTTTACCCCCGGAATGGGCTGACCAATAGTGCCGATTCTGTTATTGTCAGGGCGGTTGAATGAGACAACCGGTGAGGTTTCGGTCAATCCATATCCTTGCAGAATGGGAATACCAGCCCCAAGAAAGATGGTCGCCAGATCCGAGGGCAGCGCCGCTCCACCCGAGACAAAGAATCGCAGCCGACCACCGATCGCTTCGCGCCATTTGGTAAAGACGAGACGGTCGAGAAGACGATACTCCAACTGAAGAAAGACTGAAATCGACTCACCCTGATCGATCTTCCGCGCATACCGCTTTCCAACCTTGATCGCGCGCTGAAAGATCTTCTGCTGGAGCGGCTTCGCCTCGGAGACCCTCTTGTTTATTGTCGCATATATCTTTTCAAAGAGACGCGGAACAGCCGTCACGACTGTCGGCTTGACCTCCTTGATATCCTCCGAGACCGTCTCCACACCACGAGCAAAAGAGACTGTAACACCTCGCCAGAGGTAGATGTAGAGCACCGTCCGTTCAAAAACGTGTGAGAGTGGAAGAAAACTGAGTGCCGTATCAGATCCCTGCAATTGAAAGACATCTCCGGCGGCAATGACATTCGAGACCAGATTGAGGTGGGTCAGCATTACCCCTTTCGGGACTCCGGTTGTTCCGGAGGTATAGATGATAGTAGCCAGATCGCTCAGCTCGACACCTCCTGAAAGCTCGCTGAAGAGTGCCGGAGAACCGATCTTGATCTGGCCACCATTCGACGCCAGCCCCTCCAGAGTCAGGATACCGACCACCTCCTCTCCACCATCACTGTCAAACATTATAAGCTGGGGGCGCTCAGCATCAGTCATATTGGCCAGAACAGGTCTGATTCTCCTCAATTGACGAAAGCCGGAGATGAAGAGAACCTTCGCGCCGCTGTTCCTGAGTATGAAATCGACCTGATCGACAGATTGTGTGGGATAGATCGGAACATTGACTGCCCCATTGGCCAATATCGCATAGTCGGTAAGGCTCCACTCTGGGCGGCTTTCAGAGAGGAGCGCGACTCGGTCACCCTTTCTGACTCCAAGCCCATGAAGTCCGAGCGTGAGCAGCTCAACCCTCTCACGCACCTCTACACCTTTTACGCCATGCCAGCGGCGGTCACGCTTGTACCGGTAGACCTCTCGGCCTCCAAATTCGGCAATGGCAATCCCGAACAGTTCATTGAGAGATTTAGGCGTCGACTTTGTCATTGTTAAAAGGATCTCCTGGTCAGGTTCAAGGCCGATTTCGACCTTTTATCGATTCCTCAGCTGTCTAACAAGTCTTGAAAAGGGAGTCGCTCTCTAAGGGAAGAGCATATCTGAAAATAAGTAATCTCTAAATCAATTCTGAAAATTGTAATTGTAATAGTGTAATGCAAGGATGCTAAAAGTAAGTGAAAATTATATTCCAATTCCAGCGGTGATTTGTCAAATAAAGTTGAGAGCCAGACCAGAAGCTCGACAGACGAACTCTTCGTCAAGCACCAGTTAAAGAACCTCTCGTACCTGTTGATCCGGTTTATGGACACCTGCTACATATTCTCTATTGAACCATTTCACACAACCAGTCTTGCCAATCTGCGTCCGCTTTTCAATTTCGACCTGTGGGCGCTTCTGATCGGAAAGATCGGGTCGAGAGGATTGTTTTGAAGTGGGCCCAGAATCATCCGACGCAACTTGACACATTATCATCAATTTTTTATTCTCTACGTTCGTTTCTTTTTCTGATTTAATGGAGATGATGACTATGTCAACCTACTTTCCCAGTGGCAAGGGACTTGAACAACACCGTGAATGGCACATTATCGATGCAGACGGCTTGACCGTCGGTCGACTGGCCAGTGAGGTCGCCAAGATCCTCATGGGCAAGAACAAGCCCACTTACACTCCTTTCATCGATACTGGCGATCACGTTATTGTCGTCAATGCCTCGAAGGTCGTCTTCAAAGGCAACAAGACAAATGACAAGATGTACCGCCATCACACCGGCTGGCCCGGCGGACTCAAGGAGATCTCGGCACGTGATCTGCTTGCCCGTCGCCCGGTCAAACTGATCGAATTGACCATCAAGGGCATGCTCCCCAAGACAAGACTTGGACGGGCCATGGCCAGCAAGGTCAAAGTCTATGCTGGCGCTGAGCATCCTCACGGAGCACAGAAACCGACTCCACTTGCCATCAACGCAAAGTAGTCGGTTTTCAATCGGCGTCGAGCCTTCACCCTCACGAACTTCAATCCGTACATCCGGATAATTGGACTGTGTGGCTGGTTGTGACAAGTGAGGGACGTTGACCCGGAAGTAAACACCTGCAGATGAGGCCTGCCTCCCTGCTCACAGATCGTCACTTCCGGGTTGTAATATCAATAATCTATTGGAGTAATCAATAAAGTGGCCGACTTACAGTATTACGGTACCGGTCGACGAAAAAGCGCCACCGCCAGGGTCTATCTGCGCCCAGGCACCGGCGAGGTCAAGGTCAACCGGACTTCGATCGAAAACTATTTCAAGAATGAGACGCTGCGCATGATCATTCGCCAGCCGCTGCAACTGACCGACACTCAGGCCAAATTCGACGTGCTGGTCAACGTCGCTGGCGGTGGAAGTGCCGGACAGGCTGGCGCAGTGCGGCATGGAATTGCACGCGCTCTATGTGAGTTCAACGCCGAGTTGCGCAAGAGGCTCAAGAAGGCCGGTCTGCTCACCCGTGATCCTCGGGCAAAAGAGCGGAAGAAGTACGGTCAGAAGGGCGCCCGTAAGCGCTTCCAGTTCTCAAAGCGCTAATTTGCAACTCAGGCGAGTCTCTCTGTGGCAGAGACTCGCTGAACCCGGAATGCTCCGGCAATCAACAGATTTGCCACAAAACGACACCATTATCATTCACGGCCTTGGTTGAGAGCTTACGATCGGCCTCATCGTGGATGATGAGCACATAACCAGGTAACGTCAGATTTCCCTTTCAGTAATTTGCTGAGGCGAGGGTCAGGTAGCGCACATGTTGCTCTTGGTCGCTTCCAACCAGCATTGAAGTAATGCCTGATCAATTGAACGGGAAATCCGACCAGGAGGAATATTTTGGCAACAGTAACAATGAAAGAGCTGCTCGAAGCCGGAGTCCACTTCGGGCATCAGGTTCGTCGATGGAACCCGAAGATGAAAGAGTATATCTTCGGTGAGCGCAATGGAATCTATATCATCGACCTTCAGAAGACCCAGCGCATGTTCAAAGAGGCAATGAAGTTCCTCACGACGATGACTGGAGAAGGTACGGACAAGAGCGTTCTCTTCGTCGGTACAAAGCGCCAGGCGATGGACGCGATCAAGGAAGAGGCGCTGCGCTGCAACCAGTTTTACATCAACCAGCGCTGGCTGGGCGGACTTCTCACCAACTTCCAGACCATTCAGAAATCGATTAAACGGTTTAAAGAGATCGAGGCGATGCAGGCTGATGGCCGCATCGAGCAGTACGCCAAAAAAGAGCGCCTGCAGATCGAGCGCGAGCGGCTCGCACTCGAGAAGAACCTCTCTGGTATCAAAGAGATGAAGAAGCTCCCTGACGCCATCTTCATCATCGACACCAACAAGGAAGAGATTGCCGTCAAGGAAGCGAACCGACTCGGTATCCCCGTGGTCGCGGTAGTCGATACCAACTGTACACCAGAGGGTGTCAACTTTGTCATTCCAGGCAATGACGACGCACTTCGTGCCGTCCGGCTCTTCACTTCTCGAATTGCTGACTCGATCCTTGAAGGTCAGCAGATGGCCCAGCAGAAAGAGGCCGAAGAGGCAGTGATCGCGGCTGAACAGGCAAAGGTTGCTGGTGTCACGATCGAGATCAACCCTCGCCAACAGCGTGACCGAGGTGATCGAGGGGGACGTGGGCGTGATCGTGGTAACGATCGTGGCGGCCGCAGTGATCGTGATCGTCGCCCGCGACCGGTTGGCCGCTCCGGTGGTTCGGCACCTGCCCCCGCCAGTGAGACTCCGGCTGCTGACAGCAGTACGGAGAGTCCGGCTGAATCGGTCTGACAGGTCTCGAGCAGTTGATCTGCTCTCCGGTTATCGAGGCGCAGCCGCTCCATGAGATAGAGGCTGCGCCTTTTCATTAAGCTAATATTGTGCGGCAAATCCACCGCCGTTGTCCTGCTTCGGGTCGGCGCCTCCGGAACGGTCGGCCATCAGGGTTTACGATTTTATCGATTGGTTTCAGACATCGGATTTCAAATCCTCGGACTGAAACATTCGGTCTTAGTGCAGGTGGAACAACTGCAAATCCAACCCTTGGGGAAAAGGAAAGAGAGAGGAAGAAGAGGTTATGGCAATCACATCTGAGATGGTCCGAATTCTGCGGGAGAAGACAGGCGCAGGAATGATGGAGTGTAAAAAAGCACTGACCGAGGCGGATGGTAACGAGGAGAAGGCGATCGAGATTCTCCGGAAATCCGGCCTGGCGAGTGCCAAGAAACGGGAGGGGCGCGTGGCAGCCGAGGGTGCTGTCACCTCCTACATTCATATGGGCGGAAAGGTCGGAGTGCTGCTGGAGGTCAACTGTGAGACCGATTTCGTCGCCCGCTCCGAGGACTTCCAGAAGTTCATCCGCGACGTCGCCATGCACATCTGTGCATCTGAGCCGCAGTTTGTCTCGCGTGATGAGGTTCCGTCCGAGCTGATCGAGAAGGAGAAGGAGATTGCCCTTGGCCAGGCGATGGCAGATCCAAAGAATGCCAACAAACCGGCCAACATCCTTGAAAAGATGGTTCAAGGGCGGATCGACAAGTTTCTGACCGACGTGGTTCTTCTTCAGCAGCCTTTTGTGAAGGATCAGGCGATCACCATCAGTGATCTCGTTACACAGATGACCGCCAAGACTGGCGAAAAGGTCAGTATTCGCCGATTTACCAGGTACAAACTGGGAGAGGGACTCGAGAAACGTGTCGACGACTTCGCGGCTGAAGTCGCGGCGATGAACAAGTAGATCAAGTCTGATCTTATCTACAGCGCGGAGGGGGAGACGTTCCCTCGCGAATGATCCCCCCGCCGCCTGTAGTCAGGATGCTGAAAGTGACTGAACGTAACCTGGAAACCAATCCAAGATTTCGTCGGATCCTGCTCAAGTTGAGTGGAGAGGCTCTCATGGGTGATGCCGGTTATGGTATCGACCCTCTGGTTGTTCAGCGAGTGGCTGAGGAGATCAGAGAGGTTCATGCCCTGGGCATCGAGATCGCGATGGTCGTCGGTGGTGGCAACATCTTTCGTGGCATCAAGGCCAGCGCGTCGGGAATGGACCGTGCCTCGGCAGACTATATGGGCATGCTCGCCACGGTCATGAATGCGGTCGCGCTGCAGGATGCCCTGGAGAAGAATGGTGTCTTCACACGAGTCGTCTCAGCAATCGAAATGCGTGAAGTGGCCGAGCCCTTTATTCGACGCAGATCGATCCGTCACCTCGAGAAGGGCCGCTTGGTCATCTTTGCCGCCGGGATTGGACAACCCTTCTTTACAACTGATACAGCTGCGGCAATGAGGGCACTCGAGATCCAGGCAGATGTAATCATGAAGGCAACCCGTGTCGGGGGCATCTACACGGCCGATCCCAAAAAGGATCCTTCCGCCGTCAAGATTGACAAACTCAGCTACATGAGGCTGCTGCAGGATGATCTGCGGGTAATGGATGCGTCGGCGGTCTCACTCTGTCGAGACAATCGATTGCCGATAATCGTCTTCGATATGACTGTCCACGGAAATATCCAGCGCGCTGTAAAGGGTGAACGGGTCGGATCGATTGTTCAACCTGACGAGGATTAGGGCATTCTTGAATGGACCTGCTCATACTCTAAAGAATGGAGGATTTATGACGAAGGAGATTACGACTGAGACAAGAACAAGAATGGAGAGGGTTCTCGAGGATTTCAGACAGAAACTGGCCTCGGTCCGGACAGGTCGCGCCTCGACCAGCATTCTTGATCC
>CAIOZW010000406.1 GCA_903862855.1 uncultured Acidobacteriota bacterium
ATCGCCGGCTCGCCATTCTCGACCTCACGAGCGCCGGTCAACAGCCATTGAGCGATCCCACAGGTCGTTTTACGATCACCTACAATGGCGAGATCTACAATTTCCTCGAGTTACGCCGTGAGCTTGAACAGGAGGGTTTCCGTTTCCGAACCGCCACCGATACCGAGGTGATCCTGTGTGCATGGCAACGATGGGGCCCGGGCTGTCAGCAGAGATTCAATGGTATGTGGGCCTTTGCGATCTGGGACGAAGCTGAGCAAAGCCTCTTTATCTCGCGAGATCGTTTTGGGGTCAAACCGCTCTTCTACCACGCCGATCCTTCCCGCGTCGCATTTGCCTCTGAGATGAAGGCCTTTCGATATCTGGATGATTTTCCGCTGCAATCCAATGAGCTGGCGCTGCGGAGCGTGATCGCCTCTCCTTCCCAACTCGAGAGTACCGAAGAGACCCTTCTGGCGGGAGTAAAGAGACTGCTGCCCGGACATACGATGGAGGTGCGACGCGGATCGATCCGTATTTCGAGATGGTGGAACACTCTTGATCATCTGACCGTACCGCCTTCATCACTTGCTGACCAGGCTGAGGCATTTCGCGAACTCTTTCTCGATGCCTGTCGGTTGCGCCTGCGTAGCGATGTTCCTGTCGCAACCTGCCTCAGCGGAGGGCTCGACTCGAGCGCGGTACTCTGTTCACTGGCCCATCTCGACCGGACCAGCTCTGGCTCCAGGAGCCGCACGACCAGTGACTGGCAACGGGCCTTTGTCGCGACCTTTCCGGGCACCCCCTCTGATGAGGAGCGATACGCGCGATTAGCGATCGAACATGCCGGAGCCAATCCACGTTTCCGACCGATGGAGGCGACCGCCGCCCTCGGAGAACTCGAACGCATCATCTACGATTTTGAGGAGATTACGGCGACGCTTCCGGCACCGATCTGGTCGATCTATCGTGAGCTGCGCCGTGAAGGGGTCGTTGTCTCACTTGACGGCCACGGGGCAGATGAACTCCTGGGTGGTTATACCCACTACACACAGGCAGCCCTGCGCGCGACCGGCGGCATCTTTCGACAACCACGCCGGACGATCGAGCTGACCTCAACTCTTTATTCACTCTATGCTAGTGATGGTCCGGTCACCCGTCCCTCATGGTTGAAACTGCTCGCTGCCAACGACCCACAACTGCGTCGGCTGCGCGGACTTTCAGATCCAGCTGATGTCACGCCAGAAGAGAAGGCGATCGATTCGCTTGGTCCACTCACCTCCCTGCTCTACCGTGAGTTTCACCGGACGATGCTCCCGACCATTCTGCGAAATTTCGACCGCTGTTCGATGGCCCATGGCATCGAGGTGCGCATGCCCTTTCTCGACTGGCGACTCGTCACCTTTGCCTTCTCGCTCCCCGATGAGAGCAAGATCGGGGGTGGTTTTACGAAACGGATACTTCGTGAAGCAATGCGCGGCATTATGCCGGAATCACTCCGCACGCGCCGGAGCAAGATCGGGTTCAACTCACCGCTCCCCGACTGGTTCAATGGTCCGCTCCGTGACTGGCTCGCCGATCTGGTGAGCGAGAAGACCTTTCTTCAGTCGCCATTCTGGGACGGACCATCTGTCCAGCGACTCGTCCTGCAGAAACGGACCTCATCCTGGACCTGGCATGAATGTGAGCGGCTCTGGCCACTCATCCATACACATCTCTGGCAACAGCTCTTTCTCTCTCCTCCCCAAAAAGCATGAGCAGACCTCGCTTTCTGAAGATCTCGTCTGTCTACTCCGAATTTGTTCGGAGCTTTGTCGCAACACTTGCGCTCGATGATCGACTCACCTCGGCCGAAATTGCGGAGCGCTTTGCCAGGACCGCCTATGTGGCCATCCTCTTCCCGGCCCACCACATGGAGGCACACGGCTATGAGTCACACGAGATCTACATGTCACTCAAACCGCTGCAGCTAGCATGGGCACGCGAGAATGGGGTCCATTTCAATGAATCGAACTGGCATAAATCGATCACCATTGCCCAGGTTCGTCAGCTGAAACCGGATGTGATCTTTCTCCAGGATCTCTATGTCTGCGATGCCGATTTTCGACGCGAACTGCGGGCAGCCTGTCCATCCCACACCAGACTGATCGGCTGGCGCGGCGCACCAACCGAGGAGTACACGCAGTTTAGGGATCTCGATCTGACCCTCTCCTGCAATCCACACTACATCGAGCGGATGCGTCTGGCCGGTGCGACCGCCGCGCTGCTGCCGCTCTCATTTGAGCCACGGATGCTCGAACTGATCGACACGATGACCGATCTCCGTCCACACCAGCTCACTTTTGCGGGCAGCATTGGCAGCCCTTTTGGCATCTGGGCCAGCCGAGAGCGAGTCATCCAAAGATTGCTTGAAGATGGGCCCCTCGAACTGTGGGCCAACTTTGTCGATCCAGTCTCGCGATTCGAAAACCTGAGCTATCAACTCAACCGTCTTCTTGACTTGGTGCGCGTCCCGATCGGTCTCCGCACCCACCTTCCCATCGTCAGGATTGGGGCGCATGGAATGACTAGACCTGGCCAGCATCCAATTCAAACCCGATTTCCGGAACGCATTCACCCACCGGTCTTCGGACTGGCCTACTACCAGCTCCTTGCTCAATCACAGATCACTCTCAATAACCACGGCGAGAATCATGAAGACTACGCCGCCAATGTCCGCCTCTATGAGGCCACCGGAATGGGGGCCTGCTTGCTGACCGACTGGAAGTCGAACCTCCACGAACTATTCGTCCCGGATCAAGAGGTCGTGACCTATCGCCATCCCGATGAGGCCGCCGAGAAGGTTCGCTATCTGCTTGACCATGACCACGAGCGTGCCGCAATTGCCCGCGCTGGCCAACAACGTACCCTCCGTGACCATACGTCTGCCAACCGTGCGGCTCGACTTGCTGAACTGATCGGGGCATGGCACTGATGAGGCCCCTCTTCAGTATCGTCACCGTCACCCTCAACTGCGTTGGGCAGATCGAGAAGACTGTCAGGAGCATTAAGACCCAGACCTTTACCGACTATGAATACATCGTCAAGGATGGTGGCTCGACGGACGGGACGATCGAGCGACTTCAAGCCCTTGGCGTAGAAAAGATCCACCACGGCAAGGATAGAGGAATCTATGACGCCATGAACCAGGCCGTCCAGCTCTGTCAGGGCCAGTTCATCTGTTTTATGAATGCTGGTGACATCTTTCCGAACCACCAGGTCCTGGAACAGGTCGCCGAGATCATTCGCCGCCACCCTCATCACTCAATATTCTGTGGCGACCTGCTGACCCTTGAAGATCACCCACTCTACGGCCGCGGGCCAGATGGCACCGGTCGAATCATCCGCTTTCCCGAGTCATATTCCCGACGCGAACTCTTCACCGAATCGGTCTGTCAGCAGACCTGGTTTGTCAGACGCGAACTTTACATTGAACATCCACTCGACACGACGCTCAGCCTCAATGCCGATCACGAATTTTTCATCTATTGGCTGACTCGTGATCCGCATTGCTATCGCCACCTGCCCTTTATCACAGCCTCTTATGCCGCTGGTGGCGAGAGTGACCGCCAACGTCAAGTGCTTTTGCGTC
>CAIOZW010000407.1 GCA_903862855.1 uncultured Acidobacteriota bacterium
CCCACGGAGTGGAACAACAATTCTGATCAGAGAGGGGCGAATCGAGCGGGTTGGTGATCAGGGGGGCAACGTCCCGTCTGACTATACGGTGATCGACCTGGCCGGTCGGTGGGTGATGCCGGGACTGATCGATGCGCACACACACATTGGCGATCTCGATGGGGCAAGAGCGGCACTTCGTTCGGGAGTCACCACTGCCAGGAATATGGGGATCAGCCATTTTGTCGATATCGGGATGCGCGAGCTGAACCGACGCGGGAAGATCGATTTGCCGGAACTGCTTTCAGCCGGGTACCACATCTATCCGACCCCACGCGAAGGGTTCTTTCTCGACTTTCCACAGTTGGCCGATATGATGCCGTATATTCGTGGCGAGGAGAACATCCGTCGCGCAACCCGTATTCAACTCGAGCGTGGAGTTGATGTCATCAAGGTCAATGCGACCGACCGAGCCGGGACGGTGACGACCGATCCACGGCGTCAACTCTACACCGAGGAGGAGATGCGCATCATCGTCGAAGAGGCACGTCGGTTTGGGCGAGGAGTGGCAGCTCATGCTCACGGTGAGGAAGGCGGCCATGCGGCAGTTCGTGCGGGAGTGCGTTCAATTGAACACGGAACCTACCTGAACAGATCGACCCTTGAGATGATGAAGACTCGCGGGACCTGGCTTGTCCCGACGCTCGCGACAATGGCGGAGATGATCGAACCACGCAATGATGTCTCCCTGCAGATTCGCGGCAAGCATATGGTCCCAAGGCTGCACGAGACGACCAGGATGGCGATCGGCCTTGGTGTCAGGATTGCAGCAGGAACCGATACCGATTATGGATCAGCGAGCAATTTCCGCCTTGGAAACGAGATCCTCGAACTGATCCGACTCGGGATGCCGGCGATGGATGCAATTCGCGCGGCGTCCTCCTGGTCGGCGGAGTGTTTGGGTATCAGTGAGCGGACCGGGAAGGTCAAGCCCGGGCTTGAGGCGGACCTGATCGTCATCGAACTCAATCCACTAAAATCTCCTGAGAGTACTCTCGACCCACTGATGGTGATCAACAATGGTCAGATCGCCTTGCGTCGTTTTTGATTCATAGGATCAGCCGTCTGTCTTATCAGCACTCTCGTCCGGGATGGTGGGGGGACGAATCTCGTTCCCCCACTCCGTTCAAATGGTCTTGATTACCAGTTATAGCGGATACCCAACTGGATCTGGCGTGGGTCAAAGGCAGAGGTAAACCCAAGCTGTTGAGTCGGCTTACGATCCACGCGGCCGCGCAAATCAAAGTTACTCAGTGGGGAGACGCCTGATAGCGAACAGGGAGCAATGTTCCCGGATGCATCAGTACAAGCACCACCGATGGTATTGTTGATCCCCGCAAAGTTGGTCCGGTTGAAGAGGTTGAAGGCCTCAAAAGTTAGTTCAAGGAACCGGCTCTCACGAACCAAAAATCGACGTGAGACTCTCATATCGACACTGTAGAAGGCCTCTCCGCGTCCAGTGTTGCGACCGGCCTGTCCGGGCCGATCAGTCTGTGACCGTCCATCACCATTGGCATCAAATCCCAGCAGAAGATTGAATGGACGCCCGCTCTGGGCAACAAAGATCGGCGAGATCAACCAGTTTCTGAACAGCGAGCTTTTGAGAGGACTCTGCAGCGCTCCGCTCAAGACAAACCGGTGTCGCTGATCAAAAGCCGATAGGGAGCGATCTCTCCGCAGATCGAGTGGGTTCTGGGCTGAGAAATCACTGTTGAAATCGGTCACTTCATCGATGGCACGGGCTAACGTGTAGTGGGTATTGACACTGAAGTTGCTTGAAAACCTTTTCTGCAACTGGACGGTCAGTGCATGGTAGAAAGAACTTCCAGTCATATCATAGACATTGTCCTGAAAGATGAGCGGGTTGCGGAAATCGGACGTTACGCCGGGAGCCGGAAACCGAACAAAGGTCGGCCCACCGAGCGGATTGAGTGGATTGACCGGACCGGTGCGTCGAATCTGGTTAATATCACGGTTGCGCGACTGATGGATGCCACGAACAAACATGTATCCCGTGTCGAGAGAGAACCCGCTCCCGAGATCACGTTGAATACCCAGGCTCGACTGATAGGTAGTCGGGTTGCGATATCCGGAACCAATCCGGAATCGCACCTCGAGGGGCTGCCCGGGACCGGGAGTAATCGTCCGGGCATTGGGTGTGCCAGCCGGTGGAAGGACTCTCTGCACATCGGCCAGAGTAATCGGGCGAGAGAAGAATCCGGTCGCATTGGCCAAACCGCCGTAGAGATCGAAGGAACGCGGCAGACCAAATCCATTTGTGGTTGGCGTGGCGATGACGATAAAGATCGATGTCGGATCCGCAAATCCACCAAGCTCACGTGTCACATTGGCGACTGCCTGGTTGAGAAAGCCGACAAAGAGACCGGCTCCGCCGCGAATGACCGTCTTGCCATCGCCAGCTGGATCCCAGGAGAAACTGGCGCGTGGTTGCCAGTCACGTTTCGAAGTCGGGATGAAGAACTGCTCATCCTGGAGTGCGTACCGTAGGCCAAGATTTAGCGTCAAGCGCTGGCCGACCTTCCATGAGTCCTGAATGTATGCGCCATAACGGGCGATCCATCCCGAGGACTCTGAGTCACCAAACCCCTGTTGATAGACGATCGGCAACCCAAGATTGAAGGACTGAAGCGAATTGATCGGCGCGGCAAGAGCCGAGACAAGTGAGGGCTGATTCTGCTGCAGAAATCCTTGCAATTGCTGGAGAACGGTCGGGCCCAGTGCTGGATTTAGTGCGATGATGTTGGAGAGCGGTATTGCTGCACCAAAATTGAACCGCCCGCCGAAGAAGGTCTCGTTGGTCGTTGCCACGTCGTGGAGGAAGATCGATCCTCCGAGGCGGAATGTATGCGCTCCCGCAACAAGCGTCAGATTGTCATAAATGTCATAATGCCGCTCGGTCGTTTTTGAGGGAAGGAAGATGTCACGTCCAAAGTTGCCATAGCCCTCGATATTCAACTCCGGCCCAAACTTGTCATTTGGAATGAACTCATTACGCAGATAGGCATATTGCAGCTTGAGTTCATTGAAGAGACGTGGTGAGAACTGGTAATTGTGAGAAGCGACCATTCCCCCCGTCCAGCCATCGTAGGTGCGGCTCCTCGAAGGAGCTGTCAACTGACCGGCCGCCTGATTCTCGAAGAATGAGTCAGTCACGTTGAGGCGAACGTAACCGCTGCTCTTATCGCTGAAGGTGTGGTCAAGACGGGCCGAGAACTGAGTCTGATTCTCTTTGAATGGGAACTGCCCACTGTTGTCGGTAAAGAGCTTGACCGTTCGTGGATAGACCTGACTGGTCGTGGTCAACGCACCACGTAGTCCAGCCGCAAGCTGGGCAAATGGCGCCACTCCTGAAAGGTAGCTGATCAGGGCATTCTGTGAGCTGGTTGGCTGAAAGAGCGTCGGGTCATTGAGCAGATTGACAAAAGCCGAACGCTCCTGTGACAAACGCTCAAAGACGCCAAAAAAGAAGGTCTTGTCCCGAACTACCGGGCCCCCGATCGACGCTCCATACTGCTGGCGACTGAATGGTGATTGCCCCTCAGGATTGAAGTCGAAAGCATTGCGGGCATCGAGAGACCGGTCGCGAAAAAGCCCAAAGATGCTTCCGTGCAGGTTGTTCGAACCCGATTTTGATACGATATTGACCACCCCACCGGCAGCTCCACCATACTCGGCGCTGAAGCTGTTGCGAATCACCTGGAACTCCTGCACTCCCTCCTGGCTAAGCATCGCCTGAACGCCGCCAGACGAGTTGAGAGTCTCAGCACCATCGATCTGCACCATATTACCGCGGCCATTGTTGCCCCCGAATGAGAGTCCTGTCTGGGGCGTCTGAGCAACACGGAAATCAGACGAATCAGCAATGTTGTCAGAGTCGGCGACTCCAGGAGTAAGAAGTGCATAATCGAGAAAATTGCGCCGGTTGATCGGCAGATTGACGATCTGTCGGTTGTCGATCACCGCTGACTGCTCGGTGCGGCTTGTTTCGACAACCTCCCCGCCGGCAATAATGTCCACCCGAACTTCGAGCCCGGCAGGCGTCAGCCGGAAGGGCAAAGATGCCTGCTGCCCAACGGTCAATTCTAGCCTGAGACTGCTGCCACTGAAGCCCTGGGCCTCAACCCGAACCTCGTAACGTCCGGGCAGAAGCCCGACAAAGAAGAATTGACCGTCCTTGTCGGTAACTCCACTCCTCGCGGATCCCTTCGCCAGATCGATGATCGTAATGCGCGATCCGGCGATGAGTCCCCCATTCTGGTCACTCACCTCTCCGCGCAACTCGGCACTCGAACCTGATGCCTGGGCCAGACCTGCCACTGGCAGAATTGCGGCAGTCATCAGAATTATCAGGGAGAGCCTGAAGATATGTCTCATTGTTAACTCACTCCTTCTTGTCTTTGCTCTATTTTTCGCCAGTCATTTTGGATATTGAATAATGGCGTATCTATTTGCGCAACTGGTTGGTCATTATTGAGAGAGTATATAAGTCTCAAAATAACAGATTAACCGGGCATTAATCAAAGCACCATTTCAAGGATGGATTGAGACAGAAGCAAGAGGCGAGGAGCCACGTGAGGAACGACACCAGGTGGGAATACAAGTTTGAGCGAGGCAACCCGGAGAGACAGTCAGCCGGGAGCAAAATGCCGACTGCTCGCGCAATGTCGATCTTGAAGAGGTGTCGTTTACTTTCCAGCTCGGTCAACCGCCGGGAGAGGAAAGAGTGCGGAAGGTTCGTGATTGTCCGCCATGATCTGTTCAATTGTCCGCACGATCTGCGGGTATTCCGCCGCGACATTGCGTTTCTCTGCCGGATCGAGGAGCAGATCGTAAAGCTCGAGCTGGCGGTTTCCCTTCTGGATATCACGTCGTACGCCCTTCCACTTACCGTAGCGTACGGCCTGCTGACCACCATAGCCGTTGAAATCCCAGAATAGAAACTCGTGCCGCGGTTGAGAACCGCGGCCGGTCAATGTTGGTAGGAGGCTGATGCCATCGGTGTTCTGATTCATCCTGCCTCCGCCGATCTCGACCAGCGTAGGGAGAAGATCATAGAAGGCAGAGGGTAGATCAGATGTTTGACCGGCCGCGATATGGCCTGGCCAGCGGGCGATAAGTGGAACTCGAATTCCCCCCTCGTAGACACTTCCCTTGAGCCCACGAAAGATTCCGGCTGACTGAAAGAATTCTGAATCGGACCCACCCAGACGGTCGTATGTCGGCCCATTATCACTCGTAAAGAGGATGATCGTCTCGCGATCCAGGCCAGCCGCACGAATAGCGTCCATAATACGTCCGACACTGCGATCCATCCGCGTCACCATTGCCGCATAGGCAGCTCGCGGATGAGGATGCGGAAGGTATCCGTTCTTTCCATCATATGCCGGATCCTCCCATCTTCCCCGGTACTCCGCGAGAGAGTCTTCCGGCACCTGCAGTGCCAAATGTGGAATGGTGAAAGGAACGAAGAGAAAGAATGGACGATCCCGATTATCGCTGATGAATCTCAGGACCTCGGTCTCGATCAGATCGTGAGAATATTGGCGACCTGTCAGACCACGGTTGTTTCCGTCAAGCATTACTTTACGTTCATTTCGCCAGAGGTGGGTCGGATAGAAGTTATGGGCCTCACGCTGACAGTTATACCCATAGAAGAGATCAAAGCCCTGTCGATTGGGATCGCCTTCACTTCCGACAAATCCCAACCCCCACTTGCCAAAGGCTCCGGTGGCATAGCCGCGCTCACGAAGAAGCTCAGGCATGGTCACGGTCGAGTCAGGAATCGGCCATTGACCTTCCGGACTGACCTCCTTGTTGTCACGGATATAGGCATGACCACCATGACGCCCTGTCATCAGAACATATCTCGAAGGGGCACAGACTGGACTTCCAGAATAGAAACTGGTGAAACGTATTCCCTCAGATGCGAGCCGGTCAAGATTTGGCGTCCGGATTCGCTTTTGACCATAGCTGCCCAGGTCGGCATAACCAAGGTCGTCCGCGACGACCAGAACAATGTTGGGCGGGCGCTTCTTTCCTGATTGAACCGGCGGGAGGGGACTCAGATCGTTGAGCCCGATCAGTAGGGCGATGGTCAGAACAATCGATTTTGTCATATGCAGGCTCACTGAAGGTATTTCATCAGTAAATATTGGGTTTTTCGAGCGACTGCTGGCTGAAGAGATCCTCTTTCAATCCAGTGTTGAACCTGACCTCTTCGATGTAGAGAACGGTCCGAGTATTCTCAACCGGTGAAGACATCTCCAGGTTGCGTGCCACCCAGATCCCGGAGATCTTTTCGAGCTGACTTGCCTTGAGTATCCGCAGCCGCTGTCCCTGTCGATC
>CAIOZW010000408.1 GCA_903862855.1 uncultured Acidobacteriota bacterium
CAGATCGGCAGGTTGTAAAAAAGACTCTCACCCCAGACGATGTTCTTTCCCCAGACGAGAACAGATGCCCAAGGGTAACGGACACCATCGACCAGAGTAGCGGCGCAGCCAGTGACATTTCCGCTTCTATAAGTCTGGCGAGAGACCCTTTGATCAGGAGACACACTGGGTGCCGAATCGTCAAGATGGGCTGAGTTTTCGCACTTGGTTGAGATCGATGTCCACTTCTTATGGAGGTCGGTCACTTGAGGATTGACGCTTGCAAGTAGGCGAATCGCCCCTTCCCCGTTGATGCTGCCCGTGCCTTGAGTTAGCAGATCAAATGGGGTTCCATCGGTCTTGTTGAGCCGGAGAGCAGTGTATTGCAATACGGCCTTGGCAAGAAATGGTGTCACTGCAGGCATTCGTTCCTTTATGCGTGCGACAACACCTGAAACCATTGCCGCAGCCATACTGGTTCCGGTGAGGCGGAGAAAGCTGCGACCAGATTGGCTAGTATAGATAAGTTCAGGGTGATTCCGGGCAATCGTACTATCGGGAGCCAGCTCCGACAATAGACGGTGACCGGGAGCCATCACATCCGGCTTGGCGAAACCGTCGTACCAGGATGGTCCACGCGAACTGTAGTCGGCCACCAGGTCATCTGAGCGGTCGACGGTTCCTTGATGGTTGTATGATCCCACGGTAATAGCCGAGGGGGCATTACCGGGAGAGGTGATGCCTGCGTAACCAACCTTTCGAGCAGCATTCATTCCGTAGTTGCCTGCAGAGACAACGACTACTATCCCGGCGCGGATGGCCGATTCAACCGCCTGCACCATTGGGTCTGTTTCCGCAGCCTCAAAGATAGGATGACCGAGTGACAGATTGATCACACCAATCTGCAAGCGGTCACGGTTGGCAACAGCATAATCGATGGCGGCGATGACGTGCGAAGCGAGACCACTGCCGTCTGCCTTTAATACCTTTAATCCAACAAGGTTCGCTTGCGGAGCGACACCCTGAAATCCCCAATCCGGCAGATTTTGCTGCCCTGCTATCAGGCCGGCCACATGAGTCCCGTGACCATAGTCATCGTGTGGAGAAGTACGCTGAGCTTGTCCGCTGGTGAAATCAACAAATTCGACGATTCGGCTTGTCAGAGCTTCTGTAGGTGCGATACCAGAGTCAATTACGGCCACCGAAAGACCAGCGCCACCGCTGGCCGTAGTTGCCAGGCCCATCGAGGCGAGGGCAGAATTAGCGGTGTCCTTTGAAGAGATCGGTTGTGAAGAGATCACGCGCCGCGATGAGGAGGGCAAGGGAGCCCCGGAAGATTTAACCTCAGCGTCAACAGAGCATCTTGCAATCGCTGTTGAGGAGCAGACGTCTGCCATCTGGCGCGAGTTCAAGAATACGACCAATCCATCAATCGATTTATAGTATCCTGACGCGGGGATACCAGCTTTTTTGAGCTGGGCTACCAGCTGGTCTTTGTACCCATCACGAGCCTGCAATATCACGCGGCTCGCCTTGCCTGACCAAAGCCTGCTGTAGAGTACCTGATCCATCCTGGTCGCCAGAGTCGCCTGGGTTTGGGCAGACTTTGCTACATCGTTGAGGATCTCAGTTCCAGGGCCAATGGTCACAAGATCGTTGCCTGCTCCCACCTCGAGTCGTGCGTCAACTACTGTATCCCTTCCCGCGGCAATATAGACATCAGTAATTTCTGCACTCTTGAAGTTCGGCGCTTCGACCCGCAGAACGTATCGGCCCGGCAGCAGTCGGGGAAGCGCGAAGTTCCCCTCATTATCGGTAATGGTCTTTAACTCAACACCAGTAATCGGGTTGCGAGCGGTAATGATGGCTCCAGAAATAACATCCCCGGGCGCATTGACTACGGTTCCGCGCCCCCTCCCAGTTCCGGTCTGGGCCTGTCCGGTGGGTGAGAGGATGCTCAACAGAATGGCGATCAAGGCTACCTGCCACACTGAGATTAATCTCTTTGATTCTGTCATGCGATGTTTCTCCTTCTCACCCGTCGAACGGGCAATTACAGGGGTAACCAAACCGTATGTCACGTCTCGACCATTAGTTCAAGAAGTTAGGCATAGAGCTGAGTGGTGTACTTCAAAGTTCTTTGATCTATTTGAGAATACCAAATAGCTTGGCAAGATTAATTAATCTCTTGTTGGAAGTCAATTAGAATTTACTTAAGTGGAGTCACATTTTTCTAAAAGTAGGGCACTTGGTCTATGAATTGAGGGGATTTCCGAAATTCCAGCCACTCGAGGGAGATAGTAGTGTGTGTTGGCGAACGACCACTACTTCGCCCCTGGAGGCTTCGCGTGATGGAATTGTCATCTCAGACCGGCAGTATCCAGCAGTAATCAACTATACTCAGTCATACAAGATCGCGGACACCTGACAGTGATTAATAAGTAACAGTGAGTGCAAGAAGAAAATGCCCACTCCAGTAATTCAGGGTCATTGCCAATGGCGTACTCCCATCCCCCCTCGTCGTGTTGACTCACCTGATTGATGAAGTATGGCAACAAGGCCAGAGGTCAACTGAGTCTCCAAGGTCGATCCTGCTTCGGTTCAGGCGTGTTGGGGTGGTTCGCCCCCTTCCGTTCACACTGCCAGGTGAATAGGTAGTTGAGAAGATGTAGAGTCGAGAGTGCCAGGTCGATGCCTCACTTGAGCACCCCGGAGTGAGCCACTCACTTCGGAGGGGTGATGCGTTTTGAGACCGGTGTGCCCTTCTCACCAGCGACGAAGAGCAGGATCTTCACCGGCACTTTGCCGTGATTGATTCCATTGTGTTTGAATTCGACCACTTCGGCGAGGGTATCACCGGCCTTGTACTGGCGATGGGAGCCATCCTCGTAGTCAACATCGATCACCCCCTGCAGAATATGGGCGAGGCTCGGATTCTGATGGATATGCCATCCGGTCGATTGCCCGGGGGGAATCTCGACGAGATAGGCGGCGAGCTCGGGCGAGGAGGAGCCTGGATATTTGACTGGGCGACCAGCTTCATCATTTGAAGTCTTGAGCAACTGGTCGACCTTGATCGAGGAAGTGTAAGGATCCTGGGCCTGGAGCTGGAGTGATGTGAGCAGAAGGAGAGGTAAGAGTAGTGTTACTTTCATTCAGGATAGACCAGTCTCGTCGAGTGCGACTTTGAAGTAGATCTGTTCAAGCGACAGCGCTAGATTGATCGATTCAAGTTGGAGGTGGCCATTCACCTCCGAGATTTCAGACAACAACCAGCGATCATCAGCCTGCTGCTGGTAATGCTCGAGGTAGCACCTCTCCTGGGTGATCAGCACAAATACGCGCAATGTCTCCCATCCACGGTACAGCTGAAATTTGAGCCATCGGTCAAACAACTTGATCCGTGCCAGGCTAGCCTGCATTCCTGACTTGCTCCATCCCCGCGAGACCAGGCAGGAGGGAGTGAAATGAAGGCAGGCCCACCAGCCATTTAGAGAGCTGGTGGGCCAGTCGGGTGAGTCGTATCAGAAGGTCAGTTTGAGGGCAAAGCGGATCTGGCGCTCAGTGCCCTGGGCGGAGGTGATCTCGCTGAAGCCGTTGGTATTGATGATTGAGCC
>CAIOZW010000409.1 GCA_903862855.1 uncultured Acidobacteriota bacterium
CCACGGGCCCGGAACCCCTGATCCCGCGGGAAGAGGCATCCGAAACCATTCAACTGCTCCGGAACCGGCGTGTAGAAGCTGGTCACCGTGACCAGCGAGAGCATCTCGATCCGGCCGAGTACCGTGGCCAACCCCGGCGCCACATTCGCCAGAAGCTGCGCCGCCAGCGCGGCCGGTGTCGCGATGACGGTCGGCTCACCCGGTGTCACCTGCGCCTCGACATTGTAGAGAATCTCGACTCCGCGCCGCTCCAGAGAGGTGGCCAGGCCGTCGATCAGCTCCTGCATCCCCCCGGCCGGTGCGACCGTGCCTCGAATTTTTGGTTTTGGCGGCTTCGGTAACACCTCTGGCCCGGGCTGGCGTCGAAGAATGAGGCTCGCACTCATGCGGTCACTGTCACCGGCATAAATGCCTCCGAGAGCGGTCGACAGACCGTAGAAGGTCGCCCCCCGCCCAAGGAGACGCTCCCCCCAACGGGAGATGGTCTCTCCCGGAAACGGCTTGATCCGGCCCAGGTTGGTCAGCAGACCAGTCGCAATCCGCACCGTCTCACCTGCCGTGAGCGGATACTTCCGCGGCCCCGAACGCCAGATATAACGGGCCCGGCTCTCGCGACGCGGTTCGATCATCCTGATCCCTGCTTCCGCACAGAGCACTTCGAGCCGTCCCGAATTGAGGATGCCGTTGGCCGCTGTCTCGACCAGACCAAATGGTGTCCGCAGCGTTCCAATCAGTCCCCCCGGTCGGCCCGACCTCTCCAGCAGTCGCACCTTCACTCCAGCCTGCTGCAGATACCAGGCCGTCGTCAGGCCGGCAAAGCCGGCACCAATCACGGTCACGCGTCTCTCAGCTCTTTTCATGATGTCACATCGCCTGGGAAAAGGTTCGCGATGCCGGCTGCTGTCGGCGGAGCCGCTGGTCAAAGAACATGCAGGCATTGCGCAGGAATGGCAGCCCCCGCTCGGTCAGCCGCAGTGTCGACCCATCGAGCTCTACCAGCCCATCCCTGATCATCGCCGCCAGAAAGATCGGCGCATCGAGCTGCTGGTCAGGTGTCAGGGCGACTGCAAAACGCGTCATGAAGACCAGGATCTGCTCGCGTAGCGCCTGATCCTCCGCGTCGAGCCGGTGGCCACGGAGCGTCGGCAGCTCACCCTGGCGAAGCCGCTTCTCATAGACCGGGAAAGCCTTCTCGTTCTGGTGGAAACAGTCGGGAGTCTCGGAGATTGCACTCACTCCCATCCCGAGCATGACGCGTGTCCGCATCTCGGTGTAGCCCATGAAGTTCCGGTGCAGTCTGCCATCAGTGGCCGCGAGCGCCAACTGGTCGTGCGGCAATGCAAAATGGTCCATGCCGATCTCGATGTACCCGCCATCGAGCAGCAGCTCCCGGGCCAGTTCATAGAGCAGCCGCTTCTCACCCGACTTTGGAATATCCTCGTCCTTATAACTGCGCTGAGTCGGCTTGATCCACGGGACGAGTGCAAAACTGTAGAGCGCAATCCGGTCCGGACGCAGCTCGAGCGTATGCTTCGCCGTCATGACGATGCTCTCCTGCGTCTGCTTTGGCAGACCATAGATCAGATCGAAGTTGACCGAATCATACCCAATTGCCCGCGCCTCTTCAGTCACTCGCGCCGTCTCCTCAAATGGCTGAAGACGGTTGACGATCCGCTGCACCTCCGGATCGAAGTCCTGGACGCCGAGCGAGATCCGGCGGAACCCAAGCTCGTAGAGTGCCGCGAGGTGCTCCCGCGTCGTCCGCCGCGGATCGACCTCGATCGAGGCATCAAAGCGGTCCCGATCCATCCTGGTTCGCTCAAGCATCGGCAACAGTATCCGGCGCAGGTTCTCCGGCGAGAAGAAGGTCGGCGTCCCTCCTCCCAGATGAAGCTGCCGCAGCGGCCGCTTCAACAGATCCGGCGCCGCTTCGCAGTAGAGATCCCACTCACGGTTCATGAGCTCGACGTATCCCTCCTCACGACCGTGATCACGCGTGATGACCGTATTGCACGCACAGTAGGTACAGAGCGTCTCACAGAACGGCAGATGGAGATAGATCGACCACGCCAGGCCCTCATCCGTCAATGCCCGCCGCAACGACTCGAGCCACTGCACCGAGGTCGGCGGATCGTTCCAGAATGGTACCGTCGGATAGCTGGTGTAACGCGGTGCCGGAACATCATACTTTTTGAAGAGGTCGTTCATCTCATCACCTCCCTGACCATTTGAACAAACTTGCGGACATTGCCCTCCGGGGTTCCGGGCAGCACGCCGTGCCCCAGTCCGCAGATCCACCCCTCCCGTGGGGCGTTCTCCAGCCCGGCGAGCCAGCGGCGCACCAGCAGCTCCAACTCCACCTCATCGAGCTGCAGCAGGGCCGGGTCGAAGTTGCCCTGGACAAATCCCTTCGTGAACATCCCGAGCGCTTCACGCATCTCCCACCGATAGTCGACTCCTATCCCTGCCAGACGCCCGTCGGTGAAGAGATCATGGCGCAGATGGGCTGGCTGGGTCGCCTTCGAATAGTAGCCCGGCGCCTGCCGGCACCCCGCAACCAGTCGGGCCAGTTGCGGGACGATCAGGTCATAGAAGATCTCCGGTGACAACTCTCCGGCCGCCGTATCGAGAATCATGACCGCCTCCGCGCCCTGCGCATACTGATCATCGATCGACCTGATCAGCAGCGGCACCAGCCGGTCACAAAAGTCATCAAAGAGTCCCAGCAGCCGCTTGCTTGGCGCCAGTGCCCCGCTATGCTTTCCCTCCACCGCATAGGTGAAGAGCGTCCACGGCCCCCCGACAAAACCGAGCAGACTCCGGTCGGCCGGCAACACCTCGCGCGTCCGCCTCACCGCCTCTCCCTGAAAGAGCAGCCCGGGCCAGGCATCTTCCACCGTCCGCAGCCGACCGAGACTCGCCCGGTCGAGCGACCAGCCCAGCCGCGGTCCGCTCTCCGTATACTCGAGCCCCATCCCCAGCGCTTCGAGCGGAAAGAGCAGATCACTGAAGAGGATCG
>CAIOZW010000410.1 GCA_903862855.1 uncultured Acidobacteriota bacterium
GGCCGCCGGAGCAGTGGTCAATATTGTCACCAAGTCGGGCAGCAACGAATTTCATGGCTCGGCCTTCTGGTTCAACAACAACGAGGTCTTCAATTCGCGGAGCAATCTCGACAAGGCGGCCCGTTTTGCCGATGCGCCGCGCCGGAATGAGAACCAGTTTGGTGGAACCCTTGGCGGCCCGGTGATCAAGGACCGGACCTTCTTCTTTGGTTCGTACCAGCGCTGGACGGATCGCCAGCTCGGAGCCGGGTTTACGATCAACGGTGTGCCGACCGAGGCGGGGCGTTCGATTCTGCAGCAGCAGGCTGGCAATCGCCCACAGGTTGCGGCGCTGCTCAAGTTTCTGCCTGCGGCAACTACCGGCAACAACCGGACGGCAGGCTTTACGGTCAATGGTAATGCCTTCCAGGTGCCGCTTGGGTCACTGACTGGCGCCAACTCGATCAAGTTTGACAATGATCAGTGGTCGACACGTATCGATCATCGATTCAATGAAAAGCATAGCCTCAATGCCCGCTATCTCTTCAACAACGAGAGCAGTAGCGGAACCGGCCAGGCAACGCCGAGCGGGTTGGCCAACGTAGTCTCGACCCGCAACCAGTCGGCCAATGTCGGGGTTTCGAGCATTCTCAGCAACTCGCTGGTCAATGAGTTCAGGGTCGCCTATCAGCGGTTTGGCTCGGTGACCAACGCCCAGAACCCGGATTCCGAGACGATTCCCTCGATCGAGATCAATGAGCTCGGTCTGATCGGATTCAATGCGGCCGGTTCACGGACGGCAATCGGACTGGCAGTCAACCTGCCGCAGTTCCGTTATAACAACACCTACCAGATCCTCGACAATCTGTCCTACACCCGTGGGGCCCACTCGATGAAGTTCGGATTCGACTTTCGCCGGATCCAGGTGAAGAGCTTCTTCCTGCCGACAATCCGCGGGCGACTGGCCTATGCGACCCTCTCGGACTATGTCAACGACGTGGCGATCGCCTCGGCCGTCAACAAGCCGGTGCGCGGAGGTCAGGAGATCCAGTACTACAACTGGTACGACTACTTCTTCTATGCCCAGGATGAGTGGAAGGTCTCGTCCAACTTCACCCTCAGCTATGGTCTGCGGTACGAGACGCCGGGCAATTCGATCGATTCGCTGGTTCCACTCAGCCAGTCGATTGTCGCGGCCAATGGCAACGACCAGCGGTTTGCGTTCACCCCGGTACCAAAGCGTGACTTCAACAACTTCCAGCCGCGCTTTGGTTTCAACTGGAATCCGCGGACGAGTGGAGATGGGCTCTTTGGCAAGTTGACGGGTGGTGACAAGACGGTTGTCCGTGGCGGTTATTCGCGGACGAACGACTATGGTTTCATCAACATCAACCTGAATATCGCGAGTGCCTTCCCATTTGTTGCAGCGCTCAATCCGTCACTGACCAACGCCTACACCAATCTGCAGAACGCGACCTTCACTGGCGATCCGCTCCAGATTACCCGGACGATCGTTGGCCAGGACTTCCGTTCGCCCTATGCCGATCAGTACAGTCTCGAAGTCCAGCGTGAGCTGGCCAAGGACTGGGTCTTCAAGGTTGGGTACGTGGCGACGAAGGGAACCGCGCTCTTCCAGACGGTTGACGGTAATCCGGCCTTGCCGCGTGCCAGCCGGACCGAGCCGCTCCGCCGTCAGGATCCGACACGGGGAATCATTCGCCTCCGTTGCAACTGCGCCGAGTCGATCTATCACTCGCTGCAGACGAGCCTCGAGAAGCGTCTGACCAACAACTTCAGCTTTGGGATGCACTACACCTGGAGCGCCTTTATCGACACGGCCTCGGAGATCTTCAATCCGCAGCCGCAGGGTGAGGTGGCCGTTCCACAGGATTCGTTCAATCGTGACGCTGATCGTGCCCGGTCGAGCTACGATCGTCCGCATCGCTTCACCACCAACTTCGTCTACGAGCTGCCACTCTTCAAGAAGCAGGATGGTTTCGCCGGACGTGTTCTTGGTGGCTGGCAGGTCAATGGTTTCGTGACGCTCCAGTCGGGAACTCCGTTCACGGTGCTCAACGGCGCCGATCCGACGGGAGCCCTGCAGGGGATCGACTCGCTGGTCGGTAATGCGATCCGTCCCAACCTGAACACTACTCTCGATATTTCGGGAATGAATGTGATCGAGCTGATTCAGGCTGGCGGTGCGCGTCTCTTCTCGGCACTGCCGACGACGGGTGTTCGAGTAGGAAATGTCGGTCGTAACACGCTGCGCGGTGATGGCATCGCCAACGTCGATCTGGGGATCTTCAAGAATACCCGGATCGGTGAGAAGAACAACCTCCAGTTCCGGGCGGAGTTCTTCAACGCGACCAACACCCGTAACTTCGGGACGCCCAATTCGGCGATCAACTCCGGAGCGAACTTCCTCAACCAGTGGGCGACCAATGGTGGTAATCGGCGGATCCTGATGGGACTGCGTTACACCTTCTAAAACCGGACGAACCCTTGGTTCGTCAAAACCGGAGGGCCGGTCGTTGGTAGATGATACCGACGGCCGGCCCTCTCTCTATTGGGGAAATTGTGGTGATGATGATTGAGCGAGTGGCAAAGATCACTCAACCGCGAACGAGGTCGAGCAGCTGACCAAGCCCGGTCGCAATATCTGCGCCAAGGTGGACACGAATTGCCCGGCGGTGACGGCTCGCCAGTGACTGGAAATCACCGATCGCCTGGGCCTGCTTCAGAATGCCAAAAGAGTAGGGAACTCCTGGAATTGGCAGATCCGGGCTGTCATCGGCCGTCAACTGGATGAAGAGACCGCTGTCGTCACCACCCTTGTGCATCTGCCCGGTCGAGTGGAGAAACCGTGGACCGTACCCGGTGGTCGTCGCGACACCGTATCGATGTCCGATGGCCAGTCGCAGTTGCTGAAGCAATGAATCGTGGACTGGTGTCTCCTCGATGTAGCCGAGGATGGCGACATAATCGGCTGTTCGAAGGCGGGCGAGATGGGCCCTGACGATCTCGCCGATCGACCCGCCTCCCAGCGCTGCGCCGGTTTCAGGTGTGGCGTCGATCCGCAGACCGCCGCCGCTGGCAATGGTGATCGTCGAGGCCGTGAAACTGCCTTCAGCTTCGTACTGGCCAAGGAGCGCCCGGGTATTGTCCTTGCTCTCCTGGACATTCGGCTGGTCGAAGGGGTTGATCTCCAGCACCGCCCCCGCAACGGCCGTCGCAATCTCCCAGAGGTAGAACTCTTCGCCAAGGTCGAGAGTGTCCTTGAGAATGCGGCGTATGACCGGATGGCCGGCCTCCCGGAGTGCCGTCAGTCTTGCGTCAGTGGCCTCATCGATCGGGCCGACGCTGATATGGACGAAGAGACGGTCATGACCGTAGCTTTCAGGCTCACCAGTCGGCTCGCCAACGACCGGGACGATCTGCAGATCCTCCTTGCCGGTGCTCTCGGCGACGAGCTGCTCGATCCAGAGGCCAAGTGAATCGATCTCCGGCGAGGTCGAGATGGTCAGCTTGTTGCATCCGGTCGCCCCGATCGCACCCATGGCGGCGCCAAGCTGAAGCCCGGGATTTTCACCAACCGGAGTCGACGGTGAGCAGTTGAGCCTGGCCTGATCGGCTCGCTCGAGAAGCGTGCGCAGATCTAGCCCCATGAGGGCGGCAGGGACCGCTCCAAAGAAGGAGAGTGCCGAATAACGACCGCCAATGTCAGATGGGTTGAGGAAGATCCGGCGGAATCGGTCATCCTTCGCGTTCTGCTCCATCTGGGTCCCCGGATCGGTGATCGCCACAAAGTGATCACCCGCCTTACCTCCGGTCACTTCGTTCATACGGTGGTAGAAGTACCGATAGAACATCAGCGGCTCGATCGTCGAACCCGACTTGCTGGCGACGATGAAGAGCGTCTTGGTCAGATCGACACTCGCCTCGACCGCCAGCACCGTCGCCGGATCGGTACTGTCGAGAACGTGAAGTTCCGGAAAGCCGGGCTGCTTGCCAAACGTACGCCGGAAGACCTCCGGACAGAGGCTGCTCCCACCCATCCCGAGCAGCACTATATGCTTCAGACCCTCATTGCGGATGCGAGCGGCGAAGGCCAGCAGATCGTCGACGGCGGCAAGCGTCGTCTCCGTTACCCCTACCCAGCCGAGCGAGTTGTGAATGATCTTCTGGTGAGCCTCCTCGCTCTTCCAGAGTGAAGCGTCGCGGTTCCAGATCCGCTCGATCCACCGCTCCGTCCCGGCGCGCTTCACAATCGCCTGGACGGTATCTTCAAAAGGGCCGACTTGGCCCTCCGAACGCTGCAGGATACTCTTGCTGAGCGCAGTCTCCTTGTCGGTGATGCTCTGCATGAGGCTGACGAAAGAGTCGGCAAAGGCCTTCACCCCATCATCCTGAAGCTGCTGACAGACGTGACCAAGATCGATGCCGACCGCCGCAATGCCTGCCAAGGCGGCACGCGCTCCGTCGAGATTCTCCTCGATCGTCAGCCCTACGGTACCGTGATCCCGGAAGGCGGCATAGGTTGCCGGCGGGATCGTGTTGACGGTTCGCGGGGCGATCAACTGGTCAATGTAAAGAACGTCACTATAGTTTGGGTTCTTCGTTCCCGTACTCGCCCAGAGAGGACGTTGCACCTGGGCTCCCAGGGCGACCAGCTTCTGGAACCGCTCACCATCGAAGAGCTCCTTGAAGCGCTGGTACTGCACCTTGGCATTGGCAATGGCCGTCAGTCCGAGCAGATCACGCAGGCGGGACTTCTCCGCGTCGTCTCCAGCGGCAGCAATCAACCCTTCGAGCTTCTTGTCGACGACACTGTCGATCCGTGAGACAAAGACACTGGCGACCGAGGCGACGTGGTCGACCGGCAGTCCTGCTGCGACGCGATCCTCGAGTCCGCTGATGAAGGCCTCGGCGACCTGCTCGTAGTTCTCGAGCGCAAAGATCATCGTCACATTGACATTGATCCCGGCGGCAATCGTCTGACGGATCGCCGGTATCCCCGCCGGTGTCGCCGGAATCTTGATCATGACGTTTGGCCGATTGAGCCGACCCCAGAGCCGCTTCGCCTCGGCGACCGTCTCATCTGTCTGATGAGCCAGCAACGGTGAGACCTCGAGACTGACATATCCATCCAGCTTCGACGTCTTCTCATAGACCGGTCGGAACAGATCGGCTGTCCGTTGAATGTCGTCGATCGCCAGCGCTTCGTACATGTCATTGACGCTCAGACCGGCGGCGATATAACCCTTCAACGACTCATCATAGTCGTCATTGCCGGCAATCGCCTTCTCGAAGATGGTCGGATTCGAGGTGATGCCGCGCAGGTCGTCATTGCTGATCATCCCGGCAATCTCACCATTGTCGATCAATAATCGACGAATATTGTCGTACCAGATACTTTGTCCCAGCTTTTCTACTTCCACCAATGGATTCATTATTCGTTGCTCCTCAATTCGATACTCCTCAATTCGATACTCCTCAATTCGATACTCCACTAAATTTTACTCAGACTCGATCAACTTGCGATAAAAATGTTCGTGCTTCTCTCGGTCCCGGCGATAGATCTGGTGCCGTTCCAATGAGGGTGTGACCACTGCTCCCGTCGGCGTCTCGAACTCACCAAAGCCGGTCCGCTCGCCAAATGCCTCCATCGCCAGCATGGCCGCCCCCCGACTCGAGGCCTCGCGGACACCCGAGGCAAGTACTGGCACTCCGATCACATCGGCCATCATCTGAGTCCAGACCGGTGATCCAATGATCGCGCCACCCGAGGCAATGATCTGTGTGCCTTCTCCCATCAGCGCTTTGAAACGATCATGGATTGCCGCGAACCGATAACAGACCGCTTCGAGCGATGCCTGAAGCAGGTCGATCGGCCGGGTACTCAGGCTGACTCCAAGAAATGATGCCCTTGCTGCATCGTGCCAGCCGGTGCTCCGCTCGCCGGAGAAGAATGGGAGAACGGTCAGCCCATGCCCGGCTGGCGCAAGCTCTGTCAATCCGGTCTCCAGTTCCTGCTGCCCCTGAAGCTGAAGTGTCTGCAGGCACCAGGCATAGGTGTCACCACCGTTCGAGAGAGCACCACCGATCAGCGCAAAGCGATGATTGGCCCGGTAACACCAGAGACCGGCCGGGATCGGTGTCTCTGCTGCCGGCCAGCAGACACGCATCGCCCCCGAAGTTCCGACATTGATGGCGATCAACCGATCCGAGAAACAGCCTGATCCAATATTGCTGCAGGCTCCATCGCCGGCTGCCGGCAGCCAGCGGGCCTCGCGCAGCAGTGGCCATCGCTCCGCATACTCTGACCGCATGCCGCTCAACCCCTCACCGTCAGCCGCGAGCGGCGAGAGTCGTGACCGGTCGATCCCGATGGCGGCCAGAATCTCATCGTTCCAATCGAGCTGCTCTGGTCGATTTGGGATGAAGAGCCCCGTCCCGGAAGCCATCGAGACTCCACAGACAAACCGCCCAAAGAGCTTCGCGTAGAAGTACTCACCGATCGAGACAAACCGCGCCACCTTCCGAAAGAGATCAGGTTTGGTTGCCCGGAGCCAGAGAATCTTCGCCGGATAGTAGCTCGCGTGCGGAACGACCCCCGTCTGCTGGTGAATCCAGTCGCGCCCAAGATCGGACCCGTACTGGCGGGCAAAATCGGCGCTGCGCGTGTCGCTCCAGTTGTAAAGGGGGGTAACGGCATTGCCCGCACCATCGACTCCAAGCACCGCGTGCCAGAAGTTGCTGTAGCCGACGGCAGTGATCTCACCCGGCCCAAGATCGGGCAGGACGGCACGCGCCTGCGACAGGCATTCGTCGATCGTCTGACAGATGATCGAGATGAGCTGGTCGGCGTCTATCTCGACCCCGCCATCTGTGGTTGCGGTCATCTGGTAACGGGTCCGCCCCTCGATTCCCTCGAGCACGCGCGCTCTCGCGTCGTAGAGCTCGGCTCGGACCGAAGATGTCCCGACGTCAAGAGCCAGTGTCAATGGTCTTTCATGTTGTTGCGGAACTGTGGTAGACATAAAGGCAATAATAATTGACGATATTGGATATGTCTATCTGTGAGGCAGAATGGGAAGACCGGAATGACCGGAATGACCGGAAAGACCAGGAAGACCAGGAAGACCGGAATGATTGGACGATAGGACTTCATGGACCCTGTCGTGAGAGTGTGCAAACTTGATTCGCAGCAGAGAGGTCGGGTAATAATTGGATTCATTGATGTGCTCTGAACCAAGAAGACTGACTGGACGAACATTACCTAAATGTGGAACTTGATCAATATGACCAAAACGACTGAGATGTGTAACAGGATCAGCGAATCCGATCAGACTGATAGGCTTTATCGGTCGCATAAGTCCCATTCTCTCGTAATCACGACCGTCATTTTACTATCGGTACTTTTGACCCTGTCGGCACCTGGCCAGTCCGGGCGACGCCAGAAGAGGGCCGAGAGCCAGCCACCGGTTCAGGGAGTCAACCAGCCCGAAGCCCGCACCCAACCTGAGCCGACCAGCGCACCCGAGGAGGAGCGTCAAAAGAGACAAGGGCCGGGAATCCTCGTCATGACCGGCATGCCCGAGGCGATGGTACCGATCTTCTTCGCCGATATCGCCCGCCAGGGCGCGATCAGCGAGTTTCGAAACATCCTTCACGGTGACCACGATATCCGCGAAGCTCGTAATCAGAGCCGTGGCGAGGCGATCAAGGCAGCGAAAGAGGATGACAAGTACTATGTCCTCTGGCTCGAGGTTGAACTTGATCAGATGGGTAGTTCAATGATGGGGGTCGACCTTCGCTACACTATCTACGAACCCCAGACAGCCCGGGTCGCCGGTATAGGCAGCGGATTTCCAACCCAGCCATCGTCAGGATCGTCGATCCCGCCTCTTGGAGCCTCGCGGCAACAGGTCTACCTTGACTGGGCGGCGCGGGACGCTGCGCGACAGGTTGTCAAGCGGCTTGGGTGGCGCCCCTAGTCTGACCTGCAATGATTCGAGGTCGGCCGGAAGAGGGGCCTCGAAGCGCAGCTTCTGCCTGGTCACCGGATGTTCAAGTGCCAGCTTCCAGGCGTGCAGTGCCTGTCGGGTAAAGTTGATCATCGAATCGACCGCCATTCCATCACGATACATTCTCTCCCCGATCAAGGGGTGATGGTGCAACTCAGCCTGGATGCGAATCTGATTCCGCTTGCCGGTAACGAGTCGAATCTCGAGCAGAGATGCCCGCTCAAAGCGCTCGACGACCTTCCAGTGGAGCGTTGCCGACTTGGAAGGTGCTGTCTGCCCCGGCTTGACCGGCTTCTGCCGCAGTTCATCCTGATCCCAGACAAGCATATCGGTCCAGGTTCCCGAATCCTCGCGCGGAACACCACAGACAAAAGCGAGATAGGTCCGCTCCGGCTGGCGGCGCTCGAACTGATCCTTGAGGTTTGCCATGGCCGCAGGTGTCCTCGCGAAGACGACCAGTCCAGACGTATCGCGATCGATGCGGTGGACGACCAGCAGTTTTGCCTTGCGTGTCGAGCGGAGGTGGTTCTCAACCTGCTCGAAGAGTGATGGTTCGCCCGGTTGAGTTGCGAGCGGGACGGTCAGCAGGCCGGCAGGTTTGTTGATGACGATCAGTGATTGGTCCTCGTAGATGATATGCAGCCCCGAGTCGTGCCGCTCGAAGTAGCGTTTGCTCGCACTTCCCGGACGGTCGTGCCAGACCCGGATCCGTTCTCCCGCGGCCACTTTGCGCGAGGAGTCATTGGTCCCCTGTTCCTGGTCATCGACAAAGACCTTGCCGCGTTCAATCGCCTGCAGTGCCTTGGATCGTGAACCGAGACGCTCCGGGGCGGCGAGCCATTTATCGAGCCGCTGCTCGGCATCCTGCGGCAGTACCTGCCATTCTTCACCTTGCTTCGTTTTCATAATGGACGCATGATACATTCCTGCAACCTATTACGAAACTGCAATTCCATCTATTCATAAACTGGAGGGCCCGATGCGTCTCGTCCTGATGACCACTCTGACACTTATGCTCTCGCTGGCTGGACTGCCAGTCACGCCGGAGAACGAGAGACCGCGGCTTCTCGGCGTGGCCAGAATTACGGTTCGCGCCACTGATCCTGATCGGTCGGCGATCTTCTATCGCGATCTGCTTGGCTTTGCCGAGATTACGCCGCGCAGTGCGCAGAATGGATCATCACGCCTCTTCCGGATCAACGACCGCCAGTCGGTCGAGGTTGTTGCCGGGCTTCAGCCGACACAGGATCGCCTCGTCAGCGTCTCGCTCCAGACAGACCGGGTCGAGCTCATGCGCCGATACCTTGGTGGCCGCGGGTGGAAGGTACCGGCGAGTCCTGTCAGTAACCGTTATGCCCAGCGGTCGATTACGGTTGCCGATCCGGAGGGACGCCTGCTCGAGTTTGTCGAGCTTCCAATAGATGGTTCAAAGGTGGCCGGGAAGAGAATAGCACCGAAGGACTCATTCCAGATCTCCCAGCGGATGATGCACGCGGGGATCATCGTCACCGGAGTGCCGTCGGCACTCGACTTCTACACCGGTCTGCTCGGTCTGCGTGAGTTCTGGCGGGGGAGTGGCCGTGACTCGCAATATCTATCGTGGATCAACATGCGATTGCCGGAGAGTGAGGACTATCTTGAGCTGATGCTCTACGGTGAGGAGCCGGCGGGTGACCGGCGCGGTTCGGCCCATCACCTCTGTCTCGAGGTCGCGGATATCGATGCCGCCCGCGCAAGGCTTGAGGCCAACCCGGCCCGTGCGGGCTATACGCGCCCGATCGAGATTCGCGTCGGCGTCAACCGCCGTCGCCAGCTCAACCTCTTCGATCCGGATGGAACACGGTCGGAGCTGATGGAGCCGCGGACGATTGACGGCGTGCCACCGGTCTCTTCAACTTTGCCCTATCCGCCGCGGTAAGTGCTGCCACTCGCTCTTTCAGCTGGGAATTGGTGAGTACTCGGTTACCTGACTCGGATGGCAACGACATTCTGCCCCGGAGAGAGCGAATCACCGTCGGGAATCCTTCTCTTTGTCAGGAGATAACACATGAATCGATACACGCCCGTCTGCCTTGCTCTGCTGCTGCCACTGCTCTTTCTGGCCGTGATGGCGCAACCCCCCGGACCGGTACAACCGACTGATCCGCGCAATATCAAAAATGGTTCGGTCATTCCTGATGAGGGCTACAGCGATCAGCCCTACGTAGTCATCACCAACGATGGTGCCTGGCTCTGTGTGATGACGACCGGGTCAGGCGTCGAGGGAGAGGGCGGCCAGCACATCATCGCCGTCATCAGCCGTGACAAGGGGCGGACCTGGTCGGCACCGATCGACATCGAACCGGCGACCGGTTTTGAGGCTTCGTGGGTCGTCCCGTTCAAGACGGCATACGGCCGCCTATACGCATTTTATACTTACAACAAGGCCAACATTCGTGAAGTGCCGAATGCGGCGAGCTTTGGCAAACGGGTCGATACGCTTGGGGTATATGCGTACCGGTACTCTGATGATCATGGGCGAACGTGGTCAAAAGACCGATATGAGATTCCGATGCACGTCACGGAGGCCGATCGTGACAACAATTTCCGGGGAGAGACGCTCTTCTTCTGGGGGGTGAGCAAGCCGATCGTTCATAAAGGCGCAGTCTACTGGGGATGGAATCGCGTTACGCGTTGGGGGTGGCCGGGAGTGCTGGTCCGCTCGCAGGGCCATTTCATGCGTGGCGAGAATATCGAGACCGAGCGCGATCCACGACGGCTCCGCTGGAAGATTCTGCCGGAGAGCGATGAAGGCGTGCGGGCGCCGAAAGGTCCGATTGCCGAGGAGATCAATCTGGTCAGTATGAATGACGGTTCGCTCTATGCAACCTACCGGACGATCGATGGCTATCTTTGTCATACCTACAGCCGCGATGATGGACGGACCTGGACCGCGCCGGCATACGCTACGTTTGCCAATGGCCGGCCGATCAAGCACCCGCGGGCCTACGCCCCGGTCTGGAAAGTGAGCAGTGGCAGGTATCTGCTCTGGTTTCACAACCATGGCGGTGAACAGGTGCACACGGATGAGTGGGGGCGGGGCAGTTACTATCAGAGCCGCAATCCGGTCTGGATCTCCGGCGGTGTCGAGCGTCATGGGCGGATCGAGTGGTCGGAGCCGGAGATTCTGCTTTACGACGATGACCCGAAAGTGCGGATGAGTTATCCGGACCTGATCGAAGATGGCGGTCGTTTTTTCATTACCGAGACGCAGAAGAGCATCGCGCGAACCCACGAACTGGATGGATCATTGCTGGAGGGGCTGTGGCGGCAGGCAGAGCTGCGCGGGCTTGCCACGCGCGGACTGGTGCGTCAGCTTGGGAAGGGTGAGACGAAGGCCAATTCCGCGATCGAGATGCCGCGGCTTCCCGTGCTCAATAGTGGGGGCGGGTTCACAATTGAGACCTGGCTGAAGATGAAGGAGCTCTCACCGGGGCAGGTGATCTTTGATGCCCGCGATACCAGCGGCAAGGGAGTCGCGCTGACCTTTTCAGATCGGTTTACGCTGCGCCTGACGCTCAGTGACGGGCAGCGAAGTTCGACCTGGGAGAGCGATCCCGGTACCTCTCCCGGTTCGCTGAGGGTCAATACCTGGCAGCACGTGGCCGTGATCGTTGATGGCGGACCGAAGTTAGTAATGTTTGTCGTTGACGGTGTTCTGAACGATGGTGGTGCGGCGCGGCAATATGGCTGGGGGCGGTATGATGCTGCTTTGATTGATGTGAATGGTCGACGGGAGGCTCTACTTGCCCCGGCGTTGTGGGGTGAGATCGGAGCATTGCGGATCTATGATCGACCGCTTCGCGTGACGGAGGTCGTCGGGAACTTTCGTCATGACTCTCCGCGAATCAAGGCTGGCAGGCAGCACTGAGGGGATCCGGCAGGGAAAGGCTCCAGAATGTGGACCTTCCGGTCCCCTCCCAGGGGGGCCGAAAGCGACAACACTCTAACCTCTGAAATCACAATTCAGGTAGGCAGTAAACAGGGCGGGAGACTGTTCTTGACCGGACAGTCTCCCTTGAGTACAAATCAGATTGAGGAAGGATTTGCCAATGTCATACTGGAAGACCGAAGAGGAACTGCACGAACTGATTCGTCGTGAGCTCTTCACCGCCGTAATTGGTGATGCGCTCGACCGGATGGGTTTGCAGCGCCAGTTTCTGCCGCCATCGATTCAGCCAATTTCCGAGGATATGGTCGTCGTCGGGCGGGCGATGCCGGTCGTCTGCGCCGATGTCTGGCCGGATGTGGACACGACGCGGGCTGACAACTTGGGCAACCCGGTCATGGCCCGGCCATTCGGCCTCATGCTGCGCGCTCTTGACGATCTGCGAGCTGGTGAGGTCTATCTCTGCACTGGTGGAACTCCGCGGTACGCGCTCTGGGGAGAGCTGATGAGCACCCGCGCCCGACATCTCGGAGCAGCCGGGGCGGTGCTCGATGGGTATGCAAGGGATATACAGGGGATCAGAAGCCTTGGCTTCCCAACCTTTGCCATCGGTCGTTATGCCCAGGATCAGGGGGCGCGCGGTAAGGTGATCGACTTTCGTTGCCCGATCGAGATCGGAGTGGTCCGGGTTGCGCCTGGAGACCTGCTGGTCGGGGATCTGGAGGGGGTGCTGGTCGTTCCAGCCGGGGCGGTTACAGAGGCGATCAGTCAGGCGGTCGAGAAGGCTCGCGGTGAGAAGCTGGTCCGTGTCGCGATCGAGGGTGGAATGAGCGCGAGCGATGCATTCGAGAAGTTTGGCATACTTTAGTTCCGCAGTATCGTCAGAATTTGGCAGTAGAAGATGAGAGAAGGGGAGGCGGGAATCGTGTGATCACGCTTCCTGCCTCCCCAATCGTCTCTGGCGGCTCTTATCTGGCCGCGCGTTAAGCCCCCAACTACTTTGCCAGCCGCTTGTTGATCTCTGCCAGCAGCCCCTCTGCCCACTTTCCATCTGATTGCGGGCCCTGCGTCGCCATCAGCAGCGCCGAATAGAGCCAGAGCAGCTCCCGCTCAAGATTCGAGTTGGCCCAGAGACGGGCATTGAGCTGAACGGCGCTCAGATCATATGGCACTCCGGCAACATTCCCGGTGAGCGCTGACAGCTTGAGAAACATGACACCGATCGATCCGTCATTTCCGGTATACTCGGTCAATGGAAGCCCGTTGACACTCACCTCGGCCGGTGGAATAAGCGTGCGATCGATGCCGACCGGCGGTTCCGGCGGCAGAGCCGTGCTTCCCTGGGTTGAAAGCAGCCGGGCCGTTACACCGTTGATCGTCTTCGGCTGTCCGATCGGCGGAGTGATCGTCACCGCTCCGGTCAGTACCAGTCGCCAGTCGGCAAGTCTGGCACGGGTTGGAAGAAAGTTGAATTGCCAGATCGATTTGCCAGACTCGATCTGCCCGATCATCTCCGCCCCGGACGGGTTGACATTGATCGTATGCAGCTTGAGGCGGGAGACGGCCTTCGATTTTGTAAACATCAGATATTCCCCCGTTTCATCTCTTCCGTCAGATATTCGCAGGCCCGAATGGTCAGGGCGAGGATCGTCAAAGTCGGATTCTGGTTGGCTGCCCCAACGAAGGCGGCACCATCAGTCACGAAGACGTTCTTCACATCGTGTGACTGATTGTACTTGTTGAGGACAGAAGTCTTCGGGTCATTGCCCATGCGGGCCGTCCCCAGCTCATGGATGATCCGCCCGGGAGCGGTCATGACATTCTGGGTGCGGATCTCGACCGCGCCAGCCTTCTTGAGGATCTCGGTGGCGCTCTCTGCTGCATCCCGACCCATCTCTCGCTCATTCTCAGAGTGCTGGATGTGGATCTTCAGAACCGGTATACCCCACGCATCGACTACGCCGTCCGGATCGATCTCAACATAGTTCTCAAAACGCGAGAGCATATTGGCCCGTGTGGTCAGGCTGACCGGGGCAACATACCAGCGGCGAACCGTCTTCTTGAACTCCTTCCCGAATCCGGGTGTCCGGCGGGCATTGCCCGGGAAGCTGCCAATCGATGCCCCTCCCTCAAATCCGTAACCGCGCAGATACTTCGGATGTTTCGTTCGCGCATCGAGGTTGCGGAAACGCGGGACGAAGATTCCAGATGACTTGCCATCCTCATTGACCGGATCGCGCCCGGCGAGCATCGGCAGGTAGCCGGAGGCTCCGGTGCCGCCAAAGTGGTCGACAAGGTAGCGCCCCAACACACCCGATGAGTTACCAAGACCCTTCGGATGGGCATCGGAGGTCGAATTGAGCAGCAGCCGGGTCGATTCGAGGGTTGATCCGGCGACGATCACCACCTTGCCGATGAATTCGATCTCCTGTCGGGTCACCCGGTCGACGACCGCAACACCCTTTGCCTTGCCCGTATTCTGATCGACCGTGATGTGGCGGACGATCGAGTTTGGACGCAGGGTCATCTTGCCGGTCACCGCCGCCGCCGGCAGGGTCGAGGAGAGCGAATTGAACATCGCCCCAACCGAACAACCATTTCCACAACTGCCGCAGTAATGGCACTGTGCGCGGCCATGCTTGCGATGATGATCCTTGACCTGGGTCAGCATCGCGACCCTTGGCTGAATCAGCTTCCAGCCCAGTTTTTCAGTCGCCGACTTGAGGATCTGGTCACCGCAGGTGAGGGCCATCGGCGGCAGGTAGTTCCCATCCGGCTGCCACCAGAGCCCGTCACGGTTCCCGCTCACTCCGATCCACTCTTCGGCCTTGTCGTAGTATGGCGCAATCTCCTTGTAGTCGATCGGCCAGTCGACATCGAACCCGTCTTGGCTCGCGGCCTTGAAGTCGAGATCCGAGAAGCGCCACGAGAGACGCCCCCAGTGGAGCGTCTTTCCACCAACGATCCGCGCTCGCACCCAGGTGAAGGGCTTTCCCGGATCGGTCGTGTAGGGATTCTCCGTATCCTTGACGTAGAAGTGGCTGCTGAACTCACCTGCCGTGTCCTGCATCCACTGCTCGGTCTGTTTCTGACCGGGTCGCCAGAGCCCACGGTACATCGACTCATAGGCGAACTTGTTCATATTGAAGTCGCGGAGCGGATCGATCATCGGCCCCGCCTCGAGGACGAGCACCTCGAACCCACGTTCGGTCAGCTCCTTGGCCGCCATTCCACCCGAGGCCCCGGAGCCGATGATGATGGCGTCATACTTCTTCTTCGCCGAAGCCGGCTTCATTGCTGCCTGGATACTCTGCACGGATACCTCCGGTTACTTGCCGTGTGTGACGCGGTAGACGAAACCCTTGTTGTCGTCAGAAATATAGAGTGCACCATCGGCTCCCGTTGCCATGCCGGCCGGTCGTCCAAAGACCTCGCCGTTGCTCAGGAAACCGGTCACGAAGTCGTCGACGCTCGTTACCCGGTTCTTCGCGATGTTGACGCGAACGACCTTGTAGCCGATTCGCTCCTTCCGCCCGGTTGGGCTCGACCCGTGGAGCGCAACGTAGAGGGTGCGGTAGGCGGCAGGGAACTTCTTTCCATCATAGAAAGTCGCACCGATCGGGGAGATGTGCGGCTGCAGTGCATAAGCCGGTGGAACTGCCAGTTCCTTCTTCAACGATCCCTTTGGATTCGGGAGATCGGAGTTCGGAACATTGTCGCCAATGAAGTAGGGGAAACCGTAATGCTTGCCGTCCTCGATCAGATTGATCTCGCATGGAGGAAACTCCTCGCCCTGTTTGTCCTGACCCATGTCGGTCGCCCAGAGCTTGCCCGTCTTCGGATCGAAGTCCATCCCGATCGCATTGCGCAGACCACGGGCAAAGACCCGCCCGCCACTGCCATCGGCGTTGTACTGCATGATCGTTGTCCGGCGCTCGTCCTCTTCCTCGCAGGAGTTGCAGGAGGAACCGATCGAGACATACATCTTCCCGTCCGGTCCAAAATCGACCGTTCGTGTCCAGTGTGAAGTCGTCGAGACCGGCAGGTCGACCACCTTCTCCGGCGTTCCCTGTGCCTTGCCGCCCTCGTACTTCATGCGCAGAATCGACGGATTGGTCGCAATGTAGAGATAACCTTTGTGAAAGGCCACGCTGTGCGGACGGGTCAAACCGCTCGCCACCACTTCGATCGAATCGGCCTTGCCATCACCATTGCGATCGGGGAGCGCAACCACATCTCCCTTTGGCTGACGCGCAACATAGAGCACTCCATCCGGACTGACCGCCATCAGCCGCCCGCCGGTGATATCTGCTGCAAAGACCTCGACCTTGAAGCCCGCCGGTACCTGCAGCGGCGCCGGTTTTGCCGGAGCGGCCGGGGCTCCCTGTCCGACGACATCCATCGTCAGGCCGGTCATCATTACGGTGCTCACGATCAGGCAGCCCACCGCCGCCAGAAACTCTCTCATCTTCTTCACGGGTCTACTCCTTGTCATTGTAAGGTAGTTAATGGTCGTTAAAGATCGTTGAAGGCCAATAAATATCGCAATTATCGGATCATTACTGATCGCCAAGTGATTCGATCGTGCCCGGTTGGAGCCTGTCCATTCCCCACAGGAGAGAGGATGCGCAGGCTCCGCTTCCCGCTTCAGGACTGTGGACGGAAGAAGAGAACGAGGCTCGATCCGACCACGACCAGCAGAAACCCGACGAAGAGCAGGGGATTGATCGTCGACTTGGGTGGATGGAGGAGCATCGTCACCAGGACATTGACCACCGGCGCTCCACCAAAGACGAGCGGCATGACATATGTCGGAAGGCCGCCCGACTTGAAGGCCCAGATGATACAGGCTGCACCGATGGCTCCCAGCGCTCCGGCCACGGTCGCGATCAGCGTCCCGGAGGCCGAGAAACCGGTGGTCGTGAGCTGGTTCTGTGACGCAAGCCCTCCGACCGGGACAAGCACACCAATCAGGAAATAGGCTACGCCGACGCAGAGCAGCGCCCGCAGTGGATTGCCCAGCTTCGATTGCCCCTGGTGAAGCAGTGCGCCGTAGACTCCCCACGATAGTACTGCCCCGAATGCAAAGATTGCCCACATCATGGATCTGTTCTTCTCCTTGGTCATGGTTTTTTCTTTTCAGCTTTCTGGATCGGTTTTGTAGAACTGGTCACGCCCGTTCCGGCAGGAAGACCGAAACAGTAGAGCGTGCCCGCGGTCCGCACATAGATCTGATCATCAACTGGCGCTGGCGTGGCAAAGATCTCTTCACCCAGAGTGTTGACCGCCAGGATCTGCCAGTCTCCGGTCGCACTGACTACGGAGACCGTTCCATCCTGGCTGGCCAGATAGACTCGGCCATCAGCGCCAACCGGCGAGGCGAAATATTTATCAATGGCTCCCTGAAGACGCCCCTGTTTTATCACTCTCCCCGTCGCCGGATCGAATGATATCAGGATTCCGCTGTCGTTGACCATAAACAAGTTTCCCTGATAAAGCAATGTCGAGGGAACCTGTGGCACTGGCCGCTGGTACTTCCAGCGAATGGCACTCTCGGTCATGTCGCCGCGTCCGCCGAGGCGAATGGCGAGCAGTCCATTCTCCGAGGCCATCATGGCCCGGTAGACCTGCCACTCCCGTTCCGTCAGCTTGAGGTCACGATCGAGATCGAAGGCCTCGAAGGCCCACGTCAGCATCTTTCGCGTAGGATCGCTCGTCGCATCTCCACTTACTTCGGTCTTGGCAATCAGACCGTCACCATCGCGGTCGAATCGCTGCCGCCCATCGGCAAATGGAGTGGTCGGGATCTGCTGTCCCGGCTGGTTCTGTGGAAAGCCCCAGCCATTGATGTAGAGGTACTCCTTGTCATAGCTGATGACCGACTTCATTTCACACGCCAGTCCGCGGACCCACCAGATTCGCTCACCCGTCTCGATCGAATAGGCTGAGAGCTGGAACGATTCGGGAAGGATCAGCTGCTTTGGGCCGCGCGGGGGCTCATAGATGGTCGGTGTCGAATAGCCCGAGATCACCTCCGGCCGATCGACTTTCCAGAGAAAACGTCCATTATCCTTGCTGATCGCCAGCAGTTGTGACCCCGAGTCCTGATCGATCGGCAGGATCAGTCGTCCATCGACAAGTATTGGCGATGCTCCAAAACCGTAGAACATGTTGAATGGCCCGAGTGTCATCCGCCACCTCTCGCGTCCCATTCCATCGAACGAGATCAGGCCAAAGTCCTGGAAGAAGGCGTAGACATTCGTTCCATCGGTGACCGGGCTGGGCGAGGCCGGATCGTTCGGCCTCTGGATCCGGCTCGTCTGACGCCGTGGCAGCTCGCGCTGCCAGAGGATCCCTCCATTCTGCCGGTCGAGGCAGATCACCAGCAGCTTCTCACCCGTCCGTCCCGTGAGGAAGATTCGATTCCTGGTCAGTACCGGAGACGAGTGGCCTCCAGGGAGCGAGGTCTTCCAGCGGACGTTCTTCTCGGGACCAAATTCGACGGGAAGCTGTCGGGCCGTCGAGATACCAGTGCCGTTCGGACCGCGAAAACGTGACCAGGACTCCTGTGCGAAGAGCTCGCCAAAGAGAAATAGGACTGCTGCCATTGCCGGCAAAAGGGATGATTTTTGATGGTTCATATCTTCAGAAGGGTGGGCAGGGAACTTCGTGCAGTCAACCTGCCTTTTACATATCAGTGGTCACCATTCGCGAGGCAATCTCCTTGACCAGCTTTGCCGCGACCATCCCGGTGATTCCCGTCGGATCGAGCGATGGATTGTACTCGACGATATCCGCACCGACGATTGTGCCGTTCGACTGCTGAATCAGTGACAACGCCTGGCGCGTGCTGAGCCCGCCCGGTTCGGGATGGGCTACACCAGGCGCAAAGGCCGGGTCGATCCCGTCGAGGTCGACCGAGAGGTAGACCGGTGAATCGAAGTCGAGGTACTGATCGTCGCGCCAGTCTTTCATCTCGAAGACCTCTACTCCAAAGCGTTCCACCTGCTCGCGAAGATGGCGGGTCATGGTGCGGATCCCGACCTGAACCAGCCGCTTCACCAGCCCCTCCTCCATGATCCGCGCAAACGGAGAGGCGTGGGAGAGCCGGTTGCCCTCGAAGTTGTCGTAGAGGTCGGAATGGGCATCGAGGTGGAGTATGCTCAGGTCTGGATAACGTCGGGCAAAGGCTCGCAGAATCGGGTAGGTAACCGCATGATCTCCACCAAGCGAGATGACTCGCCGCTGCTGATCAAGCTCGGCACCAACGGCCTCCTCGATCCTTTTGACCATCACCTCTCCACTCAGATCAGCTGGCAGATCACCACAATCCCGCAGGTCGAGCTCATCGAACTCGAGTCCGTTCTCACACGAGAGGTTTGAAGATGGAGCCTTGAGCGCAACGCGAATCGCCTCGGGTGCCGCCGCCGATCCACGCCGATGGGATGAGTTCTCATCCCAGGGAATTCCGAGCAGGGATAGTTTCATTGATCTCACTTCATTATGGGAAAAGAGAGTTCTGATCGCATTTCGACAGAGCCGAGGCTACCAGAATTGATCCCTTGCGCCAATGAAAACCCGACAAAGAAGACCCGCCATATCAAAAATCGATCGAGACCTGCCTTAAAAGCTCAACCTGAGCGCGAACTGGAGCTGTCTCGCCGAGGTGACCGTCGAGCGGACTACGCCGAATGATGAGAGCGCCGGCTGCTGGGTCGAGGCATCGGGCGTTCCGGCAAAGACCTGCAGCCCGGGCGTACCGAAGTTGGCACGGTTGAAGACATTGAAGGCCTCGAAACGGAACTGGGCCGTCCCCCGTTCTCCAAGCAGGGCAAAGCGCGTATTCTTGACCAACGCCAGGTCGAATGTGCGCAGGTTCGGGCCAATGAAGGCATTGCGCCCGGTCGTTCCCAGAGTCCCGGTTGGTTGCAGGGTAAAGGCGGTCGGGTCGAAGTACTGGTCAGGTCGTCCAATGATCGCGCTCTCGTAAGTCCGCCCTGGTGTGAGGCTCGGTCGATCCAGCCCAAGTCCCGGGCCCGAGGATGGATTCCACTGCGAACGTGAGCGATTGCTGGCCAGAAAGACCGTCAGCGGATTGCCGCTTCGCATCTGACCAATGCCGACCAGATTCCAGCCGTGCAGGATGCTCCGGGCCGCCCCGGTCAAGCCTCTGGTGAAGGGAATCTCCCAGTTGAAGTTGACGACCCAGTTATGCTTGGCGTGGAAGTCGGCCAGACCCTTGTTATAGTTGAGTCCCGGCAGTTCCGGGAGCGCCGAGACGGTCGCATTGGTCGCATCAGAAAAGAAGGTCGAGGCCTGGGTCGTGTCGATCGTTCGCGCGAGGGTGTAGGAGGACTGAAAGTCGATTCCATTCGAGAATCTTTTCCGCACCTCGAAGACCAACGCATTGTACCAGGAGTTACCATCACCTCTCTTCAGTTCGATCGTACTGAAAGCCGGATTGAGCCGCGGTGCTCCAGCCGGGAAGGCCCAGCTGCCATCGGCCTGCCTGACCGGCACGGCCGTGTTTACGTCGGTATTTCGCCAGAGATGTAGACCACGCGATCCTGCGTATCCGACGGTCAGGACCGTCGAGAAGGGAAGCTGCTGCTGCAGGTTCAGATTGTAGACGTGGAGGCTCGGATTGCGGATATTCCATTCGATCGGGCGGATCGAGAGGGTTCCCGTCCGGTTGAATGGTGGATTTGGAAAGGTCGGATTTGGAATCACCGGTCGCGGGGTGAAGGGCGGATTGGTCACCGTGACGATCAGGTGCTGCTGCTGGTTCGTGTTGAAATAGAGCCCGTATCCGCCACGCAATGAGGTCTGGCCCTTTCCGAAGAGATCGAGCGCAAAGCCGACCCGCGGTGAGATATTCCTGGTCGTCGGATTGCGGAAGAGCGGTCCGATCGTCACCTGCGTATCCGTCAGCCGGCGCAGGGAGATATCGCGGTTGTACTTCTCCTTTGGTGTCGAGGAGTACTCATAGCGCAGACCAAGATTGACCGTCAGACGGTTACTCAGACGATAGTCGTCCTGCAGATAGATCCCGAAGATCTCATAGCGCCAGTAGCGATCAAACTGGGCCTCTGGTGTCAGGCCGATGAAGCGGTTGGGGCGATTGCCGAGAAACGAGGCGAGGTCCGGGAAGTTGTAGATTCCGAGCGAAAAGGTCGGGTTGACCATATTTGCCTGGAAGTACTCGAAGACTCCCCCGAGCTTCAAAAGATGCTTGCCTCGTGTGTGCGAGAGATTATCGCTGAGACTGACCACGTTCTGGGTCAACTGCACGTTGACGGAGCTCTGTGTTCCAAAGCGTGGAATTCCACCGATGTCGATCGAGCCAAGCAGTCTTCCCGGTACAAATGGAGTCACCGATGCCGGGACATTGGCCTCGACATCCTGTCCGACCCTTGTTCGGCTGAATCCGAGCCGAATCGTATTGATCGTTCGATCCGAGACGACCCACGAATGCTCTCCGGTCCCGAACTGGTTGCGCGAGATAAAGGTTCGTGGAAACTGTGGAAAGTCGGTCGGCAGATACTGGGCTGCCTGATCGAAGGTGAACCGGCCAAAGATCTGCTGCCGCTCGTTGATGACGTGGTCGATGCGTCCCTGCAGATACTCCTGATCGAGCTTCTGGTTGAAGCCGAAGAAAAACTGGGCCAGGTTCCCGACGCCACCGTTGAGAGCCGGGCCATTTGGAAGCGGGTAGGCATCCAGATAGGGCTTGACCGCCGGGCTGACGGCGACGGTGCTCTCGACAAGCTGTCCCTGGGCGTTGCGGGTCAGCAGCCGGCCCTGGCGGGCATTGGCGTCGGGAACGATCGTCTGGATTGTCAGCCCGCGCCGCTCACGCAGGAATTCGGCCCCGCCGAAGAAGAAGGTCCGGTCTCGTCGCAGCGGCCCGCCGATCGCTCCTCCAAACTGGTTACGCTTGAACTCGGGTTTCCCGAGCGGCTGACGATCATAGAAGTTTCGTGCATCGAGATTGTCGTTTCGCAGAAAATGGTAGAGTGATCCATGAAGCAGGTTCGATCCCGACTTGCTGATCGCGTTGATCTGCCCGCCAAAATTGCGTCCGAACTCGGCCGAGTATGAGTTTGATTCGACCCGGAACTCACGGATCATCTCGGTTCCAAGAACTGTTCCCGCGGCGCTCCCCGCCGGACCATTGGTCAGGTCATTGAGGAGCGTTCCGTCAAGCAGATAGACATTCGAGCGGATATCCTGGCCGTTGATCGTCATCCCCAGCCCGTGGGCGACCACCGATCCACCGTCACGCTGCGGGAAGGCGGTTACCCCGGGCTGGAGCAGCGCCAGATCGGTATAGTTCCGACCATTGAGGGGCAGCTCCCTGATCGCCCGTTCGCTCACCAGATAGCTCAGCTCGGCAGAGGTCGTATTGATCAGCGGTGCGGCCTCGACCACCGTCGTCCCAGCCTCGACCGAGATCTCGAGCGTCAGGGGAAGGGCAACCTTCTCACCAATCGTCAGATTGAGGGCCCGCGCGACCGGCTTGAACCCCTGCTGCACCACCCTTACCTCATACTGACCGACACGCAGCTCGGCGAAGGCATATCGCCCTTCTCCGTCCGTGACCGTCACCCGGGTCAGATTGGTCTCGATGTTTCGTATGCTTACTTTGGCTCCATTGATCACCGCCCCGGCCGGGTCCAATACCACACCGGTAATCGTACTCGTCGTCTGGGCGGTCATGGGCAGACTTGCCAAAACCAGAAAAAGTCCAGTCAGGATGATTCTATTCATTGAACTCGAACAAAGCCCCTCAATCATAAAATATTTAATTGTCTGAATTTTAGAACAATGGAATCTAAAAAGACCAATGAAACGTCTTCCGTGAAGTAATCAATTGCAATCATTTGCAATTAATTGCAATCGTTTGCAATTGGCGGGACTGCCATGTGATATTACGCAGCAAATCCTGCGCAGGTTGCCGAAAGAACCTGCTACGTTTAACGAAATTTCATCTGGTAACAATGATTCTTCCGGTAACAACGATGAAGAGGCTATCTCTGGCTCTATTGGTGCTGCTTTTCTATCTGTCACACCAGGATTTCTGGCACTGGCGAGTGGCGAAACCGATCATTTTCGGGCTCTTTCCGATCGGTTATGCCTATCATATTGTCTTTACCATTCTCGTCTCGTTGGTCATGTGGGTACTGGTGAGAGCCGCCTGGCCGACCGAGCTGGAGGAACAGATCGAGCGGGAAGAGCGTCGCGGGGAGGATCAATGATTCCGACAATTGTCGTCTTTGCCTATCTGGCCACCGTACTCTACATTGGCGTCTTCGCGTTTCGGCGCACCCAGGGCGAACGGCCGGCGGAGGACTTCTTCCTCGCCGGCCGTTCGCTCGGACCGATCGTCTTTCTCCTCTCACTCTTCGGGACGAACATGACCGCCTTCGCGATTCTGGGATCGTCAGGTCATGCCTTCACCAACGGGATTGTCACCTTCGGGCTCATGGCCTCCTCCTCGGCCCTCATCATTCCACTGGGAATGCTGCTGCTGGGAACGCGAGTCTGGGCCCTCGGGAGACGCTTTGGATTCATTACCCCGGTTCAGATGTTTCGCGATCGCTGGGAGTGTCGCCATATTGGGACAGTCATCTTTGCCGTCAAGGCGCTTCTGCTCGTCCCCTACATTATCATCGGGATGATCGGAGGCGGGACGGCCTTTGCCGCCATCAGTGGTGGGCGCATTCCGACCTGGCTCGGGGCGGCGATTGTCGGCCTGGTTGTCATGAGCTATGTCTTCTTCGGAGGTATGCGCGGTACGGCCTGGGTCAATACCTTTCAGACCTCTCTCTTTCTTGTCTTCGGTGCGGTCGCCCTCGGGGTGATCGGGTATGGGATGGGCGGATTTGAGAAGGCGATCAGCGAGATGAATGGATCACCGATCCTCTCTGCCTGGCTGACGCGCGAGAAGATCTCGCCCGCTTACTTCTTCAGTTATACATTTATCCCCCTCTCTTCACTCACCTTTCCGCACATCACCATCTTCTGGCTGACAGCCCGGCGGATGGGCCAGTTCCGGAAGACGATCATTCTCTATCCGCTCTGTATCCTGGCGATCTGGCTGCCGGCAACCTTTCTCGGACTGGTTGCCAATCGTGCCGCCGATGTTCCGGCAATTGCGAGGAAGATCGAGGCCCGACAGACCCTGCTCACCCAGGGATCGACGCTCACACCGGAAGAGCGGCAGGAGCTACGGACACAGTCCTCTGGCGACGATATTCTTCTCCAGCTTCTGCAGCACTACGCGCCACTCTGGCTGGCTGGGCTGCTTGGTGCAGGTATCCTCGCCGCCGTCATGGCCAGCGACTCGCAGATCCTCGCCCTCTCGACCATGTTTACCGAGGATGTCTTTGCGTTTTACGAGGGGCGAGAACGGTTTGGTGAGGCAGCCCAGGTTCTGACGGGCCGGATATTTGTGGTGCTGCTGACGGTGGTTGCCTATGTGGTCGCGATCCGTTTTCCACAGCCGATCTTTGACCTCGCCGTTCAGTATGCCTTTTCGGGCTTCGCCTCGCTCACTCCCCTCATGGTTGGCGCACTCTTCTGGAAGGGGAGTACAAAGTGGGGGGCACTGGCGACCACCCTCTGGACGGCACTGGCGGTATCCGGCGTTGCCGTCTTTCAGGTCGTCTACACGACACCACAGGTTGTCTGGTCGGTGGCCGGTCTCGACCTCCTCGTGCGAACTCAAAGCGGAACCTCGATCGCCGGATTCATGCCGGTCGTTCCGATGACCATTATCTCGACCATTCTCATGCTGCTTGTCTCATCTCTCACCCCGAAACCGGGTGCGGGGACGATCAGTCGCTATTTTTCCAACTAGGGATCCATCCGGAGGATATTTATGAAGTCGGAGAAGACAGGTTCGTTGACCCCTGTGCAGTGGCTGATCTGCGTCATTGCGGTGATCGGTTTTGCGTTCGACACCTATGAGCTGCTCATGCTTCCGCTCATCATTCGTCCAGCCCTCGAAGGGCTTGGCGGTCTCAAGTTTGGCAGCCCGGACTACAACCAGTGGCGGGATCTCTTCTTCTACGTCCCGGCGATCAGTGGAGGCATCTTTGGCCTGCTGGGAGGATACCTGACCGATCGGCTCGGTCGCCGCCGGGTTCTGACCTGGAGCATCCTTGTCTACGCTGTTTCGGCCTGTGCGGCCGGCTTTGCGACGAGCCTGCCAGTCCTGCTCCTCCTCCGCTGCACGACCTTTATCGGCGTCTGTGTCGAGTTTGTTGCTGCCGTCGCCTGGCTCGCCGAGCTCTTTCCGAATCCGAAGCAACGAGAGGCTGTTCTCGGCTATACGCAGGCCTTCTCCTCACTTGGCGGGGTCATGGTCAGCGGCATGGCCTGGATCATTGCCCGGAACGTGACCGCACTGCCGGCCATCTATGGTCGCCAGGATGACTGGCGCTACCTGCTCATCTCCGGACTGATCCCGGCGATTCCACTCATCATCATCCGCCCCTTCCTGCCCGAATCGCCCGTCTGGCAGGAGAAGAAGGCGGCCGGGACTCTCCGGCGGCCAAGCCTCGCCGAGCTCTTTCAGCCGGCCTATCGCCGCACGACCATCGTCAGCACGCTCATGTTCGCCTGCAGTCTCGGGATTGCCTTTGGCGCCATCCAGCAGATTCCCCAGATCGTTCCTGGCCTGCCCGAGGTGAGCACACTGCCGCCACCCCTCCAGCGTCCGATCGTTGCTTCGGTCCAGCAATGGCAGGAGATCGGCGGGCTGGTCGGTCGATTTGCCCTCGCGGCACTCGCCCTCTGGATTGTCAGCCGGCGTGGCTTGATCCGCATCTTCCAGATTCCCGGTCTGATCATCCTCCCCCTGGTCTTCATCTTCCCGGCAACCTCGAGTCTCGGTGGATTGAAATGGGGGATATTCCTGGCTGGATTCTTTACGGTCGCCCAGTTGAGCTTCTGGGGCAACTATCTGCCCCGAGTCTACCCGACCCATCTTCGCGGCACGGGAGAGAGTTTTGCCGCCAATATCGGTGGACGGATGATCGGAACATCGGCGGCCCTCCTCACGACGCGATTGATCGGTCTCGTTCCGGCGGGATCCCCGGCGACAAGGCTTGCCTACGCGGCAGCAATTGTCGGCGGTCTGCTCTATGTGCTCGGGCTTGTGCTCAGTTTCTTCCTGCCTGAGCCGCCCGACGAGCTTCCAGAGTAGCGACTGACAGGGGGGGCAGCTCCAGCGACATTGGAAGGGTAATAAAAACTCTCTTTTTGCCCTCTCCGTGGGTTGAGACTGCTCTCCCTGCGCCTCGACGCTTGATTTTGCCCGAAGCGGGGTTATACGATCAATTCATCAGCGGTAGCTCGCCGCGAGGATTTATAGATTCATCCAGCTCCGCCGTGAACTGGAAATATGGAGGAATAAGAGAGACAACAATGAAGAGATCTGTTATCAATCTGGTTCTGTTTGCCCTGTTCGGATCCATCGCCCTGACAACCTCACCAGCCCAGGCACAGGGCAAGGGGCCTGCTGCCAAGGTCTACTCGGTTCACTGTGCAAAATGCCACAGTCAGGATGGCAAGGGTATTCCGAGCCTTCAACCACCCGATTTCACAGATGGTAAATGGCAGGCATCGCGTAGCAACAAGCAGCTCCACAACGGTATCGCCAATGGCATCGGGGTCATGCCCGGCTTCAAGGGAGTCCTGAAACCTGGGCAGATCAACGCACTGGTCGTCTATGTGCGCTCCTTCAAGAAGAGATAGACCCGCTCCCAGATCAAGATGACTGTCCTGAATGGAGAACGGCAGGCTCGGGAATTGTGTCCCGACCTGCCGTTCTTGCTGTCTATATTCAAGTTGAAGCTGTCGGCTCCTATTGAATCGATTTGAGAAGTGACTGGAAGTCCTTTGCCGCTGCCTGGACCGTCTTTTCCGGGCCGGTCAGCTTGAAGAAGACCTCTCCACCCGGAGCCTCGACAATCGCTCCCAGCAGACGATAGCTGCTCTTTGGTGTCGATGGACCACCCATGGCCATACCGCCGGCGTTGAATGTTCCATTCAGCTCGACGAAACTGACCTGATAGCCGTTGATCGTCTCCTTGCGTTGTCTGGCCTTACCAGCCGATGGACTACCATCTGGTTGGCTGAATTGACCGATCCAGCGATCGATGTTTGCCTGAACGCCACCGCCGATGTTGAGAAAGACGGCACACTCGGCATTGTCGGTATCACCCGCCACGGGTGAGATGAGGTAGGTCGCCGCCCGCATCGGTCTCTCCTGGCCCGGTCTCCACCCGGAGGGAGCCTTCCACTCAAGGGGCTTGCCCGATGGGGCCTCCCCCATCGATGGCGCAGTATCTGTGCCGTGTCCGATCGCCATACCTGAGGAGGATCCTCCACTTGGCCGCATCGGCACGGTCTCGGCGACCGGTGCCTCCTCCTTTGGGGCCGCACTGCAACCCGCCAGCAGTATCACCGCCCCGAGCAGACCCCGTTGCCAGTATGATGGGAACATAAAAACAGATCTCCTTCCAGACAAAAATCCTATTCAAAGACGCCGCCGCGTAAGATCAGCCAGCCGTCCTCTCCTTGAAGACTATAACAAAGATGCCCAGGATGAAAGCGGCAAAAATTGCCGGGATCCCCCAGATTGGTGTCCAGTCAAGGGCCTTCAACTCTTCGCGACGCAACTGCTCCTTCTCCGTTTCGAGCTGCCTGATCTGCTCGCCGAGGGCCGCCTTCTCTCCCTCTGCCGCAGCGAGGCGCATCTCCTGCATCGACTTGATCTCTTCACCCTTTCCAGAGACCGCGGCTGCCGCATTCAGCGAAGCCGTCGTGGTATAGCGTGCCTCGACGATTCCCGCAATCTGGGCTCCGATCAGCATTCCCAGACCGAGGGTGAAGAGGACAAGCAGCCCCTGTGCCTGGGCGCGAATGCTGTTGGGGGCGACCTGATCGGTGTAGATCTGGCCGGTCACGAAGAAGAAGTCGTAACAGATTCCGTGAATGACGATCCCCAGAATGATCATCCAACGGATCTGCGCCGGTGCACCGAGAGCGAAGAGCGCATAGCGGGCGACCCAGGCGAGGATGCCGACCCCGAGCATCCACTTCACTCCCAGCCGGGCAAAGAAGATCGGCATGACGATCATGAAGAATATCTCAGACATCTGACCATAGGTCATGGTCTGGCCGATCGGCAGCCCGGTCATCTCGACCATCCGGCTGGTGATCTGGTAATAGAATGAGAGCGGGATGCAGACGAGGAAGGAGGCCATCATGAAGATCAGGTAGGAGCGATCCTTGAAGAGGGCCAGCGCATCGAGTCCGAGGATCTGTCTCACCGAGATCTTGCCCTCACTGACTGGTGGCGTGTTGGGCAGCGTCAGACTGTAGAGTCCCAGAACGATGGCACTGCCGGCTGTCAGGTAGAACATCGAGATGTTCTTCTCCATCCCCAGATAGGTCAGGGCCAGCCCGGCCGCGATCCAGCCAATCGTTCCCCAGACTCTGATCGCCGGAAACTGCTTCTCTGAATTGGTGATGTTCTTCATCGCCAGGGTGTTGGTCAGCGCGAGGGTCGGGAAATAGGCGAGGGTGTGGCCGAAGAGAACCAAATTGATCAGATCGGGTGATGGCGTGTCTGCCTGCATCAGCCTGGTCGCGTAAAGGACCATCAGACCGCCCAGGATGTGGAGTACCGCCAGTACCCGCTGGGCAGGGAAGAACCGGTCGGCAATCATCCCGACGAAGAATGGCGAGATCATGCTCGCAATCGGACCGATCGAGTAGGTCCAACTGAAGTCCCCGGCATCAAAGCCGATCGTCCCGAGGTAGTTTGGTGCCGTGACATACCACGAACCCCAGACAAAGAACTGAACAAACATCATTATGGAGAGGCGCACACGCAGTTGTAGATTCATAGTCTCATTCCGTTACCCCGGCATCTGGCCGATACCGGGCAATCTTGGTTTATCGATCCTGGGTATTTGGAGTGAACAATTCAGTCGAATCGGACGTGGTAGATATTAACCGAGGTGCGGCTGGAAGGCGAGTAACTACTGGAAGAAATGGTGCAAGAAATCGATACCTGTTCCTCAATCGTCCCGGATGTCTTGCCATTGGCCGTCTATTTCGGTAAAAATCCGAATTCCCTTGAAAGTAATCCTAATTTAGACAGGCAATCCTAAGTATGGCAGAAAAGACAAGATATATCGGGATCGATCTCGGTGGTACGAACATCAAGGCGGCCCTCGTCAATACAGAGACCGGGGAGATCGCCGCAGTCCAGTCGGCGCCAACAAATTCGCGTGAGGGGCACGATGCGGTCATTGCCAGCATGGCGAAGCTGGTCGATCAGATCTCGACTGAGAGCGGATTTGGCAAAGACGAGATCGGCGGCGTCGGTGTCGGCCTGCCAGGATCGATCGACATCGGGAAGGGAACCTCGGTCTTCCTGACCAACTTCCCCGGACACTGGATCGATGTGCCGGTGCGGGATCAGCTCAGCCGCTGGAGTGGGCTGCCGGCATCGCTGATCAATGATGCACGGGCGATGACGCTTGGTGAATGGAAGTTCGGGGCTGGGCGGGGCTACGATATTGCCTGCCTGACGCTCGGGACCGGCATCGGTGGCGGACTGGTCATCAATGGCCGACTCCATCTCGGGCCGACCGGCTCGGCCGGTGAGCTGGGCCATCTGAGCGTCGATATCAATGGCCCCCAGTGCGGCTGCGGCAATCGTGGCTGCATCGAGTCCTTTGCCTCCGGACCGGCCATCTCGGCCATGGCGATGAAGGCGGTCGTCCAGGGGCGAGAGACAAAGATTGCCACACTCGCTGGAGGAGATCTCAACCGGGTTACCCCAGAGCTGATCACCGAGGCGGCCCTCGCCGGTGATCGCATCGCCCGTGAGATCTATGAGTTTGCCGGTGACGTGATCGGCGCTGGTGTGACCAACATCATCCTCTCTGTCAGTCCGGGGAGGATCGTCATTGGTGGCGGTGTGGCCGCTGCCGGTGACCTGATTCTCGATCCGATCCGTCAGTCGATCAGGCGCCGCTGCTTTCTCAAGGAGACCGATCAGATCGAGGTCGTCCCGGCCAAGCTTGGCAATACCGCCGGACTCATCGGCGCAGCCGTCTGGGCGCGTGATCACATTACCGGAAGGTAACCTGCCATCTCGATGGTCTGCTGATTTGATGCAGACCTCTCCATCTCCTCACCAGGAAAGAAGGTGCTTTGCTTATGAAGATCTCCAAAACGGAAAAGAAGAGATTGGCGCGACTGGCTCTGATCTGTTGTCTGTCGCTATTTCTGCTCTCTGCCGCTCTGCCTGGATTGTCCACCATCGCCCAGTCGCCCCAGCCATTTGTCGTCGAATACTACTATAAGGTCAAATGGGGCCATGCCGATGAGTTCATCCGTCTCTTCAAAAAGAACCATTATCCGGTACTCAGGAAGGAGCAGGAGCTGGGGCGCATTCTCAATATCTCGGCGGTCACACCGAAGTATCACGCGACGGAGGATGGTCGGTGGGATTATCGTGTAACGATCACCTGGAAGGATGCGGCGACGGCCCACGACAATTTCGATTCAGCATCTCTGCTCAAACAGCTCTATCCCGACCAGGATACTTTCCGGAAAGAGGAGCAGCGGCGCTTCGAGATCCTCGAAGCCCACTGGGATGTGCCAATCGTCACACTCGACCTGAACAAGTAGTTCGGTCGCGCGCTGCGCGGAGGCTTCTTTCCGGCCTTGAGCGGAAGAAAAAAGGGAATGAGAACGGGCATCACCCCCTCCTCATTCCCTCTTTTTTGACCTGTTGTTGATCAGGCTACCTGGTTCCCCACTTGATCGCATTGACGATCATCGTCTGGTACCACTCCGAGGTCCAGATATCGGGACGGTGGCCAAGCGCATTGTAGAGGACCTTGCCCTTGCCATAATCGCGCAGGTAGACGAGCGGGAACTGCTTCGCTCGCACTCCCTTCAGCGTCATGTTGGTCTTGGTCGTGTCGAGGCTCGCCAGAACCTTTACCTTCTCCGGATTGAACTCCTTGAGCTGGTAGATCTCCTCCTTGAAAGTCATCGATTCCGGGAGGTGGCTGGTGATCGGATGGCTCCGGTCATCCACCTTGATCGTCACCTCGGTCTCCTGTGTCCACGGATGACCATCGAACCAGCCATTGATCATCTCTCCATACTCCGGCCACTTGTAGAAAGTGTCGGTCGCACTGTGAATTCCCATGAAGAACTTTCCTCCCCTGATCCAGTTGAGAAGGAGTGTCTTCTGCTCCGCGCTCAGCGGCAGTTCACCGGTCGTATAAAAGATGATGACATCATAATTTTTTATATTGGCCGCGGTCAGCTTCAGCTCGGCCATCTGGGTCAGGGTCACTTCGAACCCGTTCTTGTTTCCTAGCTGCTCCATGATCTCTTCCGATTTGTGAAGAGACTGGTGGCGGAAGCCCATCGACTGGGTAACGTAAAGGAGGCGCAGCTTCCTTGATTGACGCGACTGTGCATTGACAGTCTGTGTGGCCGCGGCGAGACCACTCACGACAATCAGCAGGCTGGTGACCAGCGATAACAGGGAGATCTTCTTATTCATTGTTGGGTGCCCCGATGGATTTTGGGTAAGGGCGGAACGGTGGAGGCCCAGAGGGCCTCCGTCACTCCGCAGCGATTATGAACGATATGCTTCGCGACCGATCCCCTGGATCGGGATTCCCTGTGCGGCAAGGACTTCGTTCTGAAGGGCGTACATACAGGCGGCCGCCTCATCGATGCGCCGGGTAAAGGCGATCGAACCCTGCAGGATCGGCTTCAGTTTATCCTTGTCCTGGATGCGTGCCTTCGGATACTCGTGCTCAACGATCAGGAAAGTCTTCTCCGGATCGAGCGCGAGCAGTTCGCGGGCAGCGAGCTGATGATCGAGCCAGTCGACCGTCCGGTTCTGCAGGTAGGCCAGCGGATCGTGCTTCGCCGTTCCGGGCAGCTCATGCTCGCAGAGCACGACCTGCTTCTTCCAGGCATTGAGATGGTCGGCGGCATTTGGTGACGGCTTTCCATCGATCATATCCCCGCGATCGAGCGTCTGCCCGCCATAACCCCACGCCGAGACCCCTTTCGCATCGACCACCTGTCCCTTGACGTGGAAGCCTCCGATCAGAAAATTGTAGCCGGTATCTTTCAGGTACTGGAAGAGCGACCGCGTATCCTGGCCCATCAGAATGGCGTGGGATGGATCGTAGTGGATCCGGAACTGATCACCGACGCCGTGCTTCTCGCAGATGCGGTGCAGCGCAATCCAGGTGCCGGGGGTGTAGGCGATATTATTATGCCAGTTGTCGCCTGGAACCCAGCCGGGCATCGGGCACTGCTCGATCCGGAAGACGAGGTTGCGCTCCTTCGCATACTTGAGCAGCGGTACGAAGTGCTCCTCAAAGTCGAGCAGATTCTGGTCCATGTTCGTCTTCTGGTTACGGCCGACAAAGCCACAGACGGCGTCGACGCCCAGCAGCACGGCCGTGTCCATGGTCATCTTCATGTAGTCATGCTTCTTCTTCCGCAGTGCTGCATCATCGTGGAGCAGATTGTCGAAGAACCCCACCTCGGAGATGCCGATCCGGTGGGTATCGAGTGACGCCTGAACCCGTTTGGCCCGCTCTTTGTTGAATGGCTCCCGCAGATCGAGCGTGTTGGCGACCGGATCCAGCAACGCCTCGGCCGGAATATCGGCTTCGCTCGGATGGAGGGCGGATGAGAGCTGTATGTAATCGGCTCCCAGCTCACGGGCATAGGCGACCCATTCCTCGATCGCCAGATCCGGATCCGGATCCCGCTTCTCGCGCGGTGTCAGCTCCTGCAATGCAGCGGTCAGTACTCCGACCTTCATGAATTTTGGCTCGAACTGTTTGACGGACATGAACTACAAGCCTCCTCAATGGATATTGCAATTTTCTGGTTCACCAGTGACCATTGCACCGGGTGATAGTAAACTGTAAAAACGTACCTGAAAGAATAGAACGGTATAAGGTTTTCTTCAGATTTTATGCCGGGAAGTGTGCCCTATCTTAAAGATTGGTGTCAATATTGATTGGTGTCAGGAAGAGGATGGGCAATCATAATTGTTCAAGACCTGCAATGTCGCGGTAACGTCAGGTTTCATGATCCAGGTTGAAAAAATTGCATGTTCAAGATCGAATCCAAATCTCTGATGACCTTTCGCCTCTTCGTCTTCCTCGGGCTTCTGATTCTGCTCCCTTCAGCCCATACCCGGATCGGTGCCCAGGTGGCCGTACGGGCTCAAATATCCTATCCGGCCTCGCTCGATAGCGGACCGATCACCGGTCGACTCTTTCTGATCATCTCAAAGAGCAACCGGGTTGAGCCGCGTCTGCAGGCCGGCTCATATCAGGCCTCGGTTCCATTCTTCGGACTGGATGTCGAGGCGCTCAAGCCTGGTGTGCCGGCAGTGATCGACGCCGCAACACCCGGCTACCAGGTCGAAAGCCTCAAGGATCTTCCAGCCGGCGAATACTTTGCCCAGGCTCTGCTCAATGTCTATACCAAGGTTCGACGCAAGGATGGGCACGAGATCTGGGTCCACCTCGATCAGTGGGAGGGACAGCAGTGGAATCGCTCGCCGGGCAATCTCGTCAGTGAGGTGGTCTCGTTTCGGCACGACCCGGCAAAGGGGCTCACGCTGCAGCTCAATCTGACCCGCAAGCTGCCACCGGTCGTCGTCCCACCCGACACGGAATGGATTCGGCGGGTCAAGATTCAGAGCCGGCTCCTCTCGGAGTTCTGGGGGCATCCCGTCTACCTTGGCGCCACGCTCCTCCTTCCCAGAGGGTACGACCAGGAAAAGGAGCGGCGCTACCCGGGAATCTACATCCAGGGCCACTTTGGACTTGGCGCCCCGTTTGGTTTCACCCCCACTCCCCCGGCGATTCCCGAGACGGCTGAACAGCGTCGGACAAGAGAACTGCGCGGGGCGCGGGAACCAGGCCACGAGTTTGCCCGTGCCTGGATGGCCGACAACTTTCCGCGCATGATCGCGGTCACCTTTCAGCATCCGACTCCATACTACGACGACTCGTATGCGGTCAATTCGGCCAATAATGGACCCTACGCTGACGCTCTGCTGACCGAACTAATTCCCCATCTTGAAGAGAATTTCCGTCTCGCACGCCGTCCCGAGGCACGCGTCCTCACCGGCGGCTCGACCGGTGGCTGGGAGTCTCTTGCTCTCCAGATCCAGCATCCCGGATTCTTCAATGGCGTCTGGTCGCTCTATCCTGACCCGGTCGACTTCCGCCGCTACCAGATGAGCAATATCTACGAGGACGAGAATGCCTTCGAGATTCCCGGTGGTGACTGGTCAAAATTCACCCGTCCGCTCTCGCGGGATGCCGAGGGTCAGGTCACCCTCACCATGCGCCAGATGAGCCGGCTCGAAATGGTCCTTGGCAGCCACAGTCGCTCCGGCCAGCAGATCACTGCCTGGGATGCCGCCTATGGCCCCGTCGGCACCGATGGCTACCCGCGCCCGCTCTGGGATCCACGCACCGGGAAGATCGATCGTGAAGTCGCAAACTATATGCGTGACAATGGCTACGACCTGCGCCACTACCTCGAAAAGAACTGGTCGAAGATCGGACCGGATCTGGTCGGCAAGATCCACGTCTATTGCGGTGATATGGATAACTATTACCTCAATCTGGCGGTCTATCTGATGGAGGATTTTCTGAAAGGAACAGAGAGCCCCCGCGCCTCCGCCGTCTTCGAATATGGTCGGCCGATGAAGCCTCACGGCTGGCAACCCTTCACCAATGCCGAACTGGTTCGCCTCATGGCCGCCCGCATCGAACGGACTGCCCCCGGACTGGTTACCTCCGCTCCCTGACGGATCCACTGATGATTGTCGTCATTTTTAGAGCAAAGATCCGGGCGGTCGATCCTGAGTACTCTCAGGTCGCCGCCCGCCTGCGCTCCCTCGCCCTCGATGAGTTCGGCTGCCTTGCCTTTCACTCTGCCAGCGAAGGGGATACCGAGATCGCCCTCTCCTACTGGCCATCACCGGAGTCAGTCGCTGCCTGGCGAAATCACCCGGAACACCTCCTTGCCCAACAGGCGGGACAAGAGCGCTGGTACGAATCCTATTCAGTTGAGGTCGCAACGGTCGCTCGTCACTATTCCTTTCCTTCCCCCCGATCCTGATCTCCTCACGGGATCCCACTAATATTCTGGACTCCCAACTCGTTTCCTGACCATTGGTCGCGACTTGACGAGGAGGCTGGGCTGTACTTATAGTTAACACTGTAAAGTGATTGAAGGGTATAAATTGAGAGTGATCGGAGCACCTGGGACAGAAGATGGGAACAAAGGAGCGACGGGAGAGAGAGCGGGAGGCATTGCGTGGCGAGATACTTGCTGCGGCGCGAGATCTCTTCATCAGCGAGGGGTACGAGCGGGTCTCGATGCGGCGGATTGCCGAGAGGATCGAGTATTCGCCAACGACGATCTATCTCTATTTTCGTGACAAGTCGGAGATTCTCGCGGAGATCTGTGACCAGACCTTTGCGCGTCTGGCAAAGTCGTTGCAGCGAATCGAGGCGAAGGGGCTCGATCCGCTTGAAGAATTACGGGAGAGCTGTGAGGCCTACATTCAATTTGGTTTGCGGAACCGTCATCAGTATCGACTGACGTTCATGGTCAGCAGTCAGAATATGGATCGTGGGGAGGAGTCACACTATGAGGGTTCGATGGGAGAGCAGGCCTTTGGGTATCTGGAGAGATCGGTAGCACGTTGCGTTGAGGCAGGCAATTTTCGAGCGGTGGAGGTAAATGTGGCGAGTCAGGTTGTCTGGGTTTCGATCCATGGTCTGACGTCCCTGCTGATCACGCTCGATGAGGACGATTTTCCGTGGGTGGATAAGAAAAAGTTGATCGGAGAGACTTTGGAGACCCTTTTGCGGGGATTGATGAAGTAAGAGGGGATTGTGGATGGCCTCACTGGCGTGGCGAAATCTATTTCACGATCGGGTGCGACTGGTGGTAACGCTGGTCGGGATCGTCTTTTCAGTCGTCCTGACGTCGGTTCAGTTCGGGCTCTTTCTGGGGTTTGTGCGGGCAACTGCCGACCTGATCGACCGTTCGGGAGCTGATCTCTGGATTCTCTCCAGGGGAGTGGTCAATCTGGAGAATGGCATACCCTTCACTGAGCGAAAGTATCACCAGGCGTTGGGGGTGGATGGAGTCGCAGAGGCCCGGCGGTTGACGATCAACTTCTCGACCTGGAAGAAGCCAAACGGATCGGACGAGTCGATATTGCTGATGGGAGTGGAACCGGAAGGTGGTCTGGGAATACCGTGGAATCTGGTGGCCGGGCGGGTTGAAGATCTTCGCCAGCCGGATGCGGTGATTATCGATGAGTTGTACAAGGAGAAGTTGGGCGTGACAGAGCTGGGGCAGGTCTTTGAGATCCAGGGGCGCCGGGCGCGGGTTGTCGGGATGACACGTGGCATCAGGATCTTTACGACTTCGCCGGCTGTCTTTACGACGATCGATCGTGCGCGTCAATACTTCGGGCTGCCACGAGATCAGACGATCTATGTGCTGATTAGACTGGCAGCCGGGGCCGATCCGGAGGAGGTACGGCAGTCGTTACAGTCCCGGCTCTCCTATGTCGAGGTACTGACGACGGCGGCATTTGCGCGAAAGCAGGCATTCTACTGGATGTTTGAGACAGGAGCGGGTGTTTCGGTCCTGATTGCGGCGCTCCTCGGTCTGGTGGTTGGCGTAGTGGTCGTGGCGCAGACGATCTATGCCTCGACCATGGACCATCTGCGCGAGTATGGAACCCTGAAGGCGATGGGGGCATCGAACGGCTACCTGTATGGAGTGATCATCCGCCAGGCATTGATCAGTGGCGCGATCGGATATGCGCTCGGAATCCTGATCAGTATCATCGTTTCAGAGACAAGTCTGAGTACAACCACGGCGATCATCCTGCCGTGGTGGCTGCTGCTGGTTCTCTTCGTCATTACCCAGGTGATGTGCGTAGCGGCCTCGATGGTCTCGATCAACAAGGTGACCCGGCTCGATCCGGCGATGATCTTCAAGGGATAAGGGAACAGAGAGCGAGGGGGGGACGAATGGCAGTGGCGATCGAAGTCGGGGGCGTAACCAAGTCGTTTGGAAGCGGAGATGCAGTTGTTCACGCGCTCGTCGGGGTCGATCTCACGGTAAACACAGGTGAGGTGCTCTTTCTGATGGGGCCCTCTGGGAGTGGAAAGACGACTCTTCTCTCGATCATGGGCTGCATTCTGCGGCCGACGGGTGGAGTGGTAGTCATTGGCGGTGAAGAGGTGTCCCGATTGACGGAGCGAGAGATGCCCCGGGTACGTCTCGAGCGGATCGGGTTCATCTTTCAGGGATTCAATCTCTTTCCAGCACTGACCGTGCAGGAGAATGTCGAGTTGGCGCTCGATTTGAAGGGCGTTCGGGGCGGGAAGGCGCGGCATCGTTCGCGGGAGCTGCTGGAGCGGGTTGGGCTGCTCGACAAGGCCACGCAGTGGCCGACCAATCTGAGTGGTGGGCAGAAACAGCGGGTCGCCATTGCGCGGGCGCTGGCAGGTGAGCCGGCAATCATTCTTGCCGATGAACCAACAGCGGCGCTCGATGGAACGACCGGCCGGGCGATTCTCGATCTGCTCCGTGAGCTGGCCCACGAGAGGGGGAGGTCCGTCGTCATCGTTACCCACGACAACCGGGCACTCCCTTATGCCGATCGAATTGTAACAATCGAGGATGGTCGCATCTCGAATGGAGAAGGGGTGAAATGAGAAGAGCTCTTCTGATCACGGCCGGATTCTGTCTGACAGGACTGGCAATCTGGGGTTTGCGTGGACGGATCATCAGGTCGGTGGAGCCGGCAATCGTTCCGCCGACAGTCTCAACTGCCGAGTCGGTTCGTCGCCTTGTCTCAGCCTCTGGAAGGATCGAGCCAGTCTCGGAGGAGGTTGCCGTCAGTGCCGAGATGGCCGGTCGAGTGGTCGAGCTGCTGGTTGAAGAGGGAGAGTCGGTCAAGCGCGGAGCCATCCTGGCGAGGCTCGATGCTGCAGAACACCGGGCGCGGTTCGACTCAACCGTCGCCCTGAAGCGCCAGCGTGAGGCGGAACTGCTGCGATTGCGTAACGGGGCCCGTAGCCAGGAGCGTCGCGAGGCTCTGGCACTCAGAGATGAGGCCCGGGCGGTCGTTGACAATATGAAGCTGGAATATGACCGGCGAAAGGCACTCTTCAGCACTGGTGATATTGCACGTGAAGAGGTCGAGCGGGCCGAGCGGCAACTGGCCGTCGCCCGGGCCCGATACGATGCCTCCATCGAGCGCCACTCGCTGATCGAGGCGACGGCCCGGGCCGAAGATATTGCCCGTGCCGAGGCTGAACTTGCCGTGGCCGCGGCCAGTGTGACGGCGGCCCGGATCGTGCTCGAGAGAACAGCCATCCGGGCGCCACTCGATGGGGTTGTCCTCCGCCGCCATCTCCGGGTTGGCGAGCTGGTCTCAAGTGGACCGACCGGGCAGCCTGTCCCGATCTTTACCATCGCCGACCTCTCCCGACTGCGAGTCCGGGCAGAGATCGATGAACTGGATGTCGCAAAGATTGCCCTCGACCAGCCGGCCTGGATTACGATCGATGCCTATGGCAAGCGCCAGTTCAATGGCCGCGTCGCCCGCGTCGGCAAAGTTCTTGGCCGCAAGACCTTGCGTTCAGACAGTCCGGCTGAGAAGAACGACACGAAGATTCTCGAAACCCTCATCAACCTTGATCCGCTCGATGATTCGTCGGGCAATGCCTCCGTTATTTTCCAGGTCGGCCTGCGCGTCAACGTCTTTATCGATACCAGACTCTGAACTCATACTTCGAGCCCGACGGTGCGCATCAGTTCAAGAGCGTTGCTGTGGGTGACTACTCCCAGGTGCATGCGGTAGTCGAAGACCATCTTTCCGTCTTCGAGATGATCTTCGAAGTGGACATTGGCGGCTCGGTCACCGAGACCATCGACCATCCTCGTCAGGGCAAGATCGTGGGTTGTCATGAGCCCAATCGCACCGCGCTCGACCAGACCACGAATGATCGCCTCGGCGCCAATCCGCCGGTCGTGCGAATTGGTTCCACTCAGAATCTCGTCGAGCAGAAAGAGCAATGGCAGGCTGCCATTCGTCAGCTCGACGATCTGCTTGAGCCGGGTAATCTCGGCATAGAATCGGGATGCACCGCTCTGCAACGAGTCCTGAATCTGAATCGAGGCACCGATCGTCAGGGGGGAGAGGCGGAGTCGTGTTGCGCGCACCGGAGCACCGGCAAAGGCGAGGACGGCATTGATCCCGATAGTCCGCATCATCGTGCTCTTGCCGGACATGTTCGACCCACTGACGATCAGTGCCCGGAGAGGCGCTCCCAGCGAGATATCATTGCGCACACAACGTTCTGCCGGCAAGAGTGGATGGCCGAGCGCCGTCGCCTCATAGCATACTCCACCCTCAACTATCTCCGGGAAGACATGCTCGGGATTCTCAAAGGCGAAGCCAGCCAGTGAGGAGAGAGCCTCGAGCTCGGCAACTGCGTCGATCCAGGGCTGGATCGATCTCCCCGATTTGATTCGCCATCGCTCGATTGCAAAGGCGAGCTGGGCAGGAATGAGCAGGGCAAAAGCAAACGGGGCGAAGAACTGATTGCGAGTCGAATCAAGAATCTCGACCAGTCGCGAGAGCCGTCTGATCTGGCGGGATGGTGCTTCGCCTTCGATCTCCAGGCGCCGCCGGATATCTGCCAGTGGGCCCTCACTGACCTGCTCCTGCTCTATTCTTGCCAGAATACCTGCCAGTAAGACCAGCTCTCGCCCAGGTCGATCGATGGCGGACGTTATGGCCCAGATCCGCTGACGGTAGAAAAAGATGAAGAGCGATTCGACCAGGATCGCCGCGAGAGCAAGCGTCCGGTAGCCTGCCGCGAACCAGAGAATGATCGAAGTGAAGGAGGCCAGACCCAGTATCAATGCCACGAATGGCGCGAGGCGATTGATCTGGATCTCTGCTCCGGCAGCCCATGTGGTGAGGGAGTGATCGTCGATTGCCGAGCGTACGTCATCTCCCAGCAGAGCCAGATCTTCGCGGAGGTCGAGGTGGTCACGAAGCTCGGTGATTGCCTCCTGGCGGGTACTGATGGTCACCGGGTCGGCCGGATTGAGCAGCCACGAGGCGAGACGCCCCTCGCCTGCCTGTGTTCGTGCCTGGCAGAGAAGCTCGAAGAGCGAACCAGGACCGAAGATGTCGAGA
>CAIOZW010000411.1 GCA_903862855.1 uncultured Acidobacteriota bacterium
CGGTGTACCGACCGGCTGGCCTCCCATAATCACGGCATCGCGGGTATAGGCGATCATGGCGATCGTAAATCCAGTCTCATCAAGTGCCGCGACGGTCAGGCTGACCCCATCCACGGCAACATAGCCCTTCTCGACGATATAGCGCATCAGTCCCGGCGGAGGCTCAACCCGGATGCGCAGTGAATCCCCCTCGGGGGTGATTCCGGCAATCTTTCCCACACCGTCGACGTGACCCTGCACATAGTGTCCACCCATGCGGCCACCATAGGTGAGCGATCTCTCTAGATTGACCGGATCGCCAATTCTCAGGCTACCCAGGTTGGTTCGACGCAATGTCTCCGGGCTCAGACCAACCGTAAAGCTACCCTCTTGAAGAGTGACGACCGTCAGGCAAGTCCCATTGACGGCAATGCTGTCACCAGGCCGGGCCCCTTCGATGGCGAGGCAGCAACCGATGGTCACAAAGTTCTCCAGCTCACGATCACCGGCGATCGCCAGGACCCGCCCCATCTCTTCAACAATTCCGGTGAACATTTGCCTTCTCCCCATCTTCAGATGTCGACCACCAGGGCTGCCCCGTCGCCGTAGCCACAAGCAGCAGATCCTCTCCGTATCGTTCGACCTTCTGCAAATCGAAGCGTTGCGCATTCGCCATGAGGCTGACCCCTCCCCCGCCGACCGGACCGAGCGCCCCAGCGCCACCAACCAGTTTCGGCGCCACAAAGGCCTGAATCTGATCGATCAGTCCACGATCATTGAACGCTCCAAGCATCTCACTTCCCCCTTCGACCAGCAGATGATTGACACCCCGACCTGCCAGGAAGTTCAGCAACACCGCCAGATCGACGCGACCTTCTCCATCGGCGGGGATCTGCTCGACCACGACTCCGCGCTCACGAAGTCCATTCAGCCATCTCTGATCCGCATCGACCGTCGCGACCAGCGTCTCTCCTGGCAACTGCTGATCGAAGAGTCGCGCGGTCAATGGCGCCCGTCCCCGACTATCGACCAGCACCCGCAGCGGATGATGAACCGGGCGCCAGTGGTCTTCGAGCCGCGTCGTCAGCTCCGGATCATCACCAAGCAGCGTCCCGACTCCGATCAGGATCGCGTCGACTTCATCACGCAACTGATGGACACGCCGGCGCGCATCGACCCCGCTCACCCAGCGGCTGTCGCCACCTGCGGCAGCAATCCGCCCATCGAGTGTCATTGCATACTTCGCCGTCACGAGAGGACGCCCCAACGCGACCCGGCATCTGAATGGTGCCAGTATCCCGGCGACCTGGCCATCAGGATCGTTCAGTCTTCTGACCTCGATCCCCGCCTCACGAAGAATCTGCTCGGCACCACGTCCGATCCGCGGATCGTTATCGCGGGCAACATAGATGACTTTTGAGATGCCGGCCTCGATGATCGCGGTCGTGCAGGGTGGGGTGCGGGCGTGAAAGGTGCAGGGCTCAAGCGTGCTGTAGAGCGTAGCCCCACGACCGCCACCCGCCGCTTCGCGCAGGGCGGTCACTTCAGCATGCGGGCCGCCCGGAGGCTGCGTCGCCCCGACTCCGATGACGTGACCATCACGAACGACAACCGCGCCAACCGGTGGATTGGGACTCGTCCGCCCAACGACCGTCCGGGCCATTCTGATGGCCAGATCGATCGCCGCCTCATGCGTCAATGCCAGACATTCTGACGAATACGAAACCAAGCGATCAGAACTCCTCTCAATTCCCGCCTACGAGTCACCTCTGGAATCAACCGAGCGCTTCGTTGATGAAGCGCTCCTGTTCGAGCTGGTGGATAGTATAGGATCCGGTTGCCGGGCTCGCACTTGCCCCTCGGCCGACATAGCGCAACTCCTGGTCGACACCGAGGAGTGCCTCAAGTCGTGGACGCATGAAGTTCCACCCGCCCATGTTCTGCGGCTCCTCCTGAACCCAGAATATCTCCTGCATTCCGCGATAGCTTGCCAGACACCCCTTGAGCAGGGTCAACGGGAAGGGGTAGAACTGCTCGAGCCGAAGAATGGCTATCCGCCCCTCGACCTCCTTGCGGCGCTGCAACTCTGCGGCCAGGTCATAGTAGACCTTGCCGCTGCAGAGAAGCACCCGCTCGACCCGTGCCGGATCGACCGGATCTCCAATCACCGGCAGAAACCCGCCACCCGTAAACTGATCGAGCGACGAGACGGCCTGCGGCAGTCGGAGCAGACTCTTCGGTGTCATGACGACGAGCGGCTTCGCCATCTCCTGGCGAACCTGCCGACGCAGCAGATGAAAATACTGGGCCGGCGTCGTCGGGTAGCAGACCTGCATATTGTCATCGGCGCAGAGCTGGAGATACCTCTCCAGTCGAGCACTCGAATGCTCCGGTCCCTGACCCTCGTATCCATGCGGCAACAGCAAGACCAGTCGCGATGTCTGCTGCCATTTGTCCTCTCCCGGAGCAATGAACTGATCGATCAGCACCTGGGCACCATTCGAAAAATCACCAAATTGCGCCTCCCACATCGTCAACTCATTCTTCGCGATCACCGAATATCCATACTCGAAACCGAGTACACCCGCCTCGGAGAGCGAACTGTCGATCACGTTGAAACGTGTTCCATTCTGACAGAGCGACTCAAGGGCGACCCATGGCTGCCCCGTCAGGGTGTCATAGAGAATTGCGTGGCGCTGACTGAATGTCCCACGGCCACAATCCTGACCAGAGAGCCGAACCGACGTTCCCTCTGCGAGCAGTGACCCAAAAGCCAGCCCCTCGGCAAATCCCCAATCGATCGGCAGCTCTCCCTCGCCCATCCGCGCGCGACGCGACATCTGGCTGACCATCTTCGGATTGATCGTGAATCCGTTCGGAACCACATTCATAACCCGTGAAACCTCACCAAGCCTTTCGAGATTGACTCCCGTCCCGACCACCGCCGAACCATCCATCTCTGGTGCTGTCTCCGGCAGTCGCTTGACCGCCTTCTGGCGAACGACGATCTCCTTGGCCCCGAGCATCGCATTCTCATAACGACGCCAACGCTCATCGACCATCTGCTTCAGGTCGTCTTCGGTGATCACCCCTTCGCGCAGTAACTGCCGCGAATAGAGCTCTCGAACTCCCGGATGCTCCTTGACCCGCTGATACATCAGCGGCTGGGTATAGCTCGGCTCGTCGCCCTCATTGTGGCCGTGTCTCCGGAATCCGATCAGATCGATCACCACGTCCTTATTGAACTTTCGGCGAAAATCGAGCGCAATCTGCAATACCCTGTACGCGGCCTCCAGATCATCGGCATTGACGTGGAAGATTGGCAGTTGCGTCATCTTTGCCACGTCGGTCGAATAGATCGATGACCGGCTCGAGGTCGGTGAGGTCGTGAATCCGATCTGATTGTTGATCACGAGGTGGATCGTTCCGCCGGTCGTGTATCCATCGAGGCTCGCCAGGTTGAGCGTCTCCGTCACAATCCCCTGCCCGGCGAAGGCCGCATCCCCGTGAATCAGCACTGGCAGGATCGTCTCGTTGGCCTCGTGCAAACCACTCCCGCCCGAGACCAGCTCATCCTGCTTTGCCCGTGCCATCCCCTCGACAACCGGATTGACAAACTCGAGATGGCTCGGGTTGGGAGAGAGCGTCAGCCGCACCTCCCGATCATCAACCTCTCTGGTCCCAACTGCACCCTGGTGATACTTGACATCACCCTCATCCGCCGGGAAGTTCGGATGAACCGTGCCCTCAAAGGCGGTGAAGATACGCTCACTGAAATTGCCAATGATATTGGCCAGGACGGTCAATCGACCGCGGTGGGCCATACCCAGCACAACCTCATCTACCCCACGGCCAGCCGCCCCGACGATCAACTGGTCGAGAATCGCGATGATCGACTCTCCCCCTTCAACTGAAAACCGCTTCTGTCCAAGGTATTTGGTGTGCAGAAATTTCTCGAACTGCTCGGCGGCAATCAGCTTCTGCAGAAGCTGGATCTTGACCTCTTTCGAAAGCGGCGCCGGATCGCACTCGACCTGCTCTTTGATCCACTGCTTCTCCTCCTGGCTCGAGATATGACGACTCTCGATTCCAACCTTACCGCAGTAGAAGCTGATGAGCATCGACCAGATGTCGCGCAGCGTCGCATACTCCTTCCCACCCAATCCGTTGGTGAAGAAGGTTCGATCGAGATCCCAGATCGAGAGGCCATACGTCTCGATATCCAATTCCGGATGCTCGTGCATCGGAATCATGTTGAGCGGATCAGTATCGGCAATCAGATGGCCGCGCACCCTGTAAGCATTGATCCATTCAAAGAGACGAACCTGTTTCTTGATCTGTTCACGCTCGCGATCAACCCCGGAAAAGAGCGGATTGACATCGGTCGACCAGCGAAGCGGTCGATAGGTGATCTCCAGATCGGCAAAGATCTCGTCATAAAAATTGTGGTTCCCCAGCAACAGTTCATGAATGAAGGCCAGAAAGAGCCCCGACTCGGCTCCCTGAATGATCCGGTGATCATAGGTGCTGGTAATCGTCAGAACCTTGCTGATCCCAAGCTGCGAGAGTGTCGCATCGGTCATCGCCGCATACTCCGGCGGATAGTCGATTGCTCCCGTCGCGAGGATCAATCCCTGCCCGGCCATCAGTCGCGGACTAGAGGCGGTCGTCCCGATCGTCCCGGGATTGGTCAGACTGACCGTCGTCCCCTGAAAATCGGCCACCTGGAGCTTGCCATCGCGGGCCCGCCGAATCACATCCTGATAGGCATCCAGAAACTCCCGGAAGTTCATCCGGTTGGCGCCTTTCAGATTGGGAACGAGCAGGGTCCGCGTCCCGTCACGCTTCTGCACATCAACGGCCACTCCAAGATTGACCTCTCCCCGCTTCAACCGCGTCGGCGTCCCATCCGACTCTTCAAATCCATCATTCAACTGCGGATACCTGATCAGCGCCTTCAGCATGGCCCAGGCAATGAGGTGCGTAAATGATGTCTTGCCCCGCCCCTGCATCTCGAGATGACGGTTGATCCAGCGCCGGTTCTCATCGAGCAATTTGATCTGTATCTGCCGGATCGAGGTCGCCGTCGGAACAGTGAGACTCCCCTCCATATTCTCGACAATCTTCACCGCCGGACCGCGGATGATCATCCGCTCCGACGCAGCCGAGTCCGCCAGGCCTGTCGATTCAGTCGATCTTGTCCGGGCTTCAGGCCTCTCCTCCAGCCCCGGAGGCCTTTCACCCCGGACGGGGGTTGCCGCCGGACTACCGTTATCCATCACCTCGACCGTCACCGTTCGCCCTTGACCACTCCCGGCATCACGTCCAAGCAGACGACTGAAGTAGCTTCCCCACTCCTCTCCAACCAGATCTGGATCATGCCGGTACTGGCGCAGAAGATCCTCCACATAGGTAGCGTTCGCCCCAAAATCCTTCGCGATTCGCGTCGCAATCTGACTTTCATCTTTAATTGCTTCTAGCATGGCAGTCGATGGAATCCTTTCGTCTCGCGGATCACTCCGCAGACCGATCATGGCCCGGCTCTGAAGAGCCTGTGCAGTGTCGTTTCATTGACGACACCTGAATTTATATCCTACAACATGTTTACGAAATTGGCACAAATTGTGGATTTATGGTCATCGCCCACCCGGATCAGACGTCGGTGGACGCCAACCTCTTGTCTTCCTGTGATTGGCATTATGGATTATGCTGCTTGAGGAGGGTCTGTTGATGCTGCGAGAAATCTATGCGCGGAGAGTATTTCCCTGGCTGCTCGACCGCATGCTGGGTCACGATGAGATTGGGCGTCTCCGCCGTGAGACACTGCAAGCGGCTGGTGGAAGGACTCTTGAGATCGGCTTTGGCACCGGCCTCAACCTGCCCCACTTCCCGACAACGGTTACTGAACTGACGATCATCGATTCCGAGCTGATGCTGGAACAACTCGTCGCCGCCCGCATCGCCGATTCGCCGGTGCCGGTAAATCGTCTCCAGCTCGATGCCCAGGGCAGGCTCCCCTTCACGGACAACTCTTTCGACTGCGTCGTGACCACTTTTACGCTCTGCTCTATCGGCAACCTGGCGTCTGCCCTTGGCGAGATCCGGCGAATACTCAAACCAGAGGCGCCCTTTATCTTTCTTGAACACGGCCGGAGTGATCTTCCTACGCTGGCGGCCTGGCAGGATCGTCTCAATCCCCTTCAGCAGATTGTCGGAGTCGGGTGCCATCTCAACCGCCGTATCGATCAACTCGTCAGCTCCAACGGCTTCACCATCGACCAGCTTGACCGATTCAACCTCCCCGGTGCCCCACGACTCATCGGGAGTATGTATCGCGGGACGGCCCGTCGCCGGTAATGGTCTCATCCCCGGGTGCCAACCGGCTGATCGCCACTCCCGCCTCACGTAGATCACCTATCAAAACTATTCGCTCAAAATTTAACAATGACCTCCAGGTCAACCCGATCGATTCTTCTCCACTGACAATCTCAATTTTACTGCGGTGCCCAGCCACGGGTGTCATTGGACCTTTCAATGGACCTTTCAATAGCGCCATATCTGCCACCGTTTCCGGCAGAGGTGGTGAACCTCTCCGCCCACCACTATCGACTCTGATCACGACCAGTGGCACCAGCGGCGCAAGAGCGTCACAACGTGCCGACAAGAGTGCTTCATAGTTGCTACAGACCGCCTCGGGATTTGCCGCCTCCCCACGCAGACTGTGAAATTCGGCCATAGCCA
>CAIOZW010000412.1 GCA_903862855.1 uncultured Acidobacteriota bacterium
ATCCGCGCTCGCGTAACTTTTCGGGTCGGATGTTTTCCTGAGCGCAGTAGCTGTTGGAGCTCTTCACGTTCTCCATCTGTGAGATTCACGATGTATTTTTTCTTCGGCATCCTTGAGAATCCTCCGGCGAGGATTCTCACCCATTCGAGCGCAAATTCAAAGAGCGTCCATCAATTTCACGGTGGCAAACTACTAGGCCCTCTTTACCCTCAAACCGAGCAGTGAAGACCCAGTGACCAGGAAGAGGCCGAGCCGGGAAGTTTGGAAGCGGGGCAGGCGAATGCCGCCCGCGAACAAACCGGCGAGGCCGGGGAGCGGTCAAGCACAATCGACCCAAAGAAGCCCCGTCGGCAAGAGAGCGTGAAGAAAGAAAAAGGGGATGTAGAACCCAAGGCCCGCCAAAGGGAGCGGAGCGGGAAAAAATTTTTTGGACTTCCGGGTTTAGTCCGGGTAAGACGAATCAGAGTTAGCAATAAAGGGGCATCTCTACCGGTGGCGAAGTTCATTCAGGCCCACGCCCCCCACCAGAGCCGCCACTCCATCCCGAAAAGGGTTCATCTTACACACACAAGACCAAAGACCCAAAATGTCCACTCTCATAATCATCCCCTCCCCTGACATGCAGACAAAAAGGGGAGTGGCATCTCTCTGCCCCTCCCCTTGCGCTGATTCTCTATGTTGGTTCAATAACTCTCTGCTGATGGTCTTTGAATGGCCATCAGCAGAGCCAGAGGATCCCACCCAGTGAATGCCAGGGATCCTGCAAACTCGCGTAAAATCGACAAAAGTAGAATAGTGGCGTCAATGTGCCACTCTCGAGAGTCTCCGCCCATCGCAGAGCCATCTCAAAGACAGGGCAGCCAAGGATCCTTGCCGACAGCCTGTCGAATGTTTTCTCAATAATCATCGTCGCATACTCCCCGATTCAGATCTCCATTCGCCCCTTCCAAGGTTCGTCTGGAAATGGTTACTTACTGATGCCGAGGGAGATCTTCAGAAGAGCGGTTACCTTTGGATCACTTCCTTTGGCATTCCAATTCTCTCTGGCATAACCTCTCCCGTGTGGCGTTTTGAGGGTGTGTATAGTTTGCGACGAGGTGTTCAGCATTCGTAAATCACCTCTTTTTTCTTGTCTGCTTACCTATTCCGTCTTGTTTGGCGATCATCACCGATCCGGCCAGCTACCAATATTTCGTTCTAATTAAAATTTTGGGAACAATATGCCGTCCCGGTCGTGTAGCCATATGTGTGTGTAGTTTGTGATGAGGTGGTCAGCTTACGTTGGTCACCTCGCTTTTTTTGCCTGCTGACTGATCTCTCCCTCGAACTTTGTGTGTCCATTCGGCCCTCGGCTCCTTTTGGGGAGTCCGGATCCGCTCTGATTACTTATCCTCTGCCTCGATTCAGCCAGGCAAATCTGGAGATCACTCCTTCCATCTCTATAGACGAAACGGCGCCGCTCAATTTGTTTCTTGTCAAAAAAAATCTGAAAAAAGTTGTGCCCGTGGATCTATCGGTGGGGATACTGAAATGGCTTTCAGCAATGTAATCATTGTCGCGACAGGGAATGCCCTTGCCGGGATTGGTCTGGGGCCCCGTTTGATCGTCCGGCGACCTGTTCAGGAAGACCGTGAATGGTTGAGCGGGAATTTTCAGAAAATTTTGGGAACCTTAAGATTGGCCTGGCGTGTAGTGGGTGTGTAAAGTTTGTGACGAGGTGGTCAGCATTTGTTGGTCACCTCTTTTTTTATTCCCGATCAGGTCTGCCTCGACCTTGCCCACCACTCCGGATCTACTTCTCCAGCCAGCCACTGATAACAATCACCATCAATCGACCATCTCAGAGAGCAGGTTGAGCAGATTGTCGTTCGGCGTAAGTGAGTCGATAATCTGGCGAACCCGGGGATTGTGAAGTGCGAGGTAGATGAACTGGGCCGTCTCGATATTGTCGACAGTGATCAGCGTCTCCCGTTCCTCGAAGATCTGTTCTTCCGGAGAGATGATCAGCCGTTCCTGAACTGCCCCTTCGAGTCTGGTATCCCAGATCGAGACACCATAGACACGGCATCCGATCAACCGGGCATTCTGCAGATTGGCATAGACGAGACAGGCCTTGGTCAGATTGGCGGCGCTGAGGTCTGCTTGCGAGAGGTTTGCCTCACTCAGGTTGGCCCCCCAGAGATTGGTCCGACAGAGCCGGGAGTTGCTCAGATCGGCGCTGCTCAAATTTGCCCCGAGCAGATCGGCTTCGCTGAGATTCGAGCCAAGCAGGTCGGCATCGATCAGGACTGCCTGCCAGAGTGCGGCACCAGCCAAATTGCATCCGACCATGCTGGCCCCCGTCAGATTGGCCTGGCAGAGGTTGACTCTGCTGAGGTTGGCTCCGCTGAGATCCAGACCCGAAAGGTCGATCATCGACAGATCGATCGTTCCAGTATGGCTCTCACGCCAGCTGTTCCAGCTCTTGACCGATCCCTCCGCGATTGATGCGCGCAGTCGGTCAATTTGTTCCTGATCGGCCATCCTGCACTCCCCGGGTCAACTTGGATATTCCCTTTTCTCAAGAGCGCTGACTATTCTTCAACGCCGAATCGTACCTTCCACGTTTCAGTCTCCGCACCAGTCGGCACACAGAGGGGACCGTAAAGCTCAGGCCTCCGCGCCCGCAACCAGCGGCGTCCCGATGAGAGGGGTTGCTGACTGGCGTCGAGATCTGCAATAACCATATCATCATCTGCGCGCCCTGTCTCGGCCAGAATCTCACCATAGGGATCGAGAATCATTGCATTTCCAGTCCGTACCTCGTCGTCATCGATCCCAACCCCATTGCTGAAGATCAGAAAGAGTCCATTATCGTGAGCCCGCGCCGGAAGCCAGCGCATCAGCCATCCACGCCCCTTCGGACCACGCA
>CAIOZW010000413.1 GCA_903862855.1 uncultured Acidobacteriota bacterium
GGATCGAGCAACCAATTCGCTCATGCTGCCGCCCTGGCGGTCGCGGAGGGGCCCTCTCGGACATACAATCCTCTCTACCTGTACGGCGGGGTAGGTCTTGGCAAGACGCACCTCATGTGTGCCATCGGTCACCAGGTCAAGGAACGAAATCGCCATCTACGTCTTTGCTACATCTCGGCGGAGAGGTTCATGAACGAACTGATCAACTCGATCCGCTACGAACAGACTCTCGCCTTCCGGGAACGATATCGATCGATCGACGTTCTGCTCATCGACGATATTCAGTTCATTGCCGGTAAGGAAAGAACACAGGAAGAGTTTTTCCATACCTTCAACGCCCTTTACGAAGGGCAGAAGCAGATCGTCATCTCCTCTGATTGCCCACCGCGTGAGATTCCGACGCTCGAGGAGCGGCTCCATTCACGTTTCGAATGGGGATTGATTGCCGACATCCAGCCACCTGACCTCGAAACCAAGCTGGCAATTCTGCGAAAGAAGGCCGAAACAGAGAAGATTTCGATACCTGATCAGGTGGCGATGTTCATTGCCCGGAATATAAAGTCCAATATCCGCGAGCTTGAAGGATCGCTGGTTCGACTGACCGCCCTCTCCTCATTGAAAGGTGAACCGATCAGTCTGACCCTCGCCCGTGAGGCGCTGAAGAACATCATTGACGTTGAAGAGAGATCGACCTCGATTGCGACCATTCAGAAGGTGGTTGCTGATCACTTTTCACTGCGTGTCGCTGACCTGAAAGCCAAATCGAATGTCCGCGAGATTGCCTTCCCGCGTCAGGTGGCGATGTATCTTTGTAAGAACCTGACCCGGGCAAGCCTCCCCGAGATCGGTCGCGAATTTGGTGGAAAACACCATACGACGGTTCTTCACAGCATCAACAAAATTACCGAGATGATCGAACAGAATGGGAATTTTCACAGGGTTATCCACAACCTAATTGATAGATGCAAATAGACTTGCAAGCTTTTCCACAGGACAGTCAAAGCCTACCTGTGGATTCCTGTCAATAACACTGCCCTCTCCGGAAAGATCGGAGATGATTTCCACGGGATGACCGCTTTTTCCTTTGATATTCACAGATATTCCCACAGGATTTGCACTGGCTAAACTTTAATAAAACAAGGACTTACGGTTAAATCGACGACTTTTCAACGCCACTACTGATACTACTGTATATTAATAGATTTGTATTAATTGTATTTAGTAGTAAATTCCGGATCGTATCGATGATTCAGTCCTGATCAAATTGCAAGGAGGGAGAGATGAGATTCAAAGTAGGCAGACAATCCTTTCAGAAAGAGTTGGGTCTCTTGCAGGGAGTGGTCGAAAAGAAGAGCACCATACCAATTCTCTCCAATCTGATGGTCGAGACACGTGAGGATGGGATCGAGATCAAGGCGACCGATCTCGACATGTCGATTACGACCTTCTGCGATGCCGAGATTCTCGAGCCTGGATCGATCTGTCTTGGTGCCAAGAAGATGTTCGAGATCGTACGGGCCTTGCCTGATTCCGAGATCGAACTGACGACTGGTGACAAGGACCTGCTGACACTCAGTTGCGACCGTTCACGATTCAGGCTGCTTTCCGTTCCAACCGACAATTTTCCGGTTATCAAGGAGATGCCCGAAGGAGCGATCACCATACCGGCAGAGGTCTTCCGGACGCTGATCTCAAGAACCATCTTTGCGATCACCAACGAAGAGTCACGTTACGCCCTCAACGGAGCGAAATTCGAGTTTGGTGAGGATACCTTACGAATGGTCGCGACGGATGGTCATCGACTCTCCTTCATCGAGAAGACCCTTGCCAATACCGGGGAGCGGCTCGACATCCTCATCCCGAAGAAGACTTTGACGGAAGTGGCCCGCTTGAGTGCGGAATCTGACGATCCGATCGAGATTGCCTTCCATAATCATCACCTCTACTTCCGCTTTGGAAAGAGGATTCTCAGTTCACGGACACTCACCGGTCAGTTTCCAAACTACGAGATGGTTCTGCCACGCGAGAACAATAACCGCTTTGCCATCGAGGGGTATCGCCTGGCGGCGGCGCTGCGGCGTGTCGCTCTAGTCTCTGATGACCGGTCACACGCGATCAGGTTTGAATTGAAGGAGAATCTGGTCCATATCTCGGCCACGAACGAGAATGTTGGAAGCGCGGGTGAAGATCTGGTGGTCGATTATGAAGGTCCGGAAATATCCATCGGCTTCAATGCCCAGTATCTGCTCGATGTCTTTTCGGAGATCGGTGAGAGAGATATTCTGCTTGAATTCAAGGACGGGAGTTCGCAGGTTCAGATCAAACCGAAGGAAGAGGTCGATTACGATTATCGATACATTGTCATGCCGATGAGAATCTGAAGTAAAAACTGCCTGCCTGACATCGTTAGTATTGGTGAAAAAGAAGAGAGGCGGGCTTTTACTGCCTCTCTTCTTTTTCACCCTGCAGATTGAGTACGATCGAGTCCCCTCCATCACTGAAGAGCCCTTCGGTTCCCTGCCGGCGCTGCCGGAATCGTCTCCAGTAGAAGAATCCACCCCCGACAATCAGCCCGATCCCGAAGACTACCAGCATCATGACTCCAACCCAAATGAGTGATCTGACAATGATCGAGCCGGTTCTGGTCGCTTCGCGTAGAACTGCCGGGTCGAGCGGCCGAAATTCGAGAGGGATGTCGGAGACTTTACGACCGGACCAGAAGACCTTCTGTTCATAACGGATCTTTCCGATGATCGCCTCGGCCGCCTGTTGGTCCGCGGTTGCGGTCAGTTCGACGATGTAGTTTCCGATACGCCTGACCAGACGAGGTCTGTCAGGTCCTGTCAAGGCAGGTTGACTCGCTTCTCCCCTCAAAGCCTCCTCCCAGAGACGGAAGGCC
>CAIOZW010000414.1 GCA_903862855.1 uncultured Acidobacteriota bacterium
GAGCGCGAGATGTGCACATCGTAATCGAACGTCTCGGGGCTGCTCTTGACCAGCCAGTGGGCAGCCAGGGTTCCGTCGGGGAGAACGACCAGGGAGGGAAAGTCGGCCCAGTTGACGAACCAGTTCGTTCCTTCGGCAATGATGCGCGGCGTCGACCATTCCTGACCATTACGCCCGTTCTCGAGGGTCGCAAAGCGGAGGGAGAATCTTCCCTCGGGAAGCCGCTCGATCCAGCTCAGGTAGACCTTGCCATCGCGTGAGACGGTCAGATTGGGCTGGCCGCTGCCAGTACCGGCAGGTGAGGGGATTTCGCGAACCTGTGCTCGAGCCTCAAACTTTGCAATGGCCAGGCCGAGGGTGATGAGCAGACCGACAATGACAACCCGTCTCATTTTTTCTTCTCCCGTAGTTGCTTGAGGATCGCCGCAGCCGCGCGGTCCGAGGCGGCGGCGGAACCGAGTGCCTCCCGCACCTTGCCCAGCGCCTCCCGCATGGCGGCAAGCTGCAGCGGGTCTTCGATGAGCCGACAGATCTCTGCGGACAGCCGGTCGGCATTCAGGTTGCCCTGCAGAAGTTCCGGGGCGATCTGGTGTCCGGCAATGAGGTTGGGCATGCCGACCCAGGGGACGCGGATCAGTGGATGGAAGATCCGCCAGTTGAGCTCCGAGGCGCGGTAGACGACGATGAGCGGAGTGCCGATGATCGCCGTCTCGAGGGTCGCCGTCCCGCTGGCGACAATTGCCAGGTCGGCGGCGGCTAGTGCATCGTAAGTATCACGCTCGATGATCGTCAGTCCGGGCACCGTGGCAACCTCGTCACGCGAAAGCGTCCGGGCCAGCGGCAGTATCGGCTGCCAGTCGGGATGGGTCTCGCGAAGGCGGGCGATCGTCTCGAGCAGCGGTGGCAGAATGTAGCGAATCTCCGAGTGGCGACTGCCGGGCAGGAAGGCGATGATCGGCCGTGATGGATCTAGTCCGTAGTCTGCTGCAAATTCGGCCCGCGATCTCTTGATGCGGATGCTGTCGAGCAGCGGGTGGCCAACATCGTCGACCTCCACTCCGTGTCGCTCATAGAAGCTCTTCTCGAAGGGGAGGATGACCAGCATCTTCTCGACATAGCGACGGATGGTGCGGATGCGGTAGGTTCGCCAGGCCCAGATCTGCGGGCTGATATAGTAGAAGATACGGTGGCCATCCCGGGCGAGCCGTTTGGCGAGGCGCAGGTTGAACTCCGGCCAGTCGACGAGGATGACGGCATCCGGGTGCTGTGCGCGAGCCGCCTGGCGCAACTGCTTGAAGACCTGCCAGAAGCGCGGCAGGGCGCGGAGGACCTCGAACAGGCCCATGATCGCCAGCTCACGAATATCGACCAGCGTCTTCGCCCCGGCGGCGCGCATCTCGTCGCCTCCCGAGCCGAAGAACTGCCAGTCGGACGCCGGGTCGAGCTGGCGCAGGGCATCGATCAGCCGCGCGGCGTGTTTATCGCCCGAAGCCTCGCCAGTGACAACCATTAATCGGCGTACTCTTTTTTCCATCGATCAGATCTTGCCCCAGAGCATGAGGGCTCCAATGATGATAAAGGCGACGGCTGCCGCCCGATGAAGATACTCGGGGTTGATGTGGTTGGCGAGGACTGCCCCGAGGGTCACACCGATCAGTGAGACCGCGGTCAATGCCAGGGACGCACCGAGGAAGACCGCCCAGGGCTGCCTGGTCTCTGCCACCAGTGTGATCGCTGCCAGCTGTGTCTTGTCACCCATTTCAGCCAGGAAGATCAGTCCAAATGTCGAGAGAAAAGTTTTGATATTCATGATGCTTCAGTAGATGTCAGGTTCTCCCACCGGACGCGTTCGCCAGCGACGGTGGATCCAGAGCCACTGGTCGGGATGGCGGCGGATGATGCCCTCGAGAATCCTGGTGTAGCGGGC
>CAIOZW010000415.1 GCA_903862855.1 uncultured Acidobacteriota bacterium
GGTGAGAGTCACGGTGATCGAAGCTGGCTTCGCATTGAGGCTCAGGTTGAGGGCGGAGGGTGAAAGGACCAGCCCCGGCTGACTGGTATCACTGAGCGCGATTGTCCCGACGTCGGTGACACCGGCACGAGTCGAGATGGTCTGCGCCGAGAGCCCCCGGGGCGGTGTACCATACTGCTGAGGGACGACCGCTTCCGCCTGAATCGATGATCCGGAGATTGCCGGTACATCCGCAAGGCTGAATCCACCATTCTGATCGCTGATCGCGGCGCGTCCATTGGCGGTGACCTTGCCACCGACGACCGGGTCGCCCAGACTGTTGATCAGACGTCCCGTCACCGTCGTGACCCTTCCCGCCACCGCCGCCATCCAGAATCCACCCGTATCGACGATACGCCCGTCGGAGACCACCAGCAGTTTGTCCGCGGTGACGGTTCCGGTCCCCCGTTTGATGAAACTGCCTGAATTACTGTCATAACGATAGATGTCGATCCGGGTCCCACCGCCAATCGAATTTGGATCCGGATTCGGGAAGCTGATCGAGGCCCCGGGTGAGAAGGCCACCCCAACTGGTGTTATCTGGGCAATGTTGCTGGAGAAGACTCCCGTCGGGAGTTGGATTCCCGGCAGTCGTGACCGCTCGATGAGGGTCAACTGGACGCTGCCGCGCAGACTACCATCGGGAAACTTGACGGCTGTTGTCAGTGGTATGTCGAGTGTCACGCCACGACTGCTGATGGTCGTCGAGCTGACCCTTGGTGAGGCCTGTTCGACATTGGCCAGCTGGTCGCTCCTTGAAAGCCGGTACCGGTCTGTTCCCGCGAACGAGGTGATCGCATCTCCGCTTGAGCCGGGGTTCATAGTGCCAACATTCCCGCTTCCCCCGTTGATCTGCTGCAGACTGATCGGCTGGGTGATCTGATTATCACGGTCAGCTCTCACCGCAATCTTCAGTGTCACTGATGGAAAGGGGGGATTGGAGCTAGTGGTTCCACCATCGATCTCGATCAGAGAGACTCCGGCCGGGAGGTCTGAGAGGACAAAGGTTCCCTGGGGATTGGTGCGGACACTCAGATTGGTTCCGGACAGTCGTACGGTCACATTATTGAGCGAGACCGGACTACTGGTTGACGAGCCGGTCGACTGCACCATTCCACTGATCGAGGTCTTGACCAGAAACGAGCTGCTGCTGCGTGCCTCGGAGTTGTTGGTCTGAACGACCACCTGTCCCGATTCCGCTCCGAAGGGCACAATGACCGTCAGCTCACTGGAGGTCGACGCGACTATGCGTGCCTGGGCCGCGCCAAATCGGACTATATTTTCGGTCGCTGTCGTCGAGAAGCCCGATCCACTGATGGTGATCGTCTCACCGGCGCCGACCGGGTTCTGCGTGCTGAAACCGCTCACGGCGAGCGCACTGCTGGCCGTACCGGCGAGATTGATCGAGATCGGGTTTGAGGATACTCCATCAACCACCAGCGTCACGTCGACGATTCCTCTGCCGCGCAGAGAGACTGGCAGCCTCAGGTTGACCTGATCGAGTCCGGTAAAGCCTGGTGCCGGTCCGGAAAACTCGACAGTCGTCACTATTCCACCGATCACGGCAGAGATATTGGCCGTTGTCGCGTTTCGAATTCCTGTCCCGTAGAGGATCAGAAATGCCGGCCTGCTCGAGGTTCCCACGTCGATCGGGGCAGGAATCAGGATCCCGGGATTGACCGGATCGGGCGCAAAGGGGGGATTGGCGTCAAAGACGAACTGGTTGCTCTCACTGATGCGTCCAGTCAGCCCCGCCGGAGCTCCCGTGCCGTTGGCATTGGCTGTAAAGATCGAGGGAGCAGTCGCGGCGATCTTCACTGTACCGGTCGAGACGACCTCGTCACCATTGGACTGGATTGCCCGGACAATGACCGTCGCGTCTCCATCCGCCGTTCCGGTGGGTATCTGAAAATTGATCTGGCTCGAAGAGACAAAGAAGAGCGGTGCGGCCACCCCATTGACCGTCACCCGGGTCGTCAGCAGGTTTGTTGGCAGGGGCTGGCTCGACGCAGCCAGTGTTCCAGTTGCCAACTGGGTTCCAAATGCCGCAACGATCGAGCCTGGCGCAAGCGGCGAGAGCTGCCCGATATAACTGGCCGCCGAGACACTTGTCACTGGCACACTGTTCTGGATCGTCGCCGCGGCCCGACCGGTTCCGCTCCGTCCCGTGATATCCAGCGATATCCCGGTCACCATCGCGGCAACCAGCAGTAAAAGGACTGATCCCGCGACCAGCCTCCAGTCTACTCTTGCTTTGGATCGATTCATGTTCCCGTCCTGCTCCCTCTTCTCTCTGCGGTTGAATTCGCGCCCTTCCAACCAGATCGGCCTGCTCAGAGTACCACTTTAACAGCTGGTCGAACCAATTTTTTCCATTACTCACACCCATTGCCCGGACACGGAGGCCGGTGCGAATTTTGAAGGGTTTCGATGTCTTTTGTAACCTCCGTGTTCGCCTGCCAAGGTTAATATTCCAGATTAATTCCTCTCCGGACATGTCCGGCAAGTATTCGACTGCGGAGGTGAATGGGTCAATCCGGCAATGAGAAACGGCCGCTGACCTCTCACCCAACCAAGGGAAGATCTATTGGCCA
>CAIOZW010000416.1 GCA_903862855.1 uncultured Acidobacteriota bacterium
CCGCGAACAAACCGGCGAGGCCGGAGGTAGGTCCAGAAGAATCAGACCAGGGAAGCCCCCCGTCGGAAACAGAACAAAAGTGAGGTGGAAAGATAAAGGGAGAGGTCAAGAAAGGTCAGCCAAAAGGAGCGAAGCGGAGCGGAGCGAAAAAATTTTGTAACTTCAGGCTCAACTGAATAAAGAATTGGACAGTTAAGATGTGTTATTGGTCTTAGACATCGATTGCCTTAGATAGCTCATCTGATGACGCGCATAGGGTTCGAGCTCATAGTGAAGAATCTATCGTGAGCGAGTGTGTTCATTGATAAGGAATGACAGCGCGTCTGAAGATGTGCGGTTCCGGCAGGTTGTTCAATATCAAGTACCAGACAGTTTGAGGCGAACAAGGCGACAAAGCCGACAGCGGGCGAGGCGGGAGCCGGCCGCAAGACCTGCGAGGAGCGACCGGCTCTCAACGCGCACGGCAGGGTCTACGGTCAGGTACAACAATCAAACATTAACAAACCACGATCCTCTTGTGCATCAGAGACTCTCCGTCTGAACTAGCATATGTAAAATTTGACCGAAAAGTCTGATTCTCAATGTATGAAATGCCAGCGAATGAATAAGATATGGCGATAGATTGACTAAATCTGGAAGAGATCTGTCAGCTTATCGATCAGAGGAGATGATCAATTGAAGAGGGAAAACCCAATCGAGGAGAAGCAATCACAATTCACTATCGGTCTGATCTTAGCTTAACCGGGAAATAGACCGAGTCAAACCGCTGATCAACTGAAACGCCCGCCCGGAAGATTCGACAGGTGACAGAGTCAGGATGGATATAAATGCTGGAAGTAAGAAAATGCCCAAAATGTGGAGAACTATATAATCCACCGGATGTGATGTGTGCGGTGGATGGTACCCAACTCTCGACCGTTCAGACAATGATTGGAAAGGTGCTTGACGATCGCTATCGTCTTGACAGTTGGATCGGTGGTGGAGGTATGGGGACGGTCTATTCGGCGACGCACCTGCGGATCAATCGACGATGTGCGGTAAAGGTGCTCAATCCTAATCTCACTGGTAACCACTTTGCACTTCGTCGTTTCGAGCAGGAGGCGATAGCCGCTTGCCAGGTTGAGCATCCTAATGCCGTGCAAGTGACCGACTCAGGAGTAACGAAGGACAGATTGGCGTATCTGGTTATGGAATACGTAGAGGGCCGTTTGCTGCGTGAATTGATCCCCAGAACTGGAATAGAGTATCGACGTGCCGTCTCTCTGTTAACACAGATATGCAATGTGATCGAGGTTGCGCATCAGAAGCTGATCATTCATCGAGATCTCAAGCCAGAAAATATAATTATTCAGAATCCCGGTGAGAATGAGATTGTCAAGGTCTTAGATTTTGGAATCGCCAAGGTTCTTGATCGTGGTCAGGGAAACACACAGATAGCCAACCTGACCGTTGAAGGAACAGTCATCGGAACACCGGAGTATATGTCACCTGAACAGTGCGCCGGTCGTAAACCAGGTGCGACTTCTGACATTTATAGCATAGGAGTGATCGCATATGAGTTGTTGAGTGGACAACTTCCATTTGATGCTGAGACACCTACTGAGTATTTAGTAAGACATATGACGGCTGAACCACGTCCCTTGAAAGAGGCGTCGCCAGTTGTACCTGCTCTGATCGCTTCCGAGGTTATGCGAGCATTACGCAAAGACCCACTTGAACGTCCACAATCAGCTCGTGAATTTGCAAAGCGTTTGCAGTCGGCCATCAAGAGAATAGATGGCCAATTGACCCAGGATCAGCCAGATTTGAGTCGTAATCGCAGATCAGTAGTTTGGATAGGAATAGTACTGCTGCTGCTCGCATTTGGTGGCCTATTATTCTGGTTAAGTAATAATGACAAAGTTGTAGATCCTGCAGTACCGCCAGCAGTTACAGGTCCCGAAAGTAAGATTGAAGGGATGGTTTTAATCAAGGGTGGGCGATTCGCCATGGGTGGTAATTCGTCAAGTGAAAGTGAGAATAGGCAGGTCGAGATTGACATAACCGATTTCTACCTTGACATGACCGAGGTTACCAATGAGCAATACAAGCTATTTCTTGATGGCAATCCCAGTCATCCCGCACCATTTACCTGGCAAAATGATGGTGGAAGAACCTACCCGGCCGGGGAAGCAACTCTGCCTGTAACCGGGGTGAGTTGGGAGGATGCGGGTGCTTATGCTAAATGGGCTGGTAAGAGGCTGCCAACGGAGGCGGAGTGGGAGTTTGCCGCGCGAAGCCGAGGCAGGTATCGGCTCTATCCATGGGGGGATAACTGGCGTGATGGTGTCGCCAACGCTCTTAAACTACGACCAAGTCCGTCGCCGGTCGATGGTTTCCGAGATGATCGGACAGAACAGGGAGTATTTGGCATGGTAGGCAATGTCAGCGAATGGGTTGAAGACCGCCACCTGCAATATGATAGCAAGCAGCCCGTCTATCCGGAATGCCCGGATTGTCGTGTCTACCGTGGTGGGAACTACAATTCTGAGAAACCGGCCGTCTGCGCTGTCACCTCGCGCTTGTCAGAATTTGCGCGACTTCCTGCTAATCAATCGAAGAGAGTCTACTACTTTGAATCACTCAAGCTTATTGGGTTCAGATGCGCGAAGTCGATTAATTAGCATTGACAATAATCAAATTTGATTGAAAGGGTCGTAAAGTGTTGGTAAATAGCCGTTTGTTCGGCCTGAGACGGGTCGGCGGATTGTACATCGTTCTTATTCTGATTTGTCATTATGACAAGGGGCTGGCGCAATCACGTCAAAAATCGGTTATTGATGCCGTGACAGCCCTTGTATCAGAAAAGATCGTCCCAGCCTCGGAAGGATTTCTGGACATTTATACTTCTCCCAATGCAAAAGTTAAATTGGTCGGAAAAGAGAGTCGTGAGACTTATGCAGACCGAACTGGAAAGGCGACATTTGAGAAGCTTAGAGTTGGAAAATATTCATTCAGAGTTGAACTAGACGACTATCAATCAGAAGAGAAGAGTAACGTGCAGATTCAACCTGGCCGACCAACTTCATTCAAGGTCGATCTAAAACCGCTCTATTCAACATTGGTTCTGGGCATGGGCAGTCAGGCAGCCAATGACGTTGAGATAAGCATAAATGACAATCCTATTTCATCTGCGAATGTTGAGGTGCGGGATGGAAAAATATTTGTCAAAAAATTAACCGTGGCAGACAACGTAGTAAGTCGGATCAAGATCAGGAAGTTAAATCACGAAGACCTTATGGTCGAGCGACCACTAAAGAATGGCGAATGTGACAACTTTATTTCAATAGAACTTAAACCTTTGACAAGTAATCTGATACTGACCGGTGCGCCTGGAACAAGAATATACCTCAATGGGGAAGATAAGGGAGTTCTGACAAATAAGGGGGAATTGATCATTTCGTCACTTCTTCCCGGTGAATATCGCCTTCAGGCACAACTTATCGGTTTTACAGATCATGAGTCAATAGTGACCATCACTCCGGACAGTAATGAAACAAAGCGAGAGATCAATCTGGAATCTTTGGTTGAGACGGCAGAGTTTACTTACTCATTCAGTGATGAAATGGAGCAGATTTATCCACGACGCCCAAACAACTGGGAGAATAGGTCTGCGGAGTACCTGAAAATGGTTGGTAAAGGCGAAGCGATAGTCAGCAGAGGAAACATTGGCAGGAATAGGTTCAGCA
>CAIOZW010000417.1 GCA_903862855.1 uncultured Acidobacteriota bacterium
GCCTGGCAGATTCACCCCGGTGACCAGTGATCCGGCCGCCAGGCGCAGATAGTCACGTCGTGAGAGATGGTTCATCAGACAATTCCTCCCCAAATGTTTTGTGAATTACGCCGATCGTCAATCAGGATCTGGAAAATAGTGAATATCCACTACCCTGATAAGTGATTTGTACATCAGATCTTCAGGATGAAGCAACAGTCAAGGAGTCACAGCCCTCACAGGGCGAAGCGAGTCTGGCGCAGTGATCTATCCACCCGGCTCGCGCACGAAACCATATTAACGACTTCGCAATTAACGACTTCCCCAGCCTCTGGTAATATATTCACTTCTGTCTTCCGGTTGTCCCAACCGGTTATTAACTTTCACTGTTCCTGATGCCATGAATATACGAAATCGACTATTGAAAGCCCTGATTGGCGGACTCTGTCTTCTGTTCTCTCTCGCCGGATCGACATCGTCCTCCTCAGCCCAGAAAAAGAGTGCTCTCTTCACCACCACCCCGGAACGGATCATCAATTATGGTGGAGGCTGGAAGGATGGTCAGGTCAACGAGCCGTGCATCTTGGTCAACCCGAAAGATCCCACGAAGTTGATCATGTTCTTCTCGGGGATGCAGCTTGGCGGAAGTCGCGGCGCGATCGGCAAGGCCTGGGCCAGTGTCGATCAGCCCCTTATCTGGCACGAGGATCCGGCCAATCCAATCATGACTGCTGATCCGGCGATTCCGTTTGAAACCTCGGCCATCAGGATCGATACGGTGATCTATCAGCGCGAACGTGATGAATACTGGATCTATTACACCGGCAGCAACTTCAAGACGCAGGCCGATGCGATCGGGCTGGCGACCATTCCAGCCGGAATAGACGGCTACACCGATGTCACGCCAGCCAATCTGAAGCGCAATCCTGGCAATCCGATCCTCTCGCCAGGTGGTGAGGGGCGCACCGACGAGACCTACGTCTCACAGGGGGCGGTCTTTCGGGAAAGGGATCGCTGGTATTCAATCTACTCTTATCGCACGTCCGCCAAGGTCCTGCCTGGTCTGCGCCTCGCGACATCCACCGATGGGCGGCAGTGGAAGAAAGATCCCGCCCCGGATCTGCTCGTCGCCGCTCCGGAATCGCTCTACATTGAATGGCACCAGATATATAAGATCGGCAAACGCTATGTCATGCTCTATGAGGGTTACAATGGCGGAACGAGATGGGGGGCCGATATCGCCTTCAGTGACCGCCTGACCAGCGGCTGGAAGAAGGCACCCATTGGCATGATCGATCAGACACGGTGGGAGAACTATGCGGATCAGACTCTGTTTCACGTTGCGACACCGGCAATCTACCGTATTCGTGGCCACTGGTATCTCTATTTTCAGGCTGCCCGTGCCGGCTTCTATATCAGGCAGAACTGGGCGCTCTGGGGAGTGGCCGCCGATGATCTGCTGCGAGAGATCATCGCCCTGCGGTGAGCGGGCCAAAATCGGGCCGCACGGTCACTTATTTGACGGAGGGCTGAAAAATATTGAAAAAAGATGGAACAATACCTGGGGCCGGGCGTTTTGGGGATGTGTGTGTAGTTTGTGACTGAGGTGGTCAGCATTTGTTGGTCACCTCTCTTTTTTTGCCTGGTCGACGGTGAGAGGCCATTGACCGTTGTCGATCCTGCCTGATCGGTTGTTCTGCATGTCAATCCACTATTCAAACAGGATGGCCGACCCGGGCAGAAGACCAAAGGTCGGGGGGATAAGGCGATATTCACACCTCCAGCGATCGATCAATCTTCAGCACTCGAGCCACTCGTTCCTATTCTGATCAGATACGTCACCCACGATTGCCTACCATCTCTCCCTGCTCCTGATGATCAATCTCGATAACTATTGGCCTGCCAACAGTTTAAACTCTGCCAACTCCTTTCTCATCAATCGTTACGGTGGGCAGGAACGATTGCTAAAGATGGAGTTTGATGATAATTCGACTTATATGAAGATGATGATTGTGCTAAATTGAAACAAATATTCAGCGAGTTGATTGATATCAATTTTATATTAGTTAGAATTCAATTATCATTGACTTTATTATCTGCATTGAAGCTCAATAAAATGTCGAAGTTTGCCTGGATACTTGATGAGTAAGCCTCCAGAGTTGAGGATATGGCAGTGATTTCTCTCTATCGATTTGGCCTCTTCAGCCTCGATGTTCGAAAACGTCGCCTCTACAAGAATGGCGAGCCGATTCAACTTGCCCCGAAAACTTACGAGATCCTGCTGATCCTCGTGGAGCAAGCCGGAAATCTGGTCGAAAAGGATCATATAATCGAGACAATCTGGCCCGATCAGTTTATTGAAGAGAGCAATCTCGCACAGCATATATATAAACTTCGCAAGTTGCTGGATGATAAGCAGGGTGACCAGGAATTTATTATCACCGTGCCCGGCAAGGGGTACATATTCTGCATTGATGTTCAAACATTCAGCGATCCTGGTGATGGGCTTTTAGCGGGCGCACAATCAGGAACAGGCCTCGTCAGCGGCGGTGAGGATGTTCTTGACAAAACAGAGCCTAAACCGCAGGGGTTGAGACAGTTTGCAGGACTCTTCTTCGGCTCAAAATCCAAATGGAATGTTCGACACAGACTGCTGCTGGTCTCTCTGGCCATCGCTCCATTGCTCTGCCTGGTGATCGTTCTGGGAATCAACCAGAGTCGGACTGCGCCATCGGCGAGTACCGTCTTACCGGTGGTGACTCGACTGGTGACCTTGCCTGGAGAAGAGAGCGATCTGTCATTCTCTCCAGATGGGCGATATCTGGCCTTCTCGAGTGAAGGTGAGACAAAGGACAACCAGGATATCTATGTGAAGATGATTGATCAGGACGTCTTGTGGCGGGTGACCAGCAATCCTGAGCAGGACAAGCAGGCGGTATGGTCACCAGACGGAACGCGGTTGGCCTTCCTCCGCAGTTCCGGGCAGTTTGCCAAGCCATACAAGCTGATCATCGTCCCGGTTCGCGGGGGAGTAGAGCAGGAGATTGGTGAAGTGTGGGGTGGGGTGGGCTGAGCTGGTCACCTGACGGGAAGTACCTTGCCGTATCCCATAGTGATGAAATAGGGAATCCAACCAGACTCGCTCTGTTGCCAGTCGATGGTGGTGAGCGTCGCTTTCTCACTCTGCCACCGGCAAACGTCTTTGACACAAATCAGCAGTTCTCTCCCGATGGCCGCTGGATTGCCTTTGTCCGATGGAGGAATAACAGTAATGCCGATCTCTTTGCGGTCTCGGTCAGTAGTGGAGAGCTGAAACAGTTGACCTTCGACGAGTCTGTCATCCCTGATTATCAATGGGACACTGACAGCCAGTCACTCTATTTCATTTCTAATCGGAAAGGGAATACCCGGCTCTGGTCGACAAACATTTCAGCCCGTCAGCCTGAACCGTCTGCCAGTTCATTGCTCCACCTCAATTCGATCGCGATCTCGCCAAATGGTGAGCAATTGGCTTTTACGCAACCCACTACGGACACCCAGATCGAGACCTACCATCTCGATACCCCGGCTTCATCCAAGCGGGTCTCCTGCATGGTTAATTCATCTCAGGCAGATGACAGTCCGCGATTTTCACCCGATGGTTCGCGGATTGCGTTCGTATCGACCCGGACCGGTCTGGATGAGATCTGGATTGCCAATGCCGACTGCACCAACCAGGTGCAGTTGACGAGATTCAATCAGCACGGTGTTGGCAGCCCACGTTGGTCTCCGGATGGAGAACGGATAGTTTTTGATCGCAACATCAAAGACAATACCGACATCTTTACAATCCGTGCCGATGGGACGGATGTTCGCCAATTGACGAGCGATGGAGCAGTCGAAAACATGCCATCCTGGTCAAGGGATGGGAAGTGGATCTACTTCGGCTCAAACCAGTCATCGATTTCGAGAATCCATCGCGTCCCCACGACTGGAGGGGCGGTGGAACAGGTAACGAACAGTCCCGGGCGTGAATCAATCGAATCTGCAGATGGCCGTCTACTCTACTATACAAACAGCGACCGGTTGTGGAGGAAGGATCTCCTGACTGGTCAGGAGGCTATCATTCCTGAGCTGGCCGA
>CAIOZW010000418.1 GCA_903862855.1 uncultured Acidobacteriota bacterium
CGGAGACTTGACCAGCCGCTTGCTGATATTTGAATGAAACGGCTGAAGCAGGAAGATGATGCCCGAGCTTTCGAGGATCGACAGCCAGCGCTTACCAGTGGCATGATTGATGCTAACATCACGGCAAAGATCCTGAAGGTTGAGCATCTGACCGGTGCGGGCCGCACAACCGCGCAGGAAGCGCAGAAAACCGCTCTCGTCTCCAACATTGGCTAGGTCGCGAACATCGCGTTGGAGGTAGGTCTGAACGAATGATCCATAGAAAAGCCCGTGATCGACCTCGACATCTCCCCAAAGCGCCGGAAATGAGCCCCGCCAGATACGCTTAAAGATTTCACGCATCCCGGCTGGCTGGCTCACATCACGGGCCTCGAGCTGTTGTGAGTCAGGGATGAATGGCAGCGTAAACGGAGTGCCAGTTATCTCCTGTTGAGAAAACCCGAGAAGCGTCAGAATCCCCACACGCCCCGCCAGAGACTCGGAGACACCTTTCATCAAATGGAACTGCTGGGAGCCGGTCAGCCAGAAACTGCCCGGACGTCGATCACGATCAACCAGCATCTTGATATATGTCAGGAGCTCCGGTGCATATTGGACTTCGTCGAGCAGCAACGGTGGAGAAAACCTCTGCAGAAAGAGAGCCGGATCCTGTCGGGCCAGGGCACGGACCAGCGGGTCATCAAGTGTCACATAGGACCTTGACTCCCCCGCGATATGGCGAAGAAGAGTAGTCTTCCCCACCTGGCGAGGTCCGGTCACCAGCACTACCGGAAACTGCTCGGTCGCACGGAGGAAATATTGCTCAAGAGTCCTGTTACGATAGCTTGTCATCGCGCTTCAAATCTCCAACTCGGATGTTATCATATTCGGCAATTTTAATAGCACACTAACATAATTGCCGAATCTTGAACACGGCAGGATCGACTGATCTCATTTGCCAACGCGTTGGCAAGCGAATGCTTCAATTCCCTGATATCTTCAGATATAGTGTCATCACTGCGTAAAAACCTTAATGGCTGAGGAACGCAGCGGTGAATGGAGGCGCACCGTCAAGGGGGAGGAAACGATCCCTACCGCCTCTGCTATATCACCACCATCATTATTGGTCATCCACCTGACAAACTGTCGCGGTTCTCCTGCATGTACAAGTGCTACATTTGGTCAACCAGCGTTATCAGACGTACGAACGCCAGACTATCCAGGACGATTCTTGCAGCTATTCCATAATTTATGTAGCCATTTAATCCATTCAAGACTATACTCCGACCTAGGCTTAGATCAGAGCTGCACTCTATTTCAACCAAGGTGATATTCATGGCTACAAGCATTATTACTGTATCGAATTTAAAAGGCGGTGTCGGGAAGACGGTATCGGTCGTCAATCTGGCAGCCTCGTATGCGCGCATGGGTAAGCGCGTACTGGTGGTCGACATGGATCCCCAGGGAGATGCCACGGGCTATTTCGGCGTCGAAGCGGAGGCGGCATCGAGCGGTCGCTATCTGGCGAGGGGGATCGAGGCCAGACTCTCGCTTGATGAGATAAAGCTGCCGACACTTGTCGAGGGGGTGGAGATCCTGGCTGGCACCAGGGAACTGCGCGACCTGCAGAAGCGCATGGAAGGAGAGATCGACCAGCACCTGCTGCTCGATTCGATCCTCTCGGCCGCATCGACGCGAGAGTACGACATTGTGCTGATCGACACGCACCCGAGCGAGGACTGCCTGCTGATCTCGGCTCTCTACAGCTCACACTACTACCTGATTCCGCTCTTCCCCGAGCGACGGACGAGCAATGCGGTCTCGACGATGATCACCTTTGCGGGCAAGGTGCGGCGGATCAATCCGATGCTGATGCTGCTTGGCTGCATCATCACCAAGTTCGACCGGAAGTCGGCCACGCATACCCGCTTCGAAAGCGTGCTGCGAGAGGGCAGTCGAGACGGCAATATCCGCATCTTCGAGACGGTC
>CAIOZW010000419.1 GCA_903862855.1 uncultured Acidobacteriota bacterium
TCGCAACCGGGGCAAATATACCGTAATTTACAGTCACCGTGCAAGATAAAAAACTGTTTTCCATCTCGTGTAAAAGCGCGTCGCCACAAGAGCGAAAACAATCTGCCGACAGATTGTCCAGTAAAGACAGGTACATTCTGCAACCGGCCTGACATTGACTCGAATTGAAGAGCCTGATCCGGGATGTCGTTCAGACATAACCGCACGACGGGCACTATCAGGACTGACAGTCAACGATTTCTCCCCCTCGTGAAGAGCATTGCCAAATAGCTCTATTTTCGCTAGATTCTGCAAGTATCAAAATCATTCTTTAGTAATCATAATGAGATGGAGGTGAACGATCATGCCGATAGCCGAGTGTCCAGAGTGTGGTGCGGAGATTCATGTCGACGAGGAAGTGGACAAGGGTGACCTGATGCATTGCGAGGAGTGTGAGGAGACCCTTGAAGTTGTCGGGCTGGATCCGATCGAATTCGATGTGGCCAGTGAAGAGCTTGATGACTACGATGAGGATGATGACTATTGAACCGGCACAGTCAAACGGGGCAGACTGAGTACGTGAACAGACTCAAAACCCTTCAGGTTTCCCCTGGGTGGCTGTTCATATTGCTGCTGTTTCAGCCCAGGCATGGAAGAGTTCATTACGGTGAAGGGGACTGGTAACCTTGACGACTGAGGCGAGCTCTTACTCCGGGCCGACTGACCTTTGCTTCGAGTCGGTGAAACTTTCCATCACGAGTGAGAGGGTAGAAGGCAACGGCATAACTGGAGCGGATCTCCTCGGCAAGAGCCTTGAAGACCGGAGAGAAGTCACCGGCATCGGCAGCAAAGTCGCTACCGCCAGTCGCGCTGACGATCCGCGTTGCATCCAGAGGTGTCAATACTCTTTCACCACGCCTTGTGGCGGTCAGAATGTAAGATGGTAGAGTGATCGAGTAGATCGTTACACCAGCAGCGAGAGCGCGACGAACCATCTCCCGGCGATCGATGACGCTGGCGGAATCGAACCCGTCACTGATGACGATCATTGCGCGTCTGACTTCACGGTTACCGATGAATCGTGGGGCCTTCTTTTCGAGCAGTGTAACGCCACGATCGATCGCATCGTAGATCCGCGTAGATCCTTCAAACCGAACATTACTGGTAAAGGCCTGAATCAACCGACGGGCATCACGAGTAAAATCCTGACGAACCTTGACCTCGTGATTGAAGGTCATGGCAGCAAAGACCGATTCACCTCTCACCAGTTCAATAAACTTGAGTGCCGATTCGCGGAGGGTGACGGTCTCCTCAGGTTTGAGACTTCCTGAAAGATCGAGAGCAAAGACAACGGCAAGTGGCCGGGAAAGGCTCGACTGATTTGTGAGCGTGAAGAGATCAAACTGGCGCTGTCGCCCATCTTCATAGAGAAGGATCTCCTCTGGACGCAGATCACGCACATAGTTGCCGTTCTGGTCGGTGGCTGTGATGTCGATCGTCACGACATCCGTCTCGAGCCTGAGGGTCAAGGGTCGATCCTGTGCCCGCAGAGTCAGTGATATCATAGCCGTCAGCAAAGTAAGAAATGTCAGTCTCATCTGTCAATCAAATCTTGTTTCGAGGCTCGAACGAATGAGCAGAGGAAACGGACTTTGACGGTCGATCCGCGCAGTCAGAGCCTGAATCAAGCGTTCAGCACTCCGTATCATTTCCAAGTTTGTCAGAGTAATAGCAGCCAATTATCACCGCAATATCATTCAGACGAAAGATCAGCGAAGATAATTATTGCACGGATTGGTAATAATCAAGGAAAATAGACTGGTGATGATATGAGCCTGTAAGGAGAAGCTGTAAAGAGAGTCTGTAAGGAGAGTCTGTAATGAAGCCCTACTGGATATTGACGGTCATTGTGTTAGCCTTTTTGATGGCTGGAGTGGAAGCGGTCGGGCAGACGGCCAAAACAGGAACGACGACGGGGAGTCTGCGCGGACGCGTCAAGGAGCAGAAAGGTCGAGCCCTGGGGGGAGTGACGATCAAGGCGTCCGATGGCAGCCGGCAGTATGAGATGACAAGTGATGGTCA
>CAIOZW010000420.1 GCA_903862855.1 uncultured Acidobacteriota bacterium
AGTGGCGGGCCGGCCTTTACATTGACGGTCAATGGGACAGGGTTTACTAACGGATCGATTGTCCGTTGGAATGGTCAGAACCGGACGACAACCTTTGTCAGCGCGACCCAGGTGACGGCCTCGATCAGTGCCGCCGATATAGCGGCGACTGGAACGGTCCCGGTGACCGTCGTCAATCCGACTCCGGGAGGTGGAATCTCCAACACCCTCAACTTCACGATCAGTGCTGGAAACCCACCCTCACCGACAGTGACGGCGATCTCACCGACGTCGGCCTTCGCGGGAGATACCGGTTTTACTCTCACCGTAACCGGGACGGGATTCGTCAGCCTCTCGAGAGTCGAGGTCAATGGGAATTCGCGGACGACGAGCTTCATCAACTCGACCACCCTGACGACCGAGATCAGTAGTGCCGATATCAGCAATGCCGGCACACTCCAGATCGGGGTCAGAACCCCGGCGCCGGGTGGAGGTGCGAGCAGCACCCTGCCGCTGACCGTGACCGGTCTTGTCGCATCGGTCGACACGGTGAGTCCGGCGCGGGCAATCGCCGGCAGCCCAGGGCTGACCATCAACCTCTTCGGAAAGGTCTTTTTCAATGGTGCCGTAATCAATGTCAATGGTAGCGCACGCACAACAACCTTCGTCAACAACTATCAGTTGTCGACCGTGCTTACACAAGCTGATCTCGCCTCTGCCGGGAACCTCGCGATCACGGCTACCAATCCTGGCGGCGCCGTATCGGCAGCGATTCAGTTCCCGATCTATCCACGAGTCACCGCCGTATCCGCCGCAAGCTATGCGAGTGGATCGCAGGCCCGGGATTCGATCCTTGCCGCCTTCTCAACCAACCTTGCGACGGGTGTCGAAGTCAACAGCGCCTCTACACTGCCAACGACACTGCGTGGAACCAGACTGGTCGTCACTGACAGCAGCGGAGTGTCACGAGACCAGTCCCTCTTCTTTGTCGCACCGCAACAGGTCAACTTCCATCTCCACCCCGAGACTGCCCTGGGTGCAGCAACGATCACGGTCTATACCAACAGCTCGATCGTTGCCCTCGGAGAACTGACCGTCGGCACTCTCGCACCGGCCATCTTTACCCAGAATGCCTCAGGTGAGGGAGTCCCGGCCGCTTACGGGATTCGTGTCGTCGGTTCTAACACATCAGTCGTCAATATCCTCACCTACGATACCGGTCTGCAGCGCTGGATCCCACTGCCAATCGACCCCGGCACGGCAAATGAACCATTCTACCTCGCCCTTTTTGGTACTGGATTCCGTGCCCTCAGCGGCAATGGTGGAGTGACGGTCTGGATCGGAACTCAGTCGATTCCGGTCCCCTACGCCGGCCCATCACCGGGATTCATCGGTCTCGACCAGTTGAATATCGGTCCACTGCCACTCTCTTTGATTGGTGGAGGAACTCTGCCCGTTACGGTGACGATCGATGGCCAGGTCGCCAACCAATCAAAAGTGATCCAGCTCTCGTTCATCGCCCCGCCGATCAGCAACTGTGGAACGGTGACCGATATCGATGGCCAGACCTATTCGACCGTGACCATCGGCTCACAATGCTGGCTAAGGGAGAACCTCCGTGTCACCCGCTATCGTGATGGGACCTCGATTCCCCTTGACGAGGCCGGTGGTGCGGTGGGTAATGCTGCCGGAGAGACCTGGTCATCTCGCACGACTGGAGCACGAACCATCTACGCCAACAACAGTGCCAATCTCGCCACTTATGGCTACATCTATAACTGGCACGCCGCTGGAGATGCGCGCGGACTCTGCCCGAGTGGTTGGCATCTGCCGACTCAGGCGGAGTGGACAACCCTGACCAATCAGCTTGGTACCAACGCAAATGGCAAACTACGCTCGACCGGAACCACCCTCTGGTCCGCACCAAATACCGGCGCGACCAATGAGAGCGGATTCACGGCTCTCCCAGGCGGGATCCGCAGCGATCGGGCCAATTTTGATGGGCTCGGAACCATCGCCAATTTCTGGACTGCAACACGGGTTGATGGACGGGGAGCATTCGGTATCACCCTGCCCGGGAACCAGAGCGATGTCGGTGGTGACTATCATGGTGAGCGAAGCGGTCTTCACGTCAGGTGTGTCAGGAATTGACCCCGGGAAGGATCGCTGCGGGAACGGCAGGTGCCCGCTCTATGCGCTGTGGGATGGTCGATAACCGCTTCACCACTCGATGATCGGGTGGGACTCGACCAGGTTCCGGTCACTTCCCGTAAAGAGATACCGGCCATCAGGAGAGAGCAGCAGCGTCTGGGTGATGCTTCCAGAATGATTGAGACGCATCACTTCTCTTCCCCGGCGCAGTTCAACGATTCTGATGGTCGAGTCATCA
>CAIOZW010000421.1 GCA_903862855.1 uncultured Acidobacteriota bacterium
CAGCCCTGATCATCGAGAAGGATCACTGCGACTATACCATGCAGATCTTCGATGAGATCCTCACTGCCATGAGTTGACCTGTTCCGGTCTGCCGAGGCAAGCGGCGGGTGGAAATCCACCCGCCGCTTGCCTATCGCTTTGCCTTTGACGGTCGTCTCCCGGAAGGCTGTGGCGGTTTGCCCTTTCCAGTTCGCGTCGACGAACGGCGTGGCTTTGCCGACGTCACGTCAGGAACCGGTTTGAGTGCCTCCCGGAAGACCTGCTGGACATTGTCGACGAAGACGAACTCCATCTCCTTCTGGGTCTCGGCCGGAACATCCTCCATATCCTTGCGGTTCTGCATCGGCAGGATGACCTTCTTGATCTGGGCCCGGAACGCCGCGAGGACCTTCTCCTTCACTCCCCCGATTGCCAGAACTTCGCCGCGCAGGGTGATCTCGCCGGTCATGGCAATATTGTTTCTGACCGGTCGATTGGAGAGGGCCGAGATGAGTGCGGTCGCCATGGTTATTCCCGCTGAAGGTCCATCCTTGGGAATCGCTCCTTCCGGAATATGAATGTGGATGTCCGTCTGCGCGAAGATCTCCTCTTCGATTCCAAGCTCGCGTGCCCGGGACTTGGCGTAGGAGTATGCCGCCTGGGCCGACTCACGCATGACATCGCCGAGCTGACCGGTCAGTTGAAGAACTCCTTTTCCCTTCATCGTAATCACTTCGATAAAGAGAATGTCCCCGCCGGTTGCCGTGACCGCGAGTCCGGTGGCCACACCAACCTCGTCCTGACGGAGCATCGAGTCGGGCTCGATCTTGGCGACTCCCAGGAACTCTTTGAGGTTGGTGCTGCCTACCTCGACGAGGGCCGGGTTACCATCAGCAACACGACGTGCTATCTTGCGACAGACGGTCGCGATCTCCCGCTCAAGCTGGCGAAGTCCCGATTCGCGGGTATACTTGACGATGATATCGCGAATCGCTCCCTCCTCCAGTTTCAGGTTCTCGGCACTGACCCCCGTCTCATCCATCTGTTTGGGCAGGATATGGCGCAGCGTGATCTGCAGCTTCTCATCCTCGGTATAACCGGAGAGACGGATGATCTCCATACGGTCGCGCAGCGCCGGCTGGATCGTCTCCAGAACATTGGCCGTTGTCATAAACATGACATTTGAGAGATCGAACGGAACTCCGAGATAATTGTCGCGGAATGAGTTGTTCTGCTCTGGATCAAGGACCTCGAGCAGTGCCGATGAGGGGTCACCACGAAAGTCTGAACTGACCTTGTCGATCTCATCGAGCATGATCAGCGGGTTGTTGGTTCCAGCTTGCTGAATCGACTGGATGACCCTCCCGGGCATTGCACCGACATAGGTTCGACGGTGGCCACGAATCTCGGCCTCATCGTGAACACCACCAAGGCTGAGCCGGACAAATTTACGGTTGATGGCGCGGGCGATCGATCTTCCCAGCGAGGTCTTGCCAACACCTGGAGGGCCAACCAGGCAGAGGATCGATCCCTTCGGCTTCTCCTTGATCTTTCGTACGGCTAGCGCTTCGAGGATTCGCTCCTTCACCTTCTCCAGCCCGTAATGGTCATGGTCGAGGATCTCCTCCGCCTTCTTCAGGTCGAGATTCTCCTTCGACGCTTTCGACCAGGGCAGGGCGACCATGATGTCGAGCCAGTTGCGGAGAGTGGCAGTCTCGGCGGCATCGGGATGCATCCGCTCCAGCTTCTTCAGTTGTCGCTCTACCTCCTCTTCTACCGCCTTGGGCATCTTCGCCTTGCCCATCTTTTCGCGATACTGCGCAATGTCTTCGGCCAGTTCATTGCCTTCGCCAAGCTCCATCTGAATTGCCTTCAGCTGCTGGCGCAGATAGAACTCCCGCTGCGAACGGTCGATCTCTCCCTTGGCCTGGGTATTGATCTCCTGCTGGACAGTCAGAACTTCGATCTCTTTGGCGAGGAGTTCGTTGACGCGATGAAGTCTGGGAATGACCTCGATGATCTCGAGGATCGCCTGTGCATCGTCGACCTTCAGCTCGAGATTGGAGGCTGCCAGATCGGCCAGTCGTGCCGGGTCCTCGACTGTCGAGACGATCGACATGACCTCCGGCGGAATATTTCGACCAAGAGAGACGGCCTTGTCGAGCGCCGAACGAATGTTCCGCGTCAACGCTTCGAGCTCGAGCGTCTTCTCCGGCGCAACCTCCTTCAATTCTTCGACACGGGCCTGCAGGTAGCCCTGGGAGTGATTCTCCAGATAGTTGATCCGCGCCCGGCTCACGCCCTGGACGAGAATGCGAATCCTTCCATCCGGGAGCTTCAGCATGCGCATGATGATGGCGACCGTCCCGATCTCATAGAGGTCGTTCGTTCCCGGCTCCTCCTTGTTGGAGTCACGCTGTGCCGCGAGCATGATCATGCGGTTCTCGGCGAGTGCCTGATCGACTGCTCTGATCGACCGCTCTCGACTGACGAAGAGCGGAACGATCATGAATGGGAAGATCGAGATGTCGCGCAGCGGCAGAACCGGAAGGAGCTCCGGGATATTCAGCGGCTCGTCGGAAATTTCTCCGGACAGGATTTTCTCTTCGGCTTCAGAATTGGTTGACATAATCTCTTTCGACAAAAAGGCCAGGATTCAGACGACCTCCCTGGTGGGAATGGCTGTAGGATCCAGCTGACGCTGATCAGGATTCGATTGGAATGATCATCTCCTGTAATGAGAGATCCGTTTTTGGCAGTCGGATATCGAGTATTCCGTCGACCATCCGCGCCGTGATGCGCGCCCGGTCGATCTGCCAGTGTAGAGAGAGGTTGAAGGCGAAGGTGCCGTAGCTCCGTTCGAGGCAGAGGAAGCGGACCGGGCGATCCATCGATTCTGACAGGGCCGGTCGCTCTTTTCTCCCCTCGACTCGCAGCAGCTGGTTGCGGAGCGTCAGTCTGATCTGGTCCGGTCGTACCCCAGGCAGTTCGATCCTGATCAGTACGGCATCCTCCTGCTCGCCAAGATCGATGGCGGGTCTCCAGACACCCGGAGCGTCGACCGTTCCCGCTTGGGCCCGCACATCCTCGAGCCGCGCCAGCATCCGGCGAAACTTGTCTCGGAGCTCCTCGGTAACCTCGGTCGAAAGTGGATGTATAAGTGTCATCCTCGGCATGCGCTCAAAACCTCACTGATGCGTTTCAAGACCGGTTTCATCACCCGAATGCCCATTCTACCAGCAAACCAGGCTGACAGAAACAGCCGAGATTACGAACCTCGGTTCGCATTTTCTCGGCTGTTTTTGATGGAGCATTCGACCGGCGATTATTTCTGACCGGCGGCAGAGCTTGCCGGTCGCCAGCGCAGAACCGGCTTCCGGGCGGCCGTTGCCTCGTCGAGTCGGCCAATCCTGGTCTGGTGCGGCGCCTTCTTTACCAGATCCGGATTCTCGCGTGCCTCGCGGGCGATCGACTTGAGTGCATCGATGAAGAGATCGATCTCCTCCCGCCCCTCGCTCTCGGTTGGCTCGATCATGATCGCGCCGGGAACGATCAGCGGAAAATAGACGGTCATCGGATGGAATCCATAGTCGATGAGCCGCTTGGCGATGTCGAGAGTGTGAACACCATAGGCCTGCTGCCGCTTGTCGGTGAAGACGACCTCGTGCATCGGCTTGCCATCATAGGCGATCTCATAATCGTCCTTGAGGTGATGGGCAATGTAGTTGGCGTTGAGCACCGCCGTCTCTGTCGCGAGCCGCAGTCCATCCGGTCCAAGCGAGACAATGTAACAGAGCGCGCGCACGAGAACCGAGAAGTTGCCGTGAAATGCGCGCACCCGGCCGACAGAATGGGGACGATCGTGGTCAAGCCGGTAGATCGTCTCACCATTCACTCCCTTTGCGGCGAGAACACGCGGGAAGGGAAGGAATGGTTCGAGCTCGCCGGTGACAGCAATCGGCCCTGCGCCGGGTCCACCTCCGCCGTGCGGCGTCGAGAAGGTCTTGTGGAGGTTGAGGTGAATCACGTCGACGCCCATATCCCCGGGACGAGTCACCCCGACGAGGG
>CAIOZW010000422.1 GCA_903862855.1 uncultured Acidobacteriota bacterium
ATCCAGCAACGGGAGCCCCCATCGCTGATGGTGGTGTGGCGCCCAACCAGGTTATCGACCCCAAGACCGGTCGCCCAATCGATACACCGGCCAACGCCGGTCAACCTGTCGATCCACGGGTCACCGCCCCCGCTGCAACTGGGGATACCCCCTCTGGTGCGCCTGGTGGTGAAGCTGCAGCGGGTGGGGCTGGTGCGGCTGGTGAAAACGAGGAAGACGTTCAGCTGCCACCGACCACAGTTCAACCTGCTGTTTTGCGGACTGTTCGCCGACCAGAGAACGTCGAGCGGGCAATTGCCAAGGCAAGGGCCGAAGCGGAGCGACGCCGTCAGGAAGAGCGTAAACGGCCGAAGAAGGAGGATGTCATCACTCCCGAGATGATGGCCATGCTTACTCCAAAGCCTGCCCCTCCGCTGCCAATGGTCATCAATACCGGATCGACCATTGGCCTTATGCTCGAGGTCTCACCTCGCTCTATCAATGCTCAGCTTGGCAACCCGGTCAAGCTTGATATTGAGGCCGATGGGAAAAGGCCTTCTAATCTTGGTAAGATGTCGATCAAGTTTGACTCATCCAAGCTCAAGGTCGTTGGAGTGAAGGGGGGCGATCTGCTCAACTCGCCTTCACCAATCGAACACAAGATCGTGGATGGTCAGATCGTTGTACAATTCAACTCCCCGGTTGGTATCAAGGCAGGGAAAGGAAAGCTCCTCACCATCGAGTTCTCCTCCATTGAGCAGGGGCAATCAGAGATCTCTATCGATACCAAACAGTCTCAGATCAGTGATGATAAGAATCGTGCCCTTCAGTGGAAAGCGACTGGCTCGCGCGTCGCCGTTTTCAAGTAAATGGCCTTTCGCCTTGCCCGGTCAAAGGTTGCGACCACTTTGCCACTATGTCTAGTATTACGTCACTCAGGATATGCCCGCCAGACAAGGTTGACGACATTAACCCGTCAGCCAGCACCCTGTCACATCACTCTTTGCCAAATGCCCGTGGTTTTACGCTCCTCGAGCTGATCATCACCCTAGCCATCATTGCCATTCTTACGGCAGGGACGATCCCGATCGCCCGAAATCTGATCAAGCGCGAGCGCGAGATGGAGCTGCGTCGCAACCTCCGCGATATTCGCAAGGCAATCGATTCATACAAGCAAGCCTGCGAGATTGGGCAGGTTGGCCCACTCGATCGCAAGGTCAACGACGAGTGTTATCCTCCCGATCTGGATGCACTGGTCGAAGGCATTCATCCGCCAAACAAGAGCGACTCGACCATCCGCTTTCTGAGACGCATCCCGAAAGATCCTTTTACCGGGAAGACCGAATGGGGTATGCGCTCAGTTCAGGACGATCATGATTCAACCTCCTGGGGCGGAGAGAATGTTTTTGATGTCTACAGCAAAGCTACCGGGATGGCCCTCGATGGCAAGACCTACTATAAGGACTGGTAATTATGACGCCAAGGCAGACCGACAATCGATCCCGGGCGCGGCGCCGGATTAGACTCCAGGCCGGCTTCACCTTCATGGAGCTGCTGATAGTCATGGTGATCATCGCCATCATGGCCGCTGTCGCGATCCCACGCTATATGGCCCATCTGCGGAGGGCCCGAGAGGTAGTGCTTCAGCAGAATCTATGGACCATGCGCCGGGCAATCGATTTCTATACCACCGACAAGGAGAAGCCCCCGGCCTCTCTTCAGGAGCTTGTCTCCAGCGGTTATCTGCGCGATGTTCCCAAGGATCCAGTCTGTGAGGAGTGTCCCTGGTCTGAGGTTCAGGCCCCGGCTGAGAATGGAAACTCAACTGGCGGCATTGGCGATGTCAAGAGCTCTGCCGAGGGGGTCGATTCGACTGGAAAGGCCTATACCGACTATTGATCATCCAGAGCGCAAGCCGTCATCCCGGTCGTTGCGCCAGCCCAACCGGGATGCAATCCATCAATATGAAAAGTCTACCCATACTCTCCAAAGTCGTGAGCCTTCTTCTCACTCCATCCTTTCCGGCGAGGTCACTCTCGATTACCGAGTCCCAACTCGTCCTGCTTGTGCTTCGACAGCAGAAAGGGGAGTTTGAACCTCGCCAGGCAGGGTTTGTCCCGCTGCCGAGCGGACTGGTCACGGCAGGTTTTGACCAGCCCAACATCAATGATGAGTCGCGGTTCCTGGATCTGCTCCAGCGTGTCGCTGATCAGGCCGATATCCGCAAGATGGGAAGTCTCAGTGTCGCCCTGCCAACCGGGAGTGCCCGTTCCCTGGTCATTGCCCTTGACTCTACACCTTCATCAAAGACCGAGATGGCTCAACTGGTCGACTGGAAGATCGAACGCGCCACGGGTTACTCCATCGGTGATTTGATGGTCAGTCGTCAACGTCTCACCGACCAGAACGGGTCACCCCACTGGCTTGTCGGAGTTGTTCATCAGCAGGTGCTCGCCCAGTATGAGAGACTCTTCCGGCAACTTGGATGGCGGGCCGGTCTGATTTCTCCCCAGAACCTCGGGGCGGTCAACTGGCTCCTTCGAAGTGATGTGCCAGACGACCAGATTCTTGTCAGCGTCAATGGGCAAGGCTTCGATGTCATTTTTGTCCGTGGTCAGGAGCCGATCATGGTTCGCGAGGTCGAGTGTCCGGCCGAAGAGGTGGAGAACGAATTCTACCGGTTGATGGTCTACTATCGTGATCGACTCGTGCCAGCTGGTGAAGTCCCTAATCTCTCACGAATTCTGACCATCGGTACGGTTGCCGATCAACAGCGGTTCCGTGAGCTGGTCTCGACTGCTCTCGATCGATCGATCATCTCACTCAATGCCAGCCAGCTTGGGCTGAGACTCGATCCGGGAATGTCTTTTCAACAGGTTGCCGTCGCGGCCGGGCTCTCCGCCATGGCCTGGTAACCTCAGGGGCGAGCGAATCATCCCCTGGGATCTGCAGGTGCACTCTCTGAAGCTCCCCATCGGGGCGCCTGAACCATCTACTTATCCCAACCGGAGGCAAAGTTGGCAGTTGAGACTGCAATCCTTCGGTTGGCTAACACCCGTGGCGTCGACAGATGCCATTCGCAGCTTACTTACAATCTTCTCAAATCAGGTGTCAGGAATTAGCGGTTGACAATCGCCCGTGTTCATTATACTTTTTAGCGTGTTAAGGCTGATGATGCGATTCAGTTATCGTGGCGTTACTGATCAGCGTTATATCAACTTAACAGTATTTCAGTCTGGCTGAATGCTTGCTCACCAGGCATAACCAATTTGCGAGGCCGCCCTTGCTTGACCGGTATGACAGGTCAAAAAGTAACTTCACGCATCCCGAACCGCCCCCTTGACCCCGATTACGCCAAACCAGACCGCTGACCAGATCGCTGTTGCACCCAACCTGCACCTTGCCATCAATGAAGATAGGTTGATCAGGTTAATGTCATTATTGATGATTGCACGCTCTTCGAGTGGATGAAATCCCAGCTGCAAAGTGTAGCTCATCCTGTCAGCCAGGTTCGACCAGTCAGTAGTTCAGATGGCCACCTTTCTGAAGGTCGCGGAGCATAAGTTGAAAATTAATCGGGCAGCCCCGATGGAGTGATTCAGATCGCTCTTGTTTCTTCAGGTAAACACAACATAGGTAAGGAAGGATTGACTAAAATGTTGATTCAGGTTCGTTCACTGATCAGAAAAAGCACATTTCAGACTCTCTGTGTCACGCTGATCATCGGTTCGTTGATTCTTGTCGGGTGCCAGCAGAAGTCGGTCACCGACTCACCCGCCAGTGACACTTCCACTCAGAGTTCACCAAATGGCCAGTCGGCAAGTTCCGCCGGGGAGAGCCCGGCGACCGGTGATGCCCCAGCCGGCCAGCCAGTTCCGTCCCGTGACGAGAACGGCAATGCCGTCTCCATCGATGACAAGGGGAGGGTGACCAATCTCCCCATCACTGTCTCACCAGCCAAGCCCATGATGACTCCGGCGCCCGATCCCTTTCCGGCCCGCCCGACACCGAGTATCGTCATGAAGGATGGAAAGATCGTCCAGCAGTGGGAGGCTCCGGCCGAGTCGAAGAGCGTTGCCAACCCGGTAGGCAGTTCGGCAGCTGTAATCGCTGCCGGCAAGGAGTTCTACTCGCAGCGATGTGTCGATTGTCACGGCAAGGACGGCAAGGGAAATGGCTGGCTCTCGAAGGGCGTCTTCAAGCCACCGACAAATCTTGCCAGCCGTGTTGTCCAGGATAATACCGATGGCGAGCTCTTCTGGAAGATCACCAATGGGCGCTCACCCATGCCGGCCAACCGGATTCGTTTTACGGATGAGCAGCGCTGGCAGATCGTCTCCTATATCAGAACATTCAAGCCCTGACTCTCCAGTCTGCCGCCACCACCATCCAGATATGGTGGTGGCCGGCAGCCCTCGTTATCTCCAGCTCTCTCCCGATCCTCTCTCCCTGAACTTCAAGCAGGTTGGCAGATCTCCGGCAGTATGCGGAATCGATGACTGAATAGCTGTCACGACTGGATTTTATCCAGCCGTGCTGTTTCTCTGCCGGTCGCTCTGGTTCATCGCTTCATAATCGATTATCATCTCGTTTTGTCATTATCAATCGGCCCGCATCGCCCACACTCTGCAGAGTCAGGCTTTGGAGACTGTCAGATGGTCGCGTCCTCCTGAGAGTGGCCCGCTCGGTTCAGCGAATCTCGTCGGCAATTTCGCGACCCTGATCGAGTGGATGAGCACGGTGTACGCCTGGTTATAAATTGAGTATCTGAGGAAAGAAGATGATCAAGACGCTTGAATGGACCGATGATGGTGTAATAATGATCGACCAGCGACTGCTGCCCTCCGAGGAGGTCTACCCGGTCTTCCGCACCTTTGAAGAGGTCGCCTGGGCGATTACCGAGATGGTCGTGCGAGGTGCGCCAGCGATTGGTGTCGCGGCTGCGATGGGGGTTGCGCTTGGAATGCGTGACTGTCAGACAGAATCAACCGCAGAATTCGATGCCCATTTCGGAAAGGTCTGTCAGCTTCTGGCCTCGACCAGACCGACGGCGGTCAACCTGTTCTGGGGAATCGACCGGATGCGCAATCTCTACGATCGTCTCCGTGCCGAGAATCAGACGCTCCCGGAGATCAGGCAGCGGCTGATCGAGGAGGCGCAGCGTGTTCATCAGGAAGATATCGAGATCAATCGTACCCTCGGCCACTTTGGAGCCGAGCTGATTCCGGATGAGGGGACAGTGCTGACACACTGTAACGCCGGGGCCCTCGCGACGGCCGGTTATGGTACGGCTCTGGGAGTCATTCGTGCGGCCATCGAGAAGGGTAAACGGATCGACGTCTTTGCCGATGAGACCCGGCCGTTCCTGCAGGGAGCTCGTCTGACGGCCTGGGAGCTCCACCACGATGGGATACCGGTCACTCTTATCACCGACAATATGGCCGGATATTTCATGAAGAAGGGGCGGATCAGTTGTGTCGTTGTCGGAGCAGACCGTATCGCCTCCAATGGCGATGTCGCCAACAAGATCGGAACCTACTCGGTTGCCGTTCTGGCCCGTGAGAACAACATCCCCTTCTACGTTGCCGCCCCTGTCTCGACACTCGATTTGACGATGGAGAGCGGTGATGAGATTCCGATCGAAGAGAGGAATCAGCGCGAGGTGACCCACGTCAAGGAGGTTGCCCTCGCTCCAGCTGGCATCAGCATTGCCAATCCGGCCTTCGATGTCACACCAAACCGTTATGTCGCGGCGATCATTACCGAGAAGGGGATTGCCCGTCCACCATTCAAGGAGAGCCTCGCCGAGCTTGTCCGG
>CAIOZW010000423.1 GCA_903862855.1 uncultured Acidobacteriota bacterium
GAACCCGATCGATGCCTTTGTGCTGGCACGCCTCGGGCGGGAAGGATTGAGGCCCTCACCAGAGGCGGATCGGCTGACCCTGCTGCGGCGGGTCACCTTCGACCTGACGGGATTGCCGCCAACGCTGGCCGAGGCCGAGGCATTTCTGGCCGACAAGTCGCCCGAGGCCTATGAGAGACTGGTCGATCGTCTGCTGGCCTCGCCCCACTATGGGGAGCGCTGGGCGCGGCCCTGGCTCGATCTGGCACGTTATGCCGATTCGCATGGCTATGAGAAAGACCGACCGCGTGTCATGTGGAAGTATCGTGACTGGGTGATCAATGCGCTCAATGCCGACAAGCCCTTCGATCAGTTTACGATCGAGCAGCTCGCCGGAGACCTCCTGCCCACGCCGACCAATGAGCAGCTGATTGCGACCGGGTTCCATCGCAACACCATGCTCAACCAGGAGGGTGGAGTCGACGATGAGGAGGCGCGGTGGGAGACGCTGGTCGACCGGACCAACACGACCTCGACGGTCTGGCTGGGCTCGACACTCGCCTGTGCGCAGTGCCACAACCACAAGTATGATCCATTTTCGCAGAAGGACTACTACCAGATGCTCGCCTTCTTCGATGCGCACGAGTACAAGATGCTGGTCATGCCGGGGAGTGAGGGCTGGGTGATCGAGCCGGAGCTCGAACTGCCGACACCGGAGCAGGCGGCCCGGCGGTCGGCATTCCAGGCCGAGATCAAGGATATCGAATCGCGCCTCAAGGCCGAGACTCCGGAGCTGTCCGAAGCGCAGCGCCGCTGGGAGGATGAGGTTCGCGAAGCGCTGCCGGGGTGGCAGTCTCTTGCGGCGGTTGGAATGGTCTCGACGGCGGGAACATCGCTGCGCCATATGCCCGACCAGTCGATCCTTGCTGCACCTGCGGCAAGTGGCGCGATCATTGCCAGTGACGCTTATGAGCTGACACTGGCCCTGCCGTCCCTGACCGGACCGGTGACCGGGCTGCGACTCGAGGTTCTGCCCGATCCGAGCCTGCCGAAGGGCGGGCCGGGAAGAGACATCTACGGCAACTACGTCATGAGCGGGTTTGAGGCTGAGCTGCTGCCAGCAAAGGGGCCCGCCCGTTCACTGAAATTTGCGCAGGTGCAGGTCGACGATGCCGTGGGGCGCATGACGCTCGATGCACCCTATCGCTGGACGATCGATGCGACACGGGATGCGCAGCGCCGCGCGCGCCAGGCGGTCTTCGTCCTCGACGAGCCACTTACGGCAGGCAGCGGAGCCAGACTGCGGGTCAGGATCGATCAGGACTCACGTGTCGTCAACCAGGGGCTGGGGCGCGTGCGCCTCTCGGTGACCGCGGCGGCGAGTCCCATGCGGATCGTCGAACTGCCGTTACGGCTGCACCAGGACTTCACGACGGCTGCGGCCGAACGAACAGCGAAGCAGCGTGAGAGTATCAGTGCCCAGTTTCGCCAGGTGACTCCGCTGCTGAAGAGGGAGCGTGATCGTCTGGCCGAGCTGAACAAGGCGATCGACAGTCTGGGGATCATCAAGGCTCCGATCATCCGCGAGCGGCAATCAGCCGAGCGACCCTCGACCGAGCTGCGGGTGCGCGGCAGTTACACCAACCGGGGCGAGCGGGTCTATGCCGCCACGCCGGCCGCGCTCAACCCCTGGCCGTCCGATGCTCCGCTCAACCGGCTCGGGCTGGCGCGCTGGCTGGTCAGCGC
>CAIOZW010000424.1 GCA_903862855.1 uncultured Acidobacteriota bacterium
GTCTCCAGAAATCGAAAGTAGATCTCATAGAGTTTCTCGTTGAAGACCTGCTGGGGCGTCTCATATCCCTGCGGCACCGCATCGGTACCGAAGTGGATCCGGTCCTGATAACGGTCGAAGAACTTGCGAGCCATTCGAGGCTGGCGGCCCAGCTCGCCGATTCGCGCCCCAATCTCGACGTGGGTGTTCGGATATTTGTCGAGCCATTCACTGACCCACGGCAGATCCTCGGCATTGCCGACGTGCAGAAGAAGGAACTGCGTCTTCGGATGACGGGCCACCACACGCAGCCGGGCTTCGTGCAGCTCACGATTACTGGGAAAGTCACGACCGTGGAATGACCAGTCGGGGTGGGCACTCAGCTCTTCGTAGCGTTCGTTATTACGATCGGTTGGCAGAAAGAAGGCCTCCGGATCGGACGTATGGATGGCGACGGGCAGCTTGGTCGCCCCGGCGGCCTCCCACATGGGATCGAATCGCTGGTCGTCGACCTTGACGAGTGGCCCGGTGGTAATCTCCTCTCGCAGGAAGAGGCCAAGCGTCTTGAGGACCTTGATGCCCCGGGCGCCGAGCTGTCTCGCCCGGACGATCTGGTCAGCCTGAAACTGCGGATAACCGGGTTCCCGCAGGCGGTTGAACCAGGGCTCGACACAGACTGAAAAGCGATCCGGAGCCGGCTTCTGCCAGTAGTTGATGGTCTCTTCCAGTGCAGCGCCATACCCACCTGTAAGGTTGACCATCATCCGGATATTCTTCCGATCCATGACGGCGAGAACATCTTCGCGTCTGGCCCGGAAACCGGCCTTCTCCGGCTTCGCATTGCGGTTGACGAAGGAGAGGTGGGTGTGAAAATCGATCACTGGATACTTTGCCCGGAGCACCTGGGTCTCCGGGACGTGGAGCATGCTCTTTGGCTCATAGTCCTTGAGAGAGACTGGTGATTTGGCCGGATCCTGCGCCATATCAGTTGCGGGGGCGGCCAGACCGGTCAGTCTTGAGGAGGTCAGTGCCGCAGCGCCGATTCCGGTCAGCAGCTGGCGGCGGGAGATATTTTTCATCAGCATATCCTCGCTTCTATTCACTTTGGTGACGGGTTCATTTCAGTGCCACCTTTATTGCATGGTAGCAGGGTAGGAGGGGCGGCGAGGTGTCAACTCTCGCTGCCGTGGAGCATCCGCAGGGTATAGATGCCGGTGTCGTGACCATCGCTCCAGACGATGTGGTAGGCATAACGCCCGACCGGGGCGAGATCGGTGATGCGGATATCTGGAAACTGGGCTGACTGCAGATTGAGACTCTGCGATGGATGGTGCCCCTGGCACATTGCACAAGGACAGGCCGCCCGCAGGGCGTCGAGTCGGTGGCGGCTCTCGGTGCCATCATCCCAATTGATCAGAAGAACGGTCTCCTGCTCAACCAGTTCGAGTGATTCAGGGAATGGGTCGGTTGATGATTGTTCCTGCGTCATAATCGATCCGTGCAATTCGGCAAGTCAGGTCCGGCTCATTTGATTTGGCCCGAAACGACCGCCTCTGGCCGGCTTCCAGTGGTTAAATTATTTAGTTCACTATTGCCAAGCGGCAAGTGGCGTTATTTAATCATCGAACTGCCTGCTGAGCAACAGTAATATGTATGCGGAGGTATTCAGATCCGAATGCGATTGGTAAACCGGCGAAACAAAGAGAAGCACGGCGTGGTGCGAGAACTTCTGCTGCTGCTGCCAAACCTGGTCAAGTTACTCTATCGTCTGATTCGCGACGCGCGGGTTCCGGCAGCGGAAAAAGCGTTGCTGCTTGGCGCAGTGACCTATGTCATCACCCCGCTCGACCTTCTTCCGGATGTCATTCCCTTTGTCGGACAGGTCGACGATCTCTATCTGGTCGCCCTGGTCGTCCTGCGGCTTCTGAGCCGGACCGAGAGTGAGGTGATCAACGAGCACTGGTCGGGCCCGGGTGATCTTGCCCAAATCGTCGACCGCATCGCGACTGCCGCCAGATATGTTCTTCCAAAGAGGGTGAGCAGGATTCTGCTCGGTCGGGTCGTCGTCGCTCCAAAGGTCAACGGCGGGTTGCTGGTCTCACCAGCTGTCGGGGAGAGTGTGGATCAAAGCAAAGAGTCGAGCACGAGGCGGCGACCACATGCCTCCTGATCATCCCGGAAACCGGCCAGAGAGCCGCCAGAGTGTGATCGCACTCGCCGGAAGGCGGGTTGATCACCCGGCAGCGAAGGTCTCACGCTTTCCGCTGTCAAGGCTCGATGAGGTGAGGGAGGAGATTCGGCGCACTCTTCACACCAGTCTGGCCGGAATTCTCGTCACGGCAGCTGCCTGTGGAGCTGATCTGCTGGCCCTTGAGGTCGCTCGGCAGCTTGGGCTGCGGCGACGGGTGGTTCTGCCGACCACACCTGACATCTTCAAGGCCACCTCGGTTGTCGATCGTCCCGGTGCGTGGGAGTCCCTATTCGATCGACTCATCCCTGAAGTTGAAGCCGATGGCGATCTGTTCATCTGCCGGCACGGGAATGGCGGCGAATCGACCGACTACTTTCAGACCAATCTCGATATCCTTGACGAGGCGGCACGTCTTGCCACAGAATCCGGAATGGATATGCAGGCGGTCGTCGTCTGGGATGGCATCAGCCGCGGTGCAGATGATGTCACGGCCCATTTTCTGGCTGAAGCCCGCCGACGTTCCATTCCCATCACTGAAATTCTGACGATTCCGCACTCTGCCTGACTCAAGATGACAAGGGGGAATTTGGACCATGTCTGCCAATACTGAGACCGAACAGCGCGAGAGGCTCCTTTCGCTCGATATCTTCCGTGGCATCACCATTGCCGCAATGGTGCTGGTCAACAACGCCGGCGACTGGCAGTCGATCTATCCGCCCCTCAGACACGCCGAGTGGCATGGATGGACACCGACCGATCTGGTCTTCCCATTCTTTCTGCTGATCGTCGGACTGTCCATTCCGATCGCTCTCGAGAAGCGCCGGTCCGCCGGTGGAACGATGGCTGACCTCTACTGGAAGATCGCCCGCCGGACACTGCTTATCTTTGCGATTGGCCTCTTTCTGAACTGGTTTCCTCCCACCTCCGACCCGCTCGGGCGACTTCTGAATCTTCGCATTCCTGGAGTCCTGCAGCGCATCGCCCTCTGCTATGGGTTTGCGGCAATCATCTACCTCAGACTTGGCCGTCCGGCCATCTGGCGACTCGCGGCTCTCCTGCTTGGCGGATACTGGTTGCTGCTTAAACTTGTTCCGGCACCCGGTTATGCAGCCGGCGATCTGACCCGTGAAGGAAGCCTGCCGTCGTGGGTCGATCGGACCCTTCTCCCCGGCCACATCTATCGTCCTGAATA
>CAIOZW010000425.1 GCA_903862855.1 uncultured Acidobacteriota bacterium
ACAAAACCCGGAAGCCCCCAAAATTTTCGTCGCTTGACGGTACGGTATGAAAGATCTGCCAAAGTATTTACAGCTCTGATTCATATGGCCTGTGCCCTTATCACTTTGAAGAGGGTTTTGGGATGAGTTCTAGCGATTCTGTATCTTTGCTAACACATCAGGATGCGTACACTCCAGAGTTTCGCTCCGGATAGCTCTCATAGACATGCTCAAAAAGCGCCGAGCACTTCTGCGCATAGAGCGGGCCGTCATAGCTCTCGGGCAGGCTATCGAGCGTGTCTTCAATCGCCAGCTTGAGCGTCGATCGTGCCGCTGCTTTCTGTCGCCAGTTGAGCACCAGCAATGAGTTGAGCCTCGTCAGCAGGGCCTTCGCGACCTTCTTGACCTCGTCGCGCTCGGCGGCACTCAGCTCTGGAGCCGGCCGCGTCAGGATGTCGAAGATCACCAGCTCCTCTTCAGTCAGGTTTTCGCGGACGTGGCGTTCCTGCTCCTCGTCGAGGCTGTTCGACAGCTTCAGCAGCTCCTCGAAGAGCTGCTCGATGTTGCGGCTGCCGTTGTTGTAGCTCTCGATCAACTCTTCGAACTTCACCGCAAAATCGGTTCGTGTCCGGTTCAGACGCACCAGCTTCTCCAGCCTGGCCGCGATCGCCGCCTTCAACGCTTCGAGGTCGGTGTTCTTGTGCGTGGACTCCTTGAACCGCTGCGCCAGTGCTTCGAAGTTGATCTTCGAGAGATCGATCGCCGGCGGTCCGCCTTCGCGAATCGTCAACCCGGTAATGGAATCGTCGAGAAGTCCGGAGATCTGCCCAAGGATCGTCGCAATGTCCGGCGGGTTGGGGCTGAGCTTGGCGCGAATTGCCGCCGCCAGCGTAACGATCCCGGCGACACGCACGGAAAACTCGACCGCCGCCGGATCGGGCTTCACGGCCCGATAGAGGGTGCCGACCAACTTCTCATGGCCGAAAAACTCGCGCCGCACCTGATCAGGACCGATCAGCGCGTCGATCGCGTCTTCAACCGCCGCCAGCCGCTCCATACCACCTGGCGGCAAGGCCTCCATCGCCGCAAGATCCACCCCGTGAGCCGCACAGAATGCCGTCGCTGCAGTCACCGCCCCGCCCAGATCGGCGACCAGCTGCGCCTTGTCCTTGACCGGATTCGTTCCACCCTTGCCGGTACCATAGATGGCCAGCGCCTGCTCGAGCGAAGCGAAGACATTCGCGTAATCGACAATCATCCCGCTGTGCTTCTCCGGAAAGACCCGGTTGGCCCGCGCGATCGTCTGCATCAGCGTGTGATTGCGCATCGGCTTGTCGAGATAGACCGTCGAACAGCTCGGCGCATCGAAACCGGTCAGCCACATCGCGCAGACAAAGACCAGGCGCAGCGGATCGGCCGTATCCCTGAACCTCTCGTCCAGCCCCGGCTGCGACTCGTTCATGCGCCGCCGGTGCGGCTCGATTTCGAGGCCGAGCCTCTTCATCTGCTCGATCTCGTTCTGCCCGGGCGAGACGATCAATGCCATGTCGGTCGAGGTCAGAATCTCCAGCCGCTGCCGAAGCGCCGCCTCTTTCTCCGCGGACAGATCATGACGGTCCAGCTCCTTCCGCACCCGCGCCGTTTCCGCCGCCCAGTGCGTCTTCACCTTGTCGTGCATCCTCAAGGCGGTGGCCTTGTCGATGGAGACCACCATGGCCTTGCCCACGAAACCACGCCCCAGGAAATGGCGTACGATGTCGACAGCCACCGTCTCCAGCCGATCATCACGCGTGATCAGGTGATACTGCCGCCCCAGCACCTTTTCGAGCTTCTCTTCCTGCTCGGCATCGAGGTCGGCCGCCTCGATCAGGGCATAGATCTCGTCGTTCAGATCCGGATTGACCAGTTCCAGCGCCGGCGTCCGATTCTCGTAAAAGAGCGGCACCGTCGCGCCATCCTCTACCGACTGCTGGAAATCATAGATCGATACATAATCACCGAAGACCTCGCGGGTACGCTCCTCACCCGCGATCAGCGGCGTGCCGGTGAAGGCCAGAAACATTGCCCGCGGCAATGCCGCCCGCATATTGAGCGCCAGCGTGTCATACTGGCTGCGGTGCGCCTCGTCCGTCAGCACGATCACGTCCGAACGATCGGTCAGCGCCTCGGGCGTCTGAAACTTGTGCACCAGCGTGAAGACATAGCGATGATTGCCGCGCAGCAGCTCCCGCAGATGCGCCCCGCTCACCGCGTGGCACTGGTCGCCCTCGGCCTCGCTCACCGCGCCGACCGTCTTGAAGGTCTTGGCGATCTGATCGTCCAGCTCTACCCGGTCGGTGATAATCACGAAGGTCCAGTTGCCGGCCAGCTTGCGCAGCACCTTCTGCGCAAAGAAGACCATCGAGAAGCTCTTCCCACTGCCCTGCGTCTGCCAGAAGACCCCGCCACGCCCGTGGCCCATCTTGCGGGCTTCCAGCATCGACGCAATCGCATTGTTGACGCCAAGGTACTGGTGGTTCTGCCCGAGCACCTTCACCAGCCCCGCCTTGTGCTCGGAGAAGAGCGTGAAGTTCTCGACCAGGTCGAGCAACCGCCCCCGATCGCAGGTG
>CAIOZW010000426.1 GCA_903862855.1 uncultured Acidobacteriota bacterium
AACCAGCAGTCCCTCGATCAGCCTTAAGCATCTCTTGTTGCTCACCCGACACCTCCCAATCTAATTCTTCGGCCTGGTACCCTTCGCCTTCACGCTCCCGGGCTTTGCGGACTTCGTCTCTCCCGCCTTCCCCTTCTCCACCGGAGCCTCCTCCTTCTCACGCACCTGCAGATCGGCCTCGTTCAACCCAATCCGCTGCTGATCCTCCGCCGAGATCAGTACCGCCACTACCCGCGGCTTGTTTCTGATGTATCGCTCGACATACCGAGTGATGTCTGTCCGCGTCACCTTCCGCAGATTCTCGATGTAGTTGGCATAGTAGTCGAGCCCGGAACTGGCCCACCAGAAACTGACCGTGTGCGCATACTCCGACGGCTTCTCACGATCGTAGATCTCGTTCACATCGAGCAGTGTCTTCGCACTCTCCAGCTCTTCATCCGTGAAATAGTCTGGAGTCGTAAAGAGTTCGATCTGCCGGTTGATCGCCCGCACCGTCTCCTTCAGCCGCTCCGGCGTCGTCTGGGCCATCAACCCGATCGGGCCAACATTCAATTGCGTATAGTAGTTGAGCCCTGCTCCCGTACTCAGCCCCGTGTCGATCAGTTCACGCGAGAATCTCGAATTAGGCTGGCGCAGAATGAACGAGAAGACGTCCGCCGCATAGGTCGCCGCCGGATCGAGATCCGTCGATGGCCCGTGATACCCAAACTGGATCGTCGCCGCATTGACCGGCTGGGTGACGATCACCGCCTCGTCCTTCACCAGCGGCGGATGCTTCGGAATCGGATCCCTGGCGAACGGATCCTCTCCACGCTTCCAGTCCCCGAAGATCTCCTCGGCCATCCGGAAGATCTCCGCCGCCGCGACATCTCCCGAGATGACCAGCGCCGAATTGTTCGGCACATAGTACTTCTTCTGGATCATCCGCATCATCTCCGGTGTCGCCTTCGCCACCGTCTCTGGCAACCCGCCCGGCCGCTTCCGTGAGGGATACTTGTACCAGAGCCGCGAATCGACCGCCTCGATCAGATAATAGAACGGATTCGACCGATGCTGCGCCAGCTCATCCAGCACTACCTGGATCTCCTGGTTGAACTCCTGCTCATCAAAGAGCGGATAGCGGATCGAATCGCGCATGACCAGCATCGCCTCACGCGTCCCCGTCTTGATCGTTGTCGTATAGTAGTTGACGACCTCTTCGCGCGTCGTCGCATTGCTGAGCATCCCCAGCTCTGACGACCGGTCGTGATAACCCTTCTCCCGCGACTTCTCGTTCGACTTGAAGAACATGTGCTCGTAGAGGTGGGAGAGACCGTTATATTCCGGCGTCTCGGTGTAAGCACCATTCTTCACCGCGATCTCGACCGTCACCAGCGGCACCGAACGATTCTCGATCACGATCACCTCCAGCCCGTTGGCGAGCGTCCGCTTCTGCCACTGCGGCTTCGCACTCACCATCAGGCACAATCCGCTCACCAGCGCCACCACGGTGGCCAATCGCCAGACTCTCCTCATCTTCCCTTCCCCCTTTCGCAACCTCTCCATTCCTACTTCCAGAACTGAAACCAGCTCTTCTTCCGCCGCTTCCCGCGCAGCGCATCCATATCACATTCCAACTGGTATGGGATCCCCCGGTCCTGGATCAACGCCGTCGGGTTGGCCAGCACCATCGCTCGCGCATACTCAATCCCGCCTATGTCGGCCGCCACCGCTACCGCACTCGAGAGATTCGGCCGACGCCGATCCTGATGGTGCGCGTCCGTCGCAATGAAATGGGCCAGCCCTGCCTCGACGATCCGCTTCGCCGACAGATAAGGCTCCGGCCCAAAACTCTTTGTCAGACTCCCCGCATCCAACTGCGCCAGCGCTCCCCGCTCGACCAGATCGGCCAGCACCTCCGGCTTCTCCTGAATCCGCTTGTTCCGCTCCGGATGCGCTATCACCGGCGTGATCCCTGCATTCAGAATCTGAAAGATCGTCATCTCGATGTTCGGCGGAACCGCCTGAAATGGAAACTCGAGCAGCATATAGGACGTCCCGTTCAACCTGATCTTCGTCTGCGGATCGGGCGCCTCCTGGAATATCTCATAACTGTAACGCACCTCCCCACCCGGAAGAATCTCGAGCAAACCATTGAGCCGCTGCCGCAACTCGGCCATCCTTGCCTGGATGAGGCTCTTCTCGGGTGTCTGATGAACCCCGTCAAACATATGCGGCGTCGCCACAATCGTCCCAATTCCATCCGCCGCGGCCAGCTCACACATCGCCAGCGACTCCTCCAGCGTCAGCGCTCCATCATCGACGCCCGGCAGGATGTGGCAATGGATGTCAACCATTCCTCTCAGATTCAGTTGCTCAGGTGTTACAGCCATCTCTATCTTCGCTCCTGTTATCAACTCAACTCGGCGGGGTTAATTCGGAAGAGGCCATTATCATCAATCACGCTGGTTCATTCAAGCAGCCAACCGCTCATCACCCCACCCTCTCCTTTTAAAGTGCGCGTAAGACAAGGATCATCAGCCCTGCCTGGCCCGGAAGCACCATTAGGAGAGTAGCCGCACCTCAAGATGTGTCATTTGTACTCACTATGCGGCAATGCATAACCAAATTTGCCATTTTGACCCGTTTTGCTTGCCGATGATTTGCACGTCGTGGGTCAATAGGCTAATATTTTTCCATTAAATGGTTTGGTTCAAACGGGCAAGAGGTTTGGCGGGCAAATTTGACACAAAAATTGCCGTTGATAGCATCGCAACCCCTGCCAATTATTCGCGCTAGACCTGAATTTGGTTGTTGTTCTGTGAATTTGTTATTCAATCTTGGTCAGACACTTTTCTGGCCTGGAAAATGCATGTAGTTTGATTTTCAGAGCGACCTTGATTTCACTTTTTAGTTGGCGATAAGTTTTAGTTGGCGATAAAAAGATAGTAAAACCATACAATAAACCTTTATTGAGGAGAGATATGAAACCTGTCAAGTACGTCGAGAAAGGGTTGTCGGCCGTCGCCGGAGCGACCTTCAATGCCATCCAATTATTCAATCAGTACAAACCGAACCCGTCATTCACGCCAAAGTGGTCAGAGAAGCCGCTGCAGAAGTCGTGGCAGAAGACGAAGCCGACCCTTGGCTGGCCGCGAGTGACCGACAGCCTCTGCCCGGCCTGCGTCAAGGAGGCCCGCAAGCGGATCATCGAGGATGGTGAGGATCCGTTCCAGGTGATCCAGGATCGTCCGGGTGAGATCAAGGCGACGATCATCGAGCGTGACAACCAGATCTGGATGGTCAAGGACTGCCCGATCCACGGCCATTACGAAGACATGATGGCGGTTGACGCGAAGTTCCTCGAGCATATCGAGGCGGTCTATCCGGGCCGGGACATCGACGCCCACAACGACGCGAAGGTTCACAAGCATGGCTCCTCGACGATCAAGCATGGCCGCGGCTCGGTGCTGACGATCGATCTGACCAACCGCTGCAACATGATGTGCGATCCCTGCTTCATGGACGCCAACCAGGTTGGATTCGTCCACGAACTGAGCTGGGAAGACATCACCGAGATTCTCGACAACGCAATCCAGGTCAAGCCGCGCCGCCAGATGTCGGTGCAGTTCTCGGGTGGTGAGCCGACGCTCTCCCCGTACTTCATCGACGCGGTCAAGTATTCGCGCAAGGTCGGATACAACTCTGTCCAGGCGGCGACCAACGGTATCGAGTTCGCAAAGTCGAAGGAGTTCGCGCGCAAGGCGGCCGAGGCCGGTCTGCGCTATGTCTACCTGCAGTTTGACGGTATCGGCAACGCGGCTAATAGCCACCGTCAGGTGGGTAACCTCTTTGACGTGAAGCTGAAGGCGATCGACAACCTGCACGAGGCGGGCGTCGAGATCGTGCTGGTGACGACGCTCGTCAACACGGTCAACAACGATGAGGTTGGACCGGTGATCCGGTTCGCGCTCGACAATCCGCGCAAGATCTCGTTCATCTCGTTCCAGCCT
>CAIOZW010000427.1 GCA_903862855.1 uncultured Acidobacteriota bacterium
AAGGCCGCCGGAAATCATCGTGCGGCCGCCAACTGGATTCTCACCGAACTTCTCCGTGAACTCCGCCAGGCAGGCGTCGAGATCGTCGATTGTCGTATCAGCGCCGGGGAGCTTGGATCCCTGATCAGGTTGATCGATGACAAGACAATCTCGGGTAAGATTGCCAAGGAGATCTTCCCGGAGATGTTTGCGACCGGTGAGTCTCCCGCGAGGATCATCGAGGCGAAGGGACTCGTCCAGATCACCGATACCTCGGCAATCGAGGGAATCGTCGATGAGGTGATTGCCGCCAATCCAAAAGAGGTCGAAGGATACCGGGCCGGCAAGACGGCCCTCATTGGATTCTTTGTCGGCCAGGTGATGAAGGCCTCCGGTGGGAAGGCCAATCCAAAGGCGGTCAATGAGATCCTCAGGAACAAGTTATCGTGAGAAGGGGTCAGTGAAGTGGGATTAAGAAGTATCAAAGGGCTGTTAGTGTTGCTGTTGCTCGCGGTTGGGGTGGCCTGTTCATCGAAGCCGGAGAGCGTGACGGAGAGTGGCGGAGAGGGTGAGCGAAGGGAGGCTTCACGCGAGATGCGCATGCCGCCGCTGGCGACCCCGGATCCATCGGTTGTCGATGCTGAACAGGCGGTCATCGAGACCGAATATGGAAAGATAAGAATCCGCTTCTATCCGGATGTCGCTCCGCTCCACGTTGCCAACTTCAAGAAGTTGACGCGCGAAAAATTCTATGATGGCCTGGGCTTTCATCGACTCATTCCCGACAATCTGATTCAGGGCGGAGATCCGCAGACTCGCAATGGCCGGCCCGAGGATTGGGGAAAGGGATTGCCGGACCAGTTGCGAGTGCCGGCGGAGTTCAGCGTCCGGAAGTTTGTCCGGGGGACGGTTGGGATGGCCCGGCTTGGCAGTGATCTGAACAGCGCGACCAGCCAGTTCTTCATCTCTTTGACCAATCATCCGGAGTGGGATGGCCGCTACACGGTCTTTGGCGAGGTGATCGATGGACTGGAGACGGTGAGCCGGATTGCGACTCTGCCCAGTGATCCGCGCTCTCAGCGGGCGGCGAACAAGGTGGTTATGAAACGGGTCTATCTCGAAAAGGCGACTCCGCAATGATGATGCTCGAGGCCCTGCGGATCTCGATTGCGGCAATCCTTGCCCACAAGCTGCGATCATTTCTGACCCTGCTGGGAGTAATATTTGGCGTGGCGACGGTGATCGTGGTCGTTTCGCTGATCGAAGGCTTCAACAAATATGTTGATGACAAGATCGCCAACATCGGCACCAATGCCTTCAGCATCCAGCAATACTCGATCGAGGATTTTGCGAGCCTCGAGGCATATGATCAGGCACGGCGGCGCAACAAGGAGGTCCGTTACGAGGATCTCAGAGTGGTTCGCGAGCGGGCCTCGGGGGTGGTCGACGCGGTAGGTGGCCAGGAACAGGAGATGAGTGAGGTTCGCTTTGCCGACGAGGTGGTTTACGGGGTGAGCCTGCTCGCTCTGACGTCCAATATGATCGAGATTCAGAACCGGACGATCGAGACGGGCCGTTCATTCACCCCGAGTGAAGAGGAGACAGGCCGAACGGTCTGTTTCATTGGCGCCGATATTGCGGAGCGGTTATTTCCGACCCGAAGTCCGATCGGCGAGCGCATCCGAATCGACGGCCGCCCGTTCGAGATCATCGGAGTTGCCGAGGCGACCGGCTCAGTCTTCGGCCAGTCACGCGATAAATATGTCTCCATCCCGCTGACGACCTTCATGAACATCTATGGCAACCGTCGCTCGATCCAGATCTTTGTCAGCTCGAGCAGTCCGGCCACCTATGATGAAGCGATCGACGAGGTGCGGGTCATCATGCGAACGAGGCGCCGCCTCGGGCCGAGTGAGAAGGACAATTTCGGGATCATAACCCCAACGGCGGTCAACAATCTGCGTGAGAAGATCTTTGGGACAATCCAGATGGTTGCGGTCGGGGTGACTTCGATTGCCCTGGTCGTTGGGGGAATCGTGATCATGAATATCATGCTGGTCAGTGTGACGGAGCGAACGAAGGAGATCGGCTTGCGGAAGAGCCTTGGGGCGCGTCGTCGCGATATCCTCAGTCAGTTTCTCGCCGAGTCGACGACCCTCTCTCTGGTGGGGGGTGGGGTGGGAGTACTGATGGCACAGTTACTGGCGAAGCTGGTAGCGACACTGACCCCGATCCCGACGTCGCTGCCGCTGTTTGCCGTCGCGGTGGCCCTGATCGTCTCCGGTTCGGTCGGGCTGCTTGCCGGAGTCTATCCGGCCTGGCGTGCGTCGCGTCTCGACCCGATCGTCGCCCTGCGTTCCGAGTAGGCAGTGTTCCAAGAGGCATTACCGTGAGAAGGCATGACTTTTACCAGAATCTGCTGATGGCGCTCGACACTTTGCGCATCAACAAGCTTCGTTCAATGTTGACAATTCTTGGAGTCGTCGTCGGAACAATGACGGTGATTGTCATTGCCGCGCTGGTCTCGGGCATCGAGGAACGGGTCTCGGGAGAGATCGAAGCCTTTGGCACCAACTCGATCTACGTCTTCAAGTTTGATCCCGGGTTCAATTTCAATCCCTCGGCTGAGGAGAGAATGCGCAAGCCGATCAGCGGGGATGATGCGCTGGCGATCGAGCAGGAGTGTCCATCGGTCCTCAATGTTGCGGCATTCATGTCTCCGGTCGATTTTCTGCAGGGGCCAATGGCGGAGCGCGTCAAGATCCGTTATCAGGATACGGAGATGGTCAACGCGACGGTTCAGGGGGCCTCTCCCCCATATTTTCGGATGGGAGTAGTCGATGTCACCGAGGGGCGCTTCTTCACCGATGGTGAGAATACGAATCGTGCCGATGTCTGTGTGATCGGGCGGGATGTCGCCAATACAATGTTCCCGAATGTCAATGCACTTGAACGGGAGCTGACGATTAATGGCCGGAACTACCGGGTCATCGGGGTGCTCAAGCAGCGCGACAGTTTTCTGCAGCCGGCAGACGATCCGGGCAATGAGAACAAGTCGGTCTTTATTCCCTACCTGACGATCAGGAAGATCTATCCGAATGTCAAGGAGAATTTCGTTATTGCCCAGGCGGCGCCGGGAAGGATCGATGAGGCGGTTGACGAGATTCGTCAGGTACTGAGAAAGCGCCGCAAGGTTCCCTATGATCAACCCGACAACTTCGGAGTCCAGACTTCGGAGGGGATCATCAGGCAGTTCAAGGCGATCACGGGAGGAATATTTCTGCTGATGGTCGCCGTGTCGAGTGTCGGGCTGCTGATTGGCGGGATCGGGGTCATGAACATCATGCTGGTCAGCGTGACGGAGAGGACAAAGGAGATCGGGGTCCGCAAGGCGATCGGGGCGCGGCGTCGGGACATCATCATCCAGTTTCTGGTCGAAGCGGCAACTCTGACCGGCATGGGGGGAGTGCTGGGAATTCTGCTTGGGTGGCTGACTGCGCAGCTTGTCAAGCTCTTTCTGCCGACCTACGTTCCCCTCTGGGCGCCTTTGGTTGGTTTTGGAGTCTCGGTTGGACTGGGGATCGCCTTTGGCCTCTGGCCGGCGTGGAAGGCGGCCCGACTGGATCCGATCGAGGCTTTGCGGTATGAATAGAATTTATTGGTGGGACGGTGATTTCAGGGAAGGTAGTCAAGTCAATGAATAAGAGGATTGTCAATTTCCAGACCCTGGTTCTGCTTCTGACAGTGGCGTCGGCTGTGTTTGCACAGTCTCCAGCGCCAAAGGCGGAACCGGCATCATCAACATCGACAGGTGCGGTAACCGGAGCGCGACCCCAGATCGATCGCAAAAAGCTGGCCCTTGCCGATCGGCCGAACCTGACCCTTGAAGATGTCAATACGATCATTGCGATCGACAAGCGGGTGATCGTCATGATGGCGGCGCTCAATATCGGCGGCTACGATTATGAGCCGGGGGGGCGAGCGCTCTCCGTAGTCCGTCAGCAGATGCGGAATGATCTGAGCAGAATTCGACCGGAGCTCGTGCAGCGTATCCGCAGCTACTTTCAGGCGCACCGCAAGGGGGCGAATGATGCGGCGGCAGTGGCGCCATACCTGAGCCTGGCGCTCTCGATGACCGATCCACCGGCATTCACCATCGATGTGGCGGCCGACCGACTGCCGGAGGATGTGCGGGAGATCACCGATTTTGCGCTGATTCTGGAAGAGTTCTACCGTGAGACGGGATTCTCACGGCTGCTCCCAAAGTATATCGAGACCTACGGCAAGGTTGCGGAGACCTATGGTCCATCGGCCGGACTCGCCCTGGGGACGGTGCTGACCTATCTGCATACTGAACCGGTGCTCGAGCTGCCACCACTCTATGTACCGCGCCGGACAGAGAAGCCGAAGAAGGGTGTACCCGTAGAGCGGATCGTCATCCCCAACCGGATCCGTCAGTTTGTGATCCTTCCGGATCTCCTCAATGCGACGGGAGCGGCCAACCTGCGGATTGTCAGGGATACCTACTTTCTGCTGCTCGGTCCGACGGTCGAGCCCAATGTTGAAGCGATGCGGCGGGCATTCATCTCGTTTGTCATCGATCCGCTGACAGAGCGGCAGGTGCGCGAGGTCGCGGCCATTCGCGGTGATCTGCGAAAACTGATGGAGACGCGAGGAGAGCGGCTCGATCAGGAGTATGCCCAGCGGAGCGCCTATTTTCTGCTCACCGATTCGCTGGTAAGGGCGACGGATGCGCGGATGGATGTGGTTGGACTGGCGGCCAGACGGCCTTCGAGCGAGGATGAGGCACTCTATGATCTGAGCCTCGGGTATGACCGTGGGGCTGTCCTGGTCTACCATTTCTATGAGCAGATCAAGGCCTTCGAGCCGGTTGGAGTCAATATTCGTGACTACTTTGCGACCCTGCTCAAGAACATCGATTTCACACGTGAGGGAGCGCGGCTGACCGAGTATGCGACGCGTTTGGAACGGGTCAAGAAGCTGCGCACGGAGGCGACGCTGGCACCGGCACCCAAGCCGACGATTGGCAATGCCGACGAGAAACTGGTCTCACAGATCGTCGATGCAGATCGGCTCATGAAGGCGCGTAGTTATGAGAGCGCCCGGCTGCTGCTTGAGACGGCCCTCCGGGAGAATCCAAACAATGCCCGGGTTCTCTTTGGACTGGCCGAGGTGGCAAGCAAGCAGGCAACGAGCCTTGAGGATGCGGACCGGGTCGAAGAGGCGCTCTTTGCCGCCGTCGAGTATTACCGGCAGGCGGTCAAGAATGCCTCACCGGAGACGGAGCAGTGGCTTGCACAGCGGAGCTATGTCGCGGCGGGGCGCATAATGGATTTCATCGCCGAGAACAATCCGGCACTGGCCGAGCGGCTCTCTGCCGATGCCATCGAGGCCTACCAGGCCGCGCTCCGCATTGGTAAGGTCGAGGGAGGAGCTTTCGACGAGGCGGAGCGGGCGCTGCGCGAGCGGGCAACAAAGCCGAAGCAGTAACTTGCCCGGACCTCCGCCTACTTCTCGCCGAAGACGCTCCGGTAGACGTGGATGGCCTCATCCTCTGAAGGCAGCCGCAGATTGTCGGTAAACCGGTTCATGAAGCTGAAGGCACCGGTCTGGAGAACGACTTCGAGTGCTCCATAGTCTCCAAACTCCTTGCGGAGGGCCTGAAAGTCAGGATCGGTGATCGAGGCGGGCCCAACGGTCAGTTGGCGGGCAAAGCGGACGGCGGCCAGTTCACGACTGGTGAGAGCCGAGTCGTCCTTGCGCATCGAGAGCAGTTTGCCGGGATCGACGCCCTGACGTCGGAGACCGACGATCTGGTGAACGGTACAGTAACGACAGCCGTTGGCCATCGAGACGGCCAGTGAGACCTGGAGCTGCATCTCGCGGCCGATCTTCGAATCGCTTCGCACCGCGGCTCCATAATTTCGCCACGCCGCC
>CAIOZW010000428.1 GCA_903862855.1 uncultured Acidobacteriota bacterium
AGAGCGAACCTCATCCCTGCGAATCGAACTTGAAGCGGCCCTGCTCTCGGAGGCGATCACCGTCACTCCTGGAAGGACTGAATTACGACTGATCGATGCGCCGGCGAGTGTGACCGCTCTTTCGCGAGTCGAGGTGGCAGCGGCTGCCGCCCAGACCTTCGATGATCTGCTTCGACAAGTACCAGGTTTCAGCATCTTTCGGCGCACGAGTAGTATCGTTGCCAACCCGACCACCCAGGGAGTCTCACTCCGCGGTGCCGGGGCGACCGGTGCGAGCCGAACCCTGGTTCTCAATGACGGGATTCCACTCAACGATGCTTTTGGCGGATGGGTCTACTGGTCGCGCCTTCCTCGCCAGGCGGTCGAACAGATCGAGGTAGTCCGTGGTGGTGGATCCGATCTCTATGGATCAGACGCCCTGAGTGGAGTCATCAACGTCGTGAGCCGCAAGGTGAATGGCCCGACCATCAATGCCGAGGGATCGATTGGCGATCGCGAAACTCACGACTTCAATTTCTTTGCCGGTCAGCGCTGGAGAAGGCTCGAAGCGACGATCAGCGGTGAATCCTTCAGGACTGGCGGATACTACCTGCTCAGCCCCCTGCAGCGTGGACCGGCCGACGACCGGGCCCGCTCGCGCCACCGGCTGCTCACAACCCGGTTGACCTGGCATCACGATGATGAGACATCTGCCTGGGTTCGTGGAACACTCTTTGACGAAGATCGTCGCAACGGAACCAGACAGCAATGGAACGATACGGCGACCGAGTCGGTAGCCATTGCCGGACGCACACGGACAGCGGATGGAAGCACCTGGAATGTTGCGCTCTTTGCCAACCAGCAGCGTTTTCATCAGAGCTTCACCTCGGTCGCCGCCAATCGCGCCACCGAGCTGCCAACCCGACTCCAGTCTATCCCGGCCCGAGATGCCGGTTTATCATTCAACTGGACGCGAACCATCCTCACCCGCCATACACTGGTTGGTGGAACAGATCTTCGCGGAGTCCGTGGAACGAGTGATGAGACCGTCTATACTGCCGGCCGGCCGATCCGTTTTGACAGCTCCGGGGGCCGCCAGCGACGTGCCGGCGTCTTTCTGCAGGATCTGGTTGCCATCTCACCCCGCTGGCAGTTGTCGGCCAGCGCACGCTTCGACCAGTGGCGTGACTCATCGGCGGCCAGTGTCCAGCGCAACCTTTCCAGTGGAATCCAGTCCCCGCGCTTCTTTCCGACCCGAACTGCCACCGCCTTCAGTCCGCGCCTCGCACTGCTCTATCGTCCATCCGCTGAGGTGACCCTCCGTGCGGCAACCTACCGCGCCTTTCGTGCACCGACTCTCAATGAACTCTACCGCGAATTCCGGGTCGGCGATGCCCTGACACGCGCCAATGAGAATCTCACCGCCGAGCGACTTACTGGAGGCGAGATCGGAGCAGACTGGCATCTGTCCGGACGGACCCACCTCCGTCTCACCGGCTATCTGACGAGGATCAGTAACCCGGTTGTCAACTTCACCGAATCGGTGACGCCAACTCTCATCACCCGCCAGCGTCGCAACCTTGGCCGCACAGGCTCGAACGGTATCGAAGCCGAGGCGGAGTTCCGACTCACCTCAAACTGGCGCCTTACCGGAGGCTATCTCTTCGCCTCGACCAGTGTCTTGGCCGCTCCGCAGGATCCGACGCTCGTTGGACTGGTCATCCCCCAGGTTCCCCGCCACCAGTTCACTCTGCAGACCATCTACGCGCGCCCCGGCAAAATCACCGCCGCCCTCCAGTTTCGCGCTGCCAGTCGCCAGTTTGATGATGACCGCAATCTCTTCCCTCTCGATCGCCTGGCAATCTTCGACCTCAATCTCGCACGTCCAGTTGGCCGGTACATCGAACTGTTTGTCGCCGCCCAGAACCTCTTCGATCAACGCTACATCGTCGCCCGGACGCCTCTCGAAACCTTTGGAATGCCTCGCATGCTGCGCGGTGGCGTGCGGATCAGACTAGGTGACTGATGACCTGCTGAAGACCGGTATGGTCACGGCAAGGTAGTCGGTGGCCCGCGGAGAGAGCCTCGTGTAGATCCCGGCCGCTCTGCCACCGACGACAAATATACCGTGATTTGGAAGCCATCCGGCATATTGATCACTCTCATCGAGGTTGGGTGAGAGTGGGGCGACATCGAAATAACGCTGAACGATCCAATGGCGTGGGAGAGCCTGGGCGATCGCCTGGCGCCAGACCTCATCACTGACAAACCGGCCAACAACCACCGAATCCCCTTCGCATCCATAGACCGACTTGAGAACCCAATCCTCCTGGTTAAGTCTGGCCGGATCGAGATCGATCATCCGGTGAGTCTCCGGGAGATAGTCGGCGATCCACTGCTGCGAAGCCTTCGGGAACTGGTCGCGATGCTCCCAGATAAAGGCCATCGAGAGCTTGTTCTGCGAAACGACGGCGCCAAAAGGATTGACAACCGTCACCCGCCCGGCCCTCTCCGCCGCCAGCAGCAACGACAACTCCCTCTCCAGCGGATCAGGGTCGGGATAGGCCCCCTGGGTGCTCCAGATTACCTCTCGCTCCCCCCACCAGTCAGTCTTGTAATGGCGCAGAAGCAGATCGACCGGCTCATCGATCAGTGTCACGCACCCATCACCTGCCAAACCCAGATTATAAGGTGACCCAAGCGTAACCCGGCAGCCACGTCTCTCAAACCACGAACGGTAGAGTGCGACCAATGAGAGATCCTCCGGTTGATCGGTTGGATAGAGGACCCCGATCCGCTGCGGCCCCTCCTTTCCCCCTCTCCCTGACCGGTCGGATGCCACCAGCATCTCCCAGAAACGCTCCTCAAATTGCCGGTTGGGATCGCTTCCTCCGGGGGGAACGCCTCGCCCCTCCTCCTCGACAGTCTGCCTGACAATCCGATTGATCAGAATCGCTTCAGCCTCTCCAGATGGCGTATCTGAGTTGATCTCGCATACCTGCCAGCGCCCATCCTGACATTGGAAGAGATCGACCCGGGCTATTCCGTGCCACCTCCCCTCAGCCGATAGCCACATCATCTTCTGCCACGGCGTCAGCATAAAATAGCGGTCAAGCAGCGAGTGATCCTCCCTGATCATCACTGCCATCTCCTCGACCACCTGCGTCATCTTCTCCCCAATCCGATACATCTCCTCCAACTGGGGGTCCGGTATCGTCCAGGCTCTCTGACTGAACCGCTGGCGACCTTCGACCCAGGGATCACTGAGGATCCCCGTCTGGTAGAGCCTCTCTGCAAATCGCTCGTACTCCATTAACGAACTCCCTGGTTCAGCAAAGGTCATCCTCAGAGTCAACGGACGACCTGTCTTCTAATCTTATAAAAAGTGCTTGCACTAAACTCTTTTAGCGTGATATAAATTCTTCGAGTTGAAGAGCGGATTGCCTCCCCAAGGATAACCGCCAAAAGGCAGATTAACATACTAACAAGTTCTGCTACACACGCCAAAAATCAAATCTGACCAGTGAGATACCCCCGCGCCTCTCACCTGTGCTTCTCATATGATGTCTTCAGCAACATTACAGGAAAGCCGGTGATGAACAGGCTGGTCAGATCCCGCAAGAATTCCCCCGGAACAGGTCTTCCACAACCACTGACTTATAGTGGCAAAGAGCATGGCCCATCCAAGCTCGGCAGATTACGAGCCGTCAGCCTTTGACCACAGGAGAAATATTTACTCATGCATTCCTCGCACCGCAACCTCAAAATGGCCGTATCAGCCCTGGCGCTGATTGCAACCACCCTCCTTCTATCATCCAATGCCTTCGCCGCCGATCCCGGCGCAACCTTCCCTTCGACCTCAGAGGCCAGCGATAACAAGGCCGGCTCGTTGCTCGTCTTCAACTACTACAATTCGGACAGTTCGAACTCAGCCATCAAGAATACAACGGTCAATCTGACCAACACCCATCCGACACGCAGCGTCATCGTCCACTTCTTCTTTGTCTCGGCACTCTGCTCAGTGGCCGACTACAAGGCCAGACTGATCCAGAATCAGACCTATTCATTCGAGGCTGCAGATGTCGACCCTGACATTCCAGGATATATATTGGTCGTTGCCGAGAACAGCGATGGGGTGCCAATCTCCCACAACGCCCTGATTGGGGATCTCTATTTTCGCGATGATGAGAAGTCGGTCAGTCTGAGTGCCATGTCCTTTTCGGCCGACTGGGGAGTAATCGGAACACCAATCCCAAGTGCGGTCAGCAACTCACCAACTGTAAATCTAGATTTCAGTGGGTTGCCTGGAGGATATAATCGA